>JAPSLC010000028.1 GCA_031181345.1 Cupriavidus sp. | reverse complement strand
ACGACTTCGGCCTGGCCGGCAAGGAAAACCAGGTGGGCCAGGTCACGGGTCTGGCGTGGACCGAGGTCGGCGGCGATCTGCTGACGATCGAGGCCGCGCTGATGCCGGGCAAGGGCAATATCACCCGCACCGGCTCGCTGGGCGACGTGATGAAGGAATCGGTCGAGGCGGCCCGTTCGGTGGTGCGTTCGCGCGCCCGCCGGCTGGGCATCACCGACGAGATGTTCGAGAAGCGGGACATCCACATCCACGTGCCCGAGGGCGCGACGCCGAAGGACGGTCCGTCCGCCGGTATCGCGATGACGACGGCGCTGGTGTCGGTGCTGACCGGTATCCCGGTGCGCGCCGATGTGGCGATGACCGGCGAGATCACGCTGCGCGGCGAAGTGCTGCCGATCGGCGGTCTGAAGGAGAAGCTGCTGGCAGCCCACCGCGGTGGCATCAAGCTGGCGCTGATTCCCGAGGAGAACGTCAAGGACCTCGCCGACATTCCGGACAACGTCAAGAACAATATCGAGATCGTTCCGGTGCGCTGGATCGACAAGGTGTTGGAAATGGCGCTCGAGCGCAAGCCCGAGCCGCTGCCGGAAGAAGTCGCCAGCCCTGCCGAAGTCAAGGACAAGGGCGCGGCCGCCACGCACGAGATGATTCACCACTGATCGGGCGTGAAGGTGGGCGATCCCGCCCGCCGGCACCGCAAGACCGCAGGGTTCGCCCTGCGGTTTTTTTTTGCGCGCCGCGCGGTGTTCGGCTTGGCAAAGCCAAACCCGCTGTATTACACTTGCGGCCTCGCAGCGCAAACGGCAGTCGATGGCTGATACGTGCGCGGCGATACAGCCTGATTGGCGGCATTGCGGCCACATCGTGGCAGCATCGCGGCAACATCGAGCGGGTGCTTAGCTCAGCTGGTAGAGCGGCGCCCTTACAAGGCGTAGGTCGGGGGTTCGATCCCCTCAGCACCCACCACTCACTCGATGGCCCGATCGCCATGCCACCGTGTCATCAGGCCGTGTCGCCGGCAGCGAGACCGACGTCGGAGTGGTAGTTCAGTCGGTTAGAATACCGGCCTGTCACGCCGGGGGTCGCGGGTTCGAGTCCCGTCCACTCCGCCACATTGCATCCGGGCACCGCCAGGTGGCCGGCCGAATCAGCCGCCTCCATGCGGCTGTTTTCATTTGTAGCCCCGTTTTGTAGCCCCGCCTGCAGCGGCCGTCGACGCCACATCCAGCGGTCGGCCCTGCGCAGCCTGCTAGAATCGCGGAGTTTGACCTCCGTCCCAACTTGATCCCGAGTCAGCATGCTTGATTTCGTTCGCAACAACCGGCGCCTGATGCTTTTGCTGCTGCTGGTGCTGGTGTTTCCGTCGTTCGTGTTCTTCGGCGTGGAGAGCTATTCGCGCTTCATGGACAGCTCGCACGACGCCGCCAAGGTCGGTGGCCGCGCCATCACCCAACAGGAAGTCGATAACGTGCTGCGCGAGCAGTCGGAGCGGATGCGTCAGGTGCTGGGCGCCGCCTATGACCCGCGCCAGTTCGAAGGGCCCGAAGCGCGCAAGGCCGTGCTCGACCAGTTGATCCTGCAGCGCGTGGTCGCCGACGAAGTCAATCGCGAGCATCTGACCGTATCGAACGAGCGCCTGTACGAGGCCATCGTCGCCATCCCCGCGATCGCGCAGCTGCCGAAGAAGGCGGACGGCACGGTCGAGGACAAGGCCTACCTCGAACTGCTTGCCTCGCAGGGCATGACGCCCGAACAGTTCGACGCACGCATGCGCTTCGACCTGGCGACGCAGCAGCTCGGCCAGTCGATCGGCGCGACGGCCTTCATGCCGAAGTCGCTGCTCGACCGCCTGATCGCCGTGCGCGACCAGCAGCGCGAGGTCCAGCCGCTGCTGCTGAAGGCCGCCGACTACGCCGCCAAGGTGTCGGCCGACGAGGCAGCCCTGAAGGCGTACTACGACAAGCATCGCCAGGCCTTCAGCGTGCCCGAGCAGGCCAAGGTCGAATACCTGGTGCTGTCTGCCGATGCGATGGCCGCCGGCATCAGCATCACGCCCGAGCAGCTCAAGTCCTACTACGACAGCAATATCGCGCGTTTCCGTACCGACGAGCAGCGCCGCGCCAGCCATATCCTGATCGCGGCGCCGAAGGACGCGCCTGCGGCCGAGCGCCAGGCCGCCAAGGACAAGGCGACCAAGCTGGTGGAAGCGCTGCGCAAGCATCCGGAGACCTTCGCCGATGTCGCGCGCAAGCAGTCGCAGGATCCGGGTTCCGCAGAGAAGGGCGGTGACCTGGGCTTCATGGGTCGTGGCGCGCTGGTCAAGCCGTTCGAGGATGCGATGTACGCGCTGCAGCCGAACCAGCTCAGCGATGTGGTCGAGACCGACTACGGCTATCACATCATCAAGGTGACCGAGATCAAGCCGTCGCAGACGCGTCCGCTGGAGGAGGTCAAGACCGAGCTCGAAGCCGAACTGCGCAAGCAGCTCGCGGCCAAGCAGTTCACCGAGCAGGCCGATGCCTTCGGCAATACCGTCTATGAGCAGGCCGACAGCCTGAAGCCGGCCGCGGACAAGTTCAAGCTGACGATCCAGACCGCCGACAACGTGACGCGCGCGCCGAACCCCGCGCTGGGCGCGAACAATCCGCTGAACAACGAGAAGGTGCTGACCGCGCTGTTCAGCGACGACGCGCTCAAGAACAAGCGCAATACCGAAGCGATCCAGGTTGGTCCGGAAACCCTGGTGGCCGGCCGTGTGGTCGAGTATCGGCCGGCATCGGTGCAGCCGTTCGACGCGGTGCGCGACCAGGTCCGCGCCCGGTACGTTGCCGAGCAGGCCGCCGAGCTGGCGCGCAAGGATGGCGAAGCGCAGCTGGCCAAGCTCAAGCAGGGCGGTTCCGCCGACGGTTTCGGCGCCGCGGTCACGGTATCGCGGCAGCAACCGGCCGGCCTCGCACCGAAGGCGGTCGAGGCGGTGATGCGTGCCGATGCATCCAAGCTGCCGGCGATGGTCGGCGTCGATCTTGGCGCGCAGGGCTATGCCATCTATCGCATCGCCAAGGTTTCGCAGCCGGCGCAGGCCAATCCCGCGCAGCGCCAGGCCGAGGCCCAGCAACTGTCGCAACTGGCAGGCCAGAGCGAACTGGAAGCGTTCTTCGAGAGTCTGAAGGCGCGGTCGGAAGTCGAAGTCCTCAAGCCCGCGGCGCCGGCGGAATCGCAGCCGGCAGGCTGATCGCGACGGACGCGGCCGCCCGTACAGGGCCGGGCCGCAGCCATGGAGAAGGGGCCCGCAGGGCCCCTTTTTCATGCGCCGGTGGCCAGTGCCGCCGGGCCGCCGTTCAACCGCGCCGTTGCTGCGCCTTGCCTTCCTCCGCGCTGCGCCGCTGCCGCTTGAGCAGCGGCTCCAGTTGCGGCCATACGGTGTCCAGCAGCGCCGGCTGGGCCTGCGCGGTCGGATGGATGCGGTCGTCCTGGAACCAGTCGGGCCGCGTCACCACCTTGTCGAGCAGGAAGGGCACCAGCGGCAGCTGATATTCCTTGGCCAGTTTCGGATACAGCGCGAAGAAGCGCTCGGTGTAGTCGGGCCCGTAGTTGGGCGGAATCCGCATGCCGATCAGCAGCACGCTGGCCTTGGCGGCCTTCGCGCTGGTGACGATCTGGCGCAGATTGGCCTCGGTACTCTGCAGCGGCAGGCCGCGCAACGCGTCGTTGGCGCCGAGTTCGACCACCACGACGGCGGGCCGATGGCGGGCCAGCAGATCGGGCAGGCGGGTCTTGCCGCCCACCGTGGTCTCGCCGCTGATGCTTGCATTGACGACGCTATAATCGAACCTCTCCGCGCGCAGGCGGTCTTCCAATAACTTGACCCATCCTGCGCCGCGCGCGATGCCGTATTCCGCCGACAGGCTGTCGCCAAGCACCAGGATGGTGGGCGCGCGTTGCGCCAGCGCAGGCATCGCTGCCAGCGCCAGCAGCCCGCCCAGCACCAGGGCGCGCCAGCGTCCACCGATGTCCCGCCAGAAACCGTTCCGGAAACCCTTGCTCATGTCCTCATCCATTCTTGCTGTCGAATCCTTGGGAAAGACCGTGGCGGACGCGACCGGTTCGCTGACGATTCTGCACGACGTGTCCTTTTCCGTCACGCCCGGCGAAACGCTGGCCATCGTCGGCGCCTCGGGTTCGGGCAAATCGACGCTGCTGGGGTTGATGGCGGGCCTCGATCTTCCCAGCCGCGGCACCGTGTCGCTGCATGGCCACGATCTGTTCGCGCTCGACGAGGACCAGCGCGCGGCGCTGCGCGGCCGGCACGTCGGCTTCGTGTTCCAGTCGTTCCAGCTGGTGGGCCATCTGACCGCGCTGGAGAACGTGATGCTGCCACTGGAGCTGCGCGGCGAGACCGAAGGCGTACGCGAGCGCGCCAAGGCCATGCTGGAACGGGTCGGCCTGGGGGCGCGCCTGTCGCACTATCCGCGCACGCTGTCGGGCGGCGAGCAGCAGCGCGTGGCACTGGCGCGGGCCTTCGTCACGCGGCCCGATATCCTGTTCGCCGACGAGCCGACCGGCAGTCTCGATACCGCCACCGGCGAGGCGGTGATCGCGCTGATGTTCGAACTGAATCGCGACGCCGGCTCGACGCTGGTGCTGGTCACGCATGACCGCTCGGTGGCGGCGCGCTGCGGGCGCATTCTCACCATCGAGGCAGGGAAGGTCGCCAGCGACGAGTGGATGGGCGCCGAGGTCTGAGAACGCGGCCCCGGCCGGCCTTGGCCCTCAGCCTGCCCGGGCGAGCGCGCTTCTGGCGCGCGCGATCAGCCCACTGGTGGACGGATCGTGCGGACCTTCGGCGCGCCCGTTCAGCTCCGCCTCGATTGGCCGCGCCAGCAGCTTGCCCAGTTCGACGCCCCACTGGTCGAACGAGTTGATATTCCAGATCGCGCCCATCACGAAGGTGCGGTGCTCGTACAGCGCGATCAGCGCGCCCAGCGCGCGCGGCGTGATGCCTTCGATCAGCAGCATATTGCTGGGGCGATTGCCCTCGAAACGCATATGCGCGATGCGCTCGGGCTCGACGATGCCGGCCGCGCGCAGTTCGTCCTCGGTCCGTCCACGCATCAGCGCCTCGGCCTGCGCGAAGCAATTGGCGAGCAGCTTGGCATGATGGCCCGGCAGCGTGCGCGGCGCGGACAGCGGCGCGACGAAGTCGACGGGCACGATCTGCGAGCCCTGGTGGATCAGCTGGAAATAGGCGTGCTGGCCATTGGTGCCGGCCGTACCCCAGACGACGGGCGACGTGTCCACGCGCACCGGTTGCCCGTCGCGCTGCACCGACTTGCCGTTGCTCTCCATCTCGAGCTGCTGCAGGAAGGCCGGGAACAGTTCCAGCGAGGTCGAGTACGGCGCCATGCAGCTGGTCGGCAGGCCGAACACATTGCGGTACCAGACCCCCAGCAGGCCGAGCACCACCGGCATGTTGCGCGCCAGCGGCGCGGTGCGGAAGTGCGCGTCCATCTCGCGGCCGCCGGCCAGCAATTCGGCGAAGGCCTCGAAGCCCAGCGCCAGCGTGATCGACAGCCCTACCGAGGACCACAGCGAAAAGCGCCCGCCGATCCAGTCCCAGAACTCGAACATATTGGCCGGATCGATGCCGAAGGCGCGCACGGCCTCGAGGTTGGTCGACACCGCGACGAAGTGGCGCGCCAGTCCGCTCTCCGGTACGCCGCGCTCGACAAACCATTGGCGCGTGCTGTTCGCATTCGCCATCGTCTCGAGCGTGGTGAAGGTCTTCGAGCAGACGATCACCAGCGTGCGTTCGGGATCGAGCCGCGCCAGCGTCTCGGCCAGTTCGGTGCCGTCCACGTTCGAGACGAAATGCACGCGCGGCCCCGACGCCGCCCCACCATCGCCGGCAAGGTGAGCGAGCGCGCGGCACACCATGCGCGGCCCGAGATCCGAGCCGCCGATGCCCAGGTTCACCACGTCCGTGATGGTCTTGCCGCTATGGCCTTTCCATTCGCCGCTGCGCACACGCTGCGAGAAGTCCTGCATGCGCGCCAGCACATCGTGCACGGCCGGCATCACCGGCTTGCCATCGACCTGGAAGGGAGCGTCCGGGGCCGCGCGCAGCGCCATATGCAGCGCGGCCCGATCCTCGGTCGCATTGATATGTGCGCCAGCGAACATGGCATCGCGCCGCGCGGGCACGCCGGCCTCTTCGGCCAGCTGGACCAGCAGGTCCATCGTCTCGGGCACGATCCGGTTCTTCGAGTAGTCCAGGAACAGGCCGGCCGCTTCCAGCGAGAACCGATCGACCCGCTCGCCGGCGTCGGGCGCGGCAAACCAGTCACGCATCCGCTGGTCGCGGATCGCTTGGTAGTGCTGCTGCAGACGTTGCCAGGCGGGAAGGTCAGTGGGCATTGCGAATACGATCGGAGAAAACGTGCCGAGTATAGCGTGCACATTCGGCGAACACTGTCAGACAACGCCGCAATCAACGCGTTCGGCCGAGGTTCCTGGCCACCAGCCGCAATGCCGATTCGCCGCCCGCGACCCATACGCCGCCGGCGCAGATCACCGCGATGCCCAGCGCCGTGGTCCAGTCGGGCAACTGGCCGAAGGCGAGGAAGCCGACCGTGGTGGCCGAGATGATCTGCAGATAGAGGAAGGGGCTCAGGAACGATGCGTCCGCGTACTGGAAGGCGCGGATCACAAAATAGTGGCCGAGCGAACCGGTGATGCCGGCCGACAGCAGCAGCGCGCATTGCAGCGGCGTCGGCATCGCGGTGAACCAGAAGAAGGGCACCAGCAGCGTGGTCAGCGCGGCGCCGGTGATGCCGCTCCAGATCAGCGTGGTCATCGGCGCATCGTGGGCCGCCATGCGCCGCGTCAGCATTTGCAGCAGCGCGAACAGCAGGGCGGACGTGAGGCCCAGCGCCACGCCGCCCGGCGTCAGCTCGCCGCCGGGGCGCACCACCACCAGCATGCCGCCAAAGCCGATCAGCACGCCGCTCCAGCGCATCAGGCGGGCGTGGCGCCCCGGGCGTTCGCCCAGCAGCCACGGCGACAGCGCGACCACGAACAGCGGCGCGCAGAAGTTCAGCGCGGTGGCCGTCGCCAACGGCATCAGCTTCAGCACCGAGAAGAACACCAGCGTCGAGGCCAGCATCAGGCCGCCGCGCATCCATTGCAGCCGCGGCTGGCCGGTGCGGACCTGCGCCCGGAAGCGCGTCGGTCCGAGCAGCAGGAAGATCGCCACCACGTGGCCGACGTAGCGCACCCACGCCACCGCCATGATCGGCAGCCCCTGCTGGGTCAGCGTCTTGCCGGTGGCATCGAGCAGCGTCAGGATCCATTGGCCCAGCACCAGCAGCGCGATGCCGGTCCACAGTTGCCGACGGCTCGGCGCCGCGCCCTGTACCGGGATCGCCCCGCTCATCGCCAGGCGCTCGGCATGTTCAGCTCCTGCCGCGCGGCGCGGGGCAATTCGCCGGCTGTCAGCCCGACCGGGCCTTCGCCGCCCGCCACCAGGCGATCGGCGGCCCGGCCATGCAGCCAGACCGCCGCCAGCGCCGCGGACTCGGCGGCCATGCCCTGTGCCAGCAGCGCCCCGATCATGCCGGCCAGCACGTCACCGGTGCCGGCGGTGGCCAGGCCCGCATTGCCGGTCGGATTGATGGCGAGCGCGCTCTCGTGCGCGTTCTCGCCCCAACCGGCGATCACCGTGCCCGAGCCCTTAAGCACCACCACCGCCTCCCATTGCGCGGCCAGCGCGCGGGCGGCGCCGAGGCGATCGCGCTGGATCTCCGCCACGGTGCAGCCCATCAGCCGCGCCGCTTCGAGCGGATGCGGCGTCATCACGCGCGGCGCGGTGCCGGCCCTGGCCATCGCGGCCAATGCCGCGTCGGTGGCAAGCAAGTTCAGCGCATCGGCATCGAGCACGGTCGGCCTACCGGCCTGCAGCGCCATCTCGAGCCATCGGCGGGCGTCTTCGCCGGTGCCCATGCCGGGACCGGCCACCAGTGCCGACATCTCGTGCAGGGGCAGCCGGTCCACCGGATGCAGCATCAGCTCGGGATGCACCGGATCGATGGGCGGCGCGGGGTCGGCCAGGAAGCCGATATGCACCCGCCCGGCGCCAAGATGCAGCGCGGCCCGAGCACCCAGCAGCGGCGCGCCGACCATGCCGATACTGCCGCCGATCACCGCCAGCGTGCCGAAGCTGCCCTTGTGGCTGGCATGTCGTCGGCCGGGCAGCGCCGCGGCGAAGCGGGCCGGCGTATTTGCCCAGGCCGCCGCGGTGTCCTGCGGCGGATAGTCGAGGCCGAGCGGGGCGATATCGAGTTCGCCGGCGCAGTCGCGGCCGTCCAGCGTCAGCAGTCCAGGCTTGGCGGCGATGAAGGTCAGGGTCCGTGTCGCGCGCACGGCGGGCGCACCGGCGCCGGTATCGGCCGACAGGCCGCTCGGCACGTCGAGCGCGAACACCGGCACCCCCTGGTCGGCCAGTGAGCGCAGGCGCGCGATCCATTCGGCCAGCGCGCCGCTGGCCGGACGGTTCCGTCCGATCCCCAGCAGGCCGTCCACCACCGCGGCAAAACGCGGCGCCGTCGCGGGCCAGGGCGGTGCGGTCTGCGGCGAGGCGGCATCGGGCACCAGCACCTGCAGCGGCACGCCGGCGTCGTTCGCCTCCTGCCACGCGCGTGCGGCGTCGGCCGGCAGGCGCGCGGGGTCGGCCAGCAGCCATGCTTGCACCTCGCGCCCGGCCCGATGCAGGCACGTCGCCGCGACCAGCGCGTCGCCACCGTTGTTGCCGGGGCCGGCCAGCAACAGCAGCGGGCCCGCCGGTGCGTGGGCGGTCAGCCAACTGGCAGCGGCGGCACCGGCGCGGGCCATCAGCGTGAACGGCGACAGGTTGGCGTAGGCAGCCTGTTCGAGCCGCCGGATCGCGGCGCTGTCGAACAAGGGGATCGACGTGGTGCTCGCCGGATCGAAGCGCAGCCAGTCGGCGGACGCGGAGGCGGTCGTCCCGGAGGTGGTCGTCACCCCAGCGGCGGGAGAGGAGAAGGGCGTCATCGGCGCATTATCGCAGCGCCATCGGCAAGCGGCTCATCGCCGCGGGCCGAGGCCGTAGCGGTCCGGCGTCAGGCCTTCCAGGTCGATCTCCGGCTGTGCGCCGGCCACCTGCGCGGCGAGCAGCTTGCCCGAGCCGCAGGCCATCGCCCAGCCGGTGGAGCCATGGCCGAGATTGAGAAAGAGGCCGGGCACGGCGGTGGCGCCGATCAGCGGCGGACCGTCCGGCAGCATCGGGCGCGCACCGGCCCACAGCGACGCTTCGCCGTAGTTGGCCGCGCCGGGGAACCAGTCGCGTCCGACCTTCAGCAGCGTGCGCACCGCGGCCTGGCGCAGGTCGAGCTTGCGCGAGCCGAGCTCGGCGGTGCCGGCCAGCCGAATGCGATTGCCCATGCGGGTGATCGCGACCTTGTACGACTCGTCCATCAGCGCCGCCAGCGGCGCCTGCAGGGCGTCGCGCACGGGCACCGTCGCCGAATAGCCCTTGACCGGATAGAGCGGCACGCGCAGGCCCAGCGGGCGCAGCAGCGCGGCACTGGCGACGCCGGCGGCAACCACGACGTGCTGCGCGCGCAAGATCGAGTCCCCATCCTGGCGCCGCATCGATACGGACAGCACGCCGCCGCGCGGCGCCGCGATGCCCTGAACGGTGGTGTCCATCAGGAAGCGCACGCCCGCTGCCTCGGCGAACTGCCGCAGCCGGCGCGTGAACATCGGACAATTGCCCGATTCGTCCTCGGGCAGATGCAGCCCGCCAGCCAGCGCCGTGTCCGGAGCGAGCCCTGGCTCGAGGCGGCGGCATTCGGCGGCGTCGATCAGCCGATGGGGCACCGCGTTCTCGCGCAGCAGCGCCAGCGCGGGCCGCGCCATGTCGAGATCGCGCTCGCCCCGGAACAGCTGCAGATAGCCATTCGACTGCTCGTAGTCGATCTGCAGCTGGTCGCGCAGCTGGTGCAGGCAGGCCCGGCTGTAGAAGGCCAGCCGCTGCATGCGCAGCTTGTTGATGCGATAGCGTTCGAGCCGGCATTCGCCCAGCCAGCGCGCGATCCAGCGCCACATCGCGGGGTCGGCGCTGGGCCGGAACACCACCGGCGAGGTGCTGGCGAAGAGGGTGCGCAGCACCTTGGCCGGCATCCCCGGCGCGGCCCACGGTGTCACGTAGCCAGGCGCGATCACGCCCGCATTGCCGAAGCTGGTTTCCTGCGCGGGCGAGGCCCGCCGGTCCAGCACGGTGACCTCGAATCCGGCCTCGCGCAGATACCAGGCCGAGCACACGCCGATCACGCCGGCCCCGATCACGATCGCATGCATGGGATCTACATCTTCATCTGCGCGGGCAGGTAGGTCACCAGGCCGGGGAAGGTCCAGATCAGCAGCACCGCCACCACCATCAGCACGAAGAAGGGGAAGGCGGCCCAGGCGATATAGCTGATGTTGCGTCGGGTCATGCCTTGCAGCACGAACAGGTTGAAGCCGACCGGCGGCGTGATCTGCGCCATCTCGACCACCAGCACGACGAAGATGCCGAACCACAGCAGGTCGATGCCGACCGCCTGGATGGTCGGCAGCAGCACGGACATCGTCAGCACCACCATCGAGATGCCGTCGAGGAAGCAGCCCAGGATCACGAAGAACACCATCAGCGCCACGATCAGCAGGAACGGCGTCAGGTTCAGGCTGACGATCCATTCGGCCAGATGGCGCGGCAGGCCGATGAAGCCCATCGCCAGCGTCAGGAACGACGAGCCCGCCAGGATCAGCGCGATCATGCAGTACATCCGCGTGGCGGCCATCAGCGAGTCGCGGAAGGTCGCCCAGGTCAGCGTGCGCTGGGCCAGCGCCAGCAGCAGCGCGCCCACCACGCCGAGCGCTGCGGCCTCGGTGGCGGTTGCGATGCCGGCGTAGATCGAGCCGAGCACCGCGCCGATCAGCAGCACCACCGGGATCAGATGGCGCGACTCGGCCAGCTTGGCATGCAGGTCCAGTCGATGCTCGGGCACCGGGATCGCATCGCGATGGCGCCAGCCCCAGACCGCGACATAACCCATGAACAGCAGCGCCAGCAGCAGGCCCGGCAGCACGCCGCCGATGAAGAGCTTGCCGATCGAGACGTCGGCGGTGACGCCATAGACGATCATGATGATCGACGGCGGGATCAGCAGGCCCAGCGTGCCGGCGCCGGCCAGCGTACCGATCGCCATCGAGTCCGGATAGCCGCGCTTGGCCAGTTCGGGCAGCGAGATCTTGCCGATCGTCGCGCAGGTGGCGGCGCTCGAGCCCGACACCGCGGCAAAGATGGTGCAGCCGATCACGTTGACGTGCAGCAGCCGGCCGGGCAGGCGCTGCAGCCAGGGCGCCAGGCCGCGGAACATGCCTTCGGACAGCCGGGTCTTGAGCAGGATCTCGCCCATCCAGATGAACAGGGGCAGCGCGGTCAGCGTCCAGCTCGAGAGCGAACCCCAGACCGTCAGCGCCATCGATTCGCCGCCGACCTTGTTGGTGAACAGCTCCATCGCGAACCAGGCGACGCCGAGAATGGCGATGCCGATCCAGACGCCAGCGCCGAGCACGGCGAAGATGGCGACGATCAGCAAGAAGGTGATCCAGAGATCCATGTGTTGCGTTCCTGTGGGGAGCCCGTCCAGTTGGTACGTGTCGGTGCGTGTCGGTACGTCGGCGTTATTCGGTGCGCGCCATCTCGCCGCCTTCCTCGCGCGGCAGGCGGCGCGTGCGCAGCACGTAGACGAATTCCTCCGCGAAGGCGACGAACAGCCCGAACAGGCCCACCGCCATCGACAGCTGTGGAATCCACAGCGGCGTGGCGTCGGTGTTCTGCGAGATGTCGTGATAGATGTACGAGTCGTACGCGAGCTTGCCCGCGTAGTAGGTGAAATACGCGGTCAGCAGCGTGGCCACCGCCAGGCAGAAGATCTCGACCCAGACGCGCGGCTTGCCGTGCAGGCGCTGCAGGATCAGCGTCACGCGGATATGGTCGCCCTGGCGCAGGGTCGCGGCCAGCGCAAGAAACGACCCCGCGGCCATGAAGTAGCCGGCATAGGCATCGCCGCCGTCGATCTGGAAATTGGCGAAGCGTCCAACGATGATGGCCAGTTCGACCAGCAGCGTCAGGCAGATGAACACGGCCGCCAGCGCGCCGAGCGCCTGGTAGAACCACTGGAAGCGGGAAGTCATGATGCGTCCGGAAGGCTAGGGGAGAGGGGGGCCACTGCGATGGTTTTCAGTCGTCCCCGCTTTCGCGGGGACGACGGGAATATCACCGGCACACGAACCAGCGCCTTACTTGCGATATCCAGCGATGATTTCCTTGCCCTCGGGCCCGGCCTTCTTTTCCCACTCGGCAAGCAGTTCGTCGCCGATCTTCTTCATGTCCGCCTGCAGCTGCGGCGTCGGCTTGACGATGGTCATCTTGTTCTTCGCAAGCGTGTCGAGCGATTGCTGCGTGTATTCGCGCATCCGCTGCCAGCCGCGCGTCTCGGCAGCCTGGGCGGCCTTCATCAGCGCCTCCTGCGACGGCTTGTCGAGCTTGTCGAACTCGCGCTTGTTGACGATCACCATGTTCTTCGGCAGCCAGGCATCGACCGTATGGAAGTGCGACAGGCTCTCCCACACCTTGCTGTCGACGCCGGTGGCGCCCGACGACATGAAGCTGTCGACCACGCCGGTGGCCAGCGCCTGCGACAGCTCGGCGGCCTGGATCGTCATCGGCTGCGCGCCGACCGCCTGCGCGATGCGCGTGGTGGCCGGATTGTAGGCGCGCCACTTCAGGCCCTTCATGTCGGCGCCCGAGCGGATTTCCTTCTTCGCGTAGATGCCCTGCGGCGGCCAGGCGACCGCGTACAGCAGCTTGATGCCCTGGCGGTCCAGCAGGCGGTCGATCACGGGCCGCTGCGCCTGCCACAGCTTGTACGAGGCATCGAAGCCGGTGGCGAGGAAGGGCACGGCATCGACGCCGAACAGCGCGTTCTCGTTTTCCAGCAGCGACATCAGCACCTCGCCGGCCTGGGCCTGGTTGCTCTGCACGGCGCGCTTGATCTCGTTGGCCTTGAACAGCGAACCGTTCGGATGCAGCGTGATGGCCAGCTTGCCCTGCGTGGCCGCGCTGACCTCCTTGGCGAACTGATCGAGGTTGACCGTATGCGGGTTGTTGGCCGGATAGCCGGTCGGCAGATCCCATTTGACCTGGGCCTGCGCCAGCGGCGCCATCGCGAAGGCGCAGGCGAGCAGCCCGCACGCAGACATCGACTTGAGCAATCCCTTGCGCTGCATCATTTCTCTCCTGGTTGTGTCGGTACCGCGTCGTGACCGCGTCGTTGCGGTCGTTGCGCATCGTTGTTGCGCGCGCGTGCGTGGATCTTGCGCCGCCAGCGGTGGCTCGTCCACTGGGTCGTCCACTAGGTTGTCGCGCGTCGCTCGCCCGGTCCTGCCGGGTCGGCTCAAGCCTGCGGCGGCGTGGCGGCGAGCACGGCCTCCAATGCAAGCGCCGTGCCCAGCAGCGGCGCGTCGCGCATCGGGCCGTGCGCCAGCATCAGTCCCACCGGCAGTTCGTCGCTCTGGTGGCACGGCAGCGAGATCGCGCAGCCGTCGAGGAAATTGATGGTCGAGGGATTGCGCAGCAGCAGCGCATTGGTGCGCGTAAACAGCGCGTCGTCGGCGACCAGCGGGGCGATCGGCGGCGCCACTACCGGCACGGTGGGGCAGGCCAGGGCATCGTAGCCGTCGAGCCTCGCCATCACGCGCTCGCTCCAGGCGGCGCGGGCGCGGACCAGATCGACATAGTCGGCCGCGCCGATCGCGGCGCCGCGGTCGATACGCGCCGCCACGCGCGGGTCGTACAACGCGCGCCGCGTGGACAAGGTGCCGCGATGGATCGCGTAGGCCTCCGCCGCGGTCAGCCCGCCTTGCGCGTTCAGCGTCGACAGCTCCAGCAGCTCGGGCAGATCCACGTGTTCGATCTGCACGCCGGCGGCCGACAGCCGGCCGAGCGCGCGATCGAACGCGCGCGACACGGTCTGGTCGAGCTCGTCGAGCAGCAGCTGGCGCGGTACCGCAAGCCGCAGCGCGCCAGCGGCCTTGCGCACGGGGACCAGCGCCTGATCGGCGATCACGCCATCGACCAGCACGCAGTCGGCCACCGTGCGCGCCATCGCGCAGGCGGTATCGAGCGAGTAGGACAGCGGAAAGGCGCCCGTCAGCGGCACGCGCCGCGCGGTGGGCTTGAAGCCGGTCAGGCCGCATAGCGCGGCCGGAATGCGGATCGACCCGCCGGTATCGCTGCCCAGCGCCGCTACCGCCAGGCCGAGCGCCACCGAGGCCGCAGCGCCCGACGACGAGCCGCCGCAGATGCGCGCCACCGCGCTGTCGTGCGGGTTGACCGGCGTGCCGTAGTGGGGATTGATGCCGACGCCCGAGAAGGCGAACTCGGTCATGTTGGTGCGGCCGACCAGCGCGGCGCCCACCGAGCGCAGCCGAGCCACGACGGGCGCGTCATCGAGCGCCGGCGCGGCATCGGCACGCACCGTCGAGGCGGCGCGCGTGATATCGCCGCCGATATCGAACAGATCCTTGATCGATACCGGCAGCCCGGCCAGCGGATGCAGCGGCTTGCCGGCCAGCACCGCGGCATCGGCGGCCTGCGCCGCCCTGGCGGCGGTATCGAAGCTGGTCTGCAGGAATACCGCCTGCGCCGCCGGTTCGTCCGCCCGCGCCTGCGCCTGCTGCAACAGCGCCGTGCGCGAGAGCCGGCCTTCGCGGGCCAGGCGGTTCAGCGTGTCGATATCGGGAAGCAGCGCGGCAGGCATCGTCATCGGGTAGTGCTCGGTGTGGTTGGGGCTCGGCAGTTGGGGCTCGGCGGTGCGGCTCGGCGGTGGGCGCAGGCGTCGAAGTCGGAATCGGAATCGGGGATTCGCACGGGGCCGTACTCGATGCCGCTTGCCCCGCGACAGTGCGCGGCCCGCCCGGGTGCCCAGGATTCGTGCGCGAATTGCCACGGATGCGGTCGCCGCAGTGCCGCGCAATCCCCATCGTTGCCGGGTACTCATGCTCATAATTTGTCGATAAACTGTCAAGCTGAAATTACCGCCGCGGCCCCCGGGAAATCCCTACACGGCGCCCCGTTGGCGATCGCCGCGACTGCCCGCGATCGACCATCTGCGCTCCCCGACGCGCGAAGCCGTTCTCCGCTGTCCCTTCTGCAGGAGTGCTGTCCATGGCCCGAAAGCCGAGCCGCCGCGACGATGTTGCTTCTTCCAACGTTGCTTCTCCCGATGTTGCTGCTGCCGATCTGGCGTCCGCCGAAGTGGTGGCTCGCCCGGCCGGCGCCGGCATCGTGTCGTCCGCGCATCTGGTGTCGTCGCGCAGTCCCGAGCTGTCCGAATTCGAGTTCGGCCTGAACACCGCCTACAACGCCTATAGCCGCTGGGTGGTGCGCTGCATGGGCGCGGCCGGCGTGCGCGACCTGACGTTTCTCGACGTGCTGGTGCTCCATCACGTCAACCACCGCGGCCGCGCAAAGCGGCTGGCCGATATCTGCTTCGTGCTGAATGTCGAGGACACCCATCTGGTGACCTACTCGCTGAAGAAGCTCCAGGGCATGGACCTGGTCGCAGGCGTGCGCGTGGGCAAGGAGGCGACCTACAGCACCACCGCGGCCGGCACCGAGGCATGTGCCCGGTATCGCGAAATCCGCGAGCAATGCCTGACCAGCAATATGACCCCCGGCAGCGCCGAGAACGCCGAGATCGGTGAACTGGCACGGCTGCTGCGCGTGCTGACGGGGCTGTACGAGCAGGCGGCGCGTTCGGCGACGTCGTTGTAGTGTTTGCCTGATCTATCACGTCGCCCCCGCGAACGCGGGGACGACAAACAACCATCCCTTTCGCGAGGTAGTTCAGCGTGTCTTCTTCCGCATCGCAAGCGCCATCGACCGACCCACGCTGGCAGTTCTGGATCGATCGCGGCGGCACCTTCACCGATATCGTCGGGCTGCGCCCGGACGGTACCGTGGTCACGCACAAGCTGCTGTCGGAGAACCCCGAGCAATATGCCGATGCGGCGGTCGCGGGCATTCGCCATCTGCTCGGCATGGCCGCGGGCGAGCCGATCACGCCAAGCCTGGTGTCCGCGGTGAAGATGGGCACCACGGTGGCCACCAATGCGCTGCTCGAGCGCAAGGGCGAGCCCACCGCGCTGTTCATCACGCGCGGCTATCGCGAGGCGCTGCGCATCGCCTACCAGAACCGGCCGCGGCTGTTCGATCTCAATATCGTGCTGCCCGAACTGCTGTATCGCGAGGTCGTGGAAGTCGACGAACGGATCGGCGCGCATGGCGAGGTGGTGCAGCCGCTGGACGAGGCAGCGCTGCGCGAGCAGATGGCACGCGTGCTGGCCGGCGGCATCCGCGCGGTGGCGATCGTGCTGATGCACGGCTATCGCTATGCCGATCACGAGGCTAGAGCGGCGCGGATTGCGCGCGAGCTGGGATTCGCCCAGGTATCGGTGTCGCACGAGGTATCGCCGCTGATGAAGCTGGTGCCGCGCGGCGATACCACGGTGGTCGATGCCTATCTGTCGCCGATCCTGCGCCGTTATGTCGAACAGATCGAGCGGGAGATGCCGGGCGTGAACCTGCAGTTCATGCAAAGCAGCGGCGGCCTGACCGACGCGCATCGCTTCCAGGGCAAGGACGCGATCCTGTCCGGTCCGGCCGGCGGCATCGTCGGCATGGTGCGTGCGTCGCAGCGTGCCGGCTTCGATCGGATCATCGGCTTCGACATGGGGGGCACGTCCACCGATGTGTCGCACTTCAGCGGCAAGCATCCGAACGACTTCGAGCGCGTGTTCGAGACCAGCGTCGCCGGCGTGCGCATGCGCGCGCCGATGATGAGCATTCATACCGTGGCGGCGGGCGGCGGCTCTGTGCTGCATTTCGACGGCAGCCGCTATCGCGTCGGGCCCGATTCCGCGGGCGCGAATCCGGGGCCGGCCAGCTATCGGCGCGGTGGCCCGCTGGCGGTGACCGACTGCAACGTGATGCTCGGCAAGATCCAGCCCGCGCATTTTCCGGCGGTGTTCGGTCCGCGCGCCGACGCGCCGCTCGATCGCGATGCGGTGGTCGCGCGCTTCGAGGCCATGGCCGCGCAGATCGCCGAGCAGACGGGCGACTGCCGCACGCCCGAGCAGGTGGCCGAGGGCTTCATCGAGATCGCGGTCGGCAACATGGCCAACGCGATCAAGCAGATCTCGGTGCAGCGCGGCCACGACGTCACCGGCTACACGCTGACCACGTTCGGCGGCGCCGGCGGCCAGCATGCCTGCCTGGTGGCCGATGCGCTCGGCATGCAAACCGTGTTCGTTCACCCGCTGGCCGGCGTGCTGTCGGCCTATGGCATGGGTCTGGCCGACCGCACGGCGATGCGCGAGCTGTCGATCGAGGCGAAGCTGGACGAGACGGCGGTGCCGATGCTGGCCCAGCGGCTCGACGCCCTCGCGCAGCAGGCGCGCGACGAACTGCTGGAGCAGGGCGAGGACGCCGGCCGCATCGAGGTGCTGCGCCGTGTCCATCTGCGCTACGAGGGCACCGATTCGGCGCTGGTGGTGCCGTTCGGCGACGCCGCCGCGATGCGCGCCGGCTTCGAGGCCGCCTACCGGCAGCGCTATGCCTTCCTGATGCCGGACAAGGGCCTGATCGTCGAGGCGGTCTCGGTGGAAGCGGTCGGCGTCGCGCAGGCGCCGCAGGAGCGGCCGCCCGCGCTCGCGCCGCGCGAGGGCCCGCCGCAGCCGGCGGAGACGGTACGCATGTTCAGCGGCGGCGCCTGGTATGACACCGGCCTGTACCGGCGCGATACGCTGCGTCCCGGCGACCGCCTCGCCGGTCCGGCCATCATCGCCGAGCAGAACGCCACCACCGTGGTCGAGCCGGGCTGGCAGGCCCTGCTGACCGAGCGCGACCATCTGGTGCTGACGCGCGCGGTGCCGCGGCCGCAGCGGCGCGCCATCGGTACCGAGGCCGATCCGGTGATGCTCGAGGTGTTCAACAACCTGTTCATGTCGATCGCCGAGCAGATGGGCCTGCGGCTGCAGAACACCGCCTACTCGGTCAACATCAAGGAGCGGCTCGACTTCTCCTGCGCGATCTTCGACGCGCAGGGCAACCTGATCGCCAACGCGCCGCATATGCCGGTGCACCTGGGCTCGATGGGCGAGAGCATCAAGACCGTGATCGCGCGCAATGCCGGGCGGATGAAGGACGGCGACGTCTATGTGCTGAACGACCCGTACAACGGCGGCACCCATCTGCCGGACGTCACGGTGATCACGCCGGTGTTCGACGCCGACGGCCGCGAGGTGCTGTTCTACGTCGGCTCGCGCGGCCACCACGCCGATATCGGCGGCATCACGCCAGGCTCGATGCCGCCCGACTCCACCGTAGTCGAGGAGGAGGGCGTGCTGATCGACAACTTCCTGCTGGTCGACGGCGGCGTGCTCGACGACGCCGGCATGCGGGCGCTGCTGGCCGGCGCACGCTACCCGGCCCGCAACGCCGACCAGAACATGGCCGATCTGCGCGCGCAGGTCGCGGCCAACGCGAAGGGCGTCGAGGAACTGCGCAAGATGGTGGCCCACTTCGGCCTGCCGGTGGTGCGCGCCTATATGGGCCATGTACAGGACAATGCCGAGGAAGCGGTGCGGCGGGTCATCACGGCGCTCAAGGACGGCAGCTATGCCTATCCGCTCGACAATGGCGCGCAGATCCGCGTGCGCGTGACAGTCGATCGGGAGCGCAGGGAAGCGACCGTCGACTTCACCGGCACCTCGGACCAGTTGCCCAACAACTTCAATGCTCCGCGGGCCGTGTGCATGGCGGCGGTGCTGTATGTGTTTCGCACGCTGGTCGACCAGGACATTCCGCTGAACGCTGGGTGCCTGAAGCCGCTGCATGTGGTGATCCCCGAAGGCTCGATGCTCAATCCGCGCTATCCAGCCTCGGTGGTGTCGGGCAACGTCGAGACGTCCTCGTGCATCACCAACGCGCTGTACGGCGCGCTGGGCGTGGTCGCCGCCAGCCAGGGCACGATGAACAATTTCACCTTCGGCAATGCGCGCTACCAGTACTACGAGACGATCTCGGGAGGCAGCGGCGCCGGCAACGGCTTCGATGGCTGCGACGTGGTGCAGACGCATATGACCAACTCGCGCCTGACCGATCCCGAGGTGCTGGAATGGCGCTTCCCGGTGCGGCTGGACAGCTACGAGATCCGGCATGGATCGGGCGGGGCCGGGCGCTGGCGCGGCGGCGACGGCGGCGTGCGCAAGGTGCGTTTCCTGGAGCCGATGACGGCGTCGATCCTGTCGAACAACCGCGTGCATGCGCCCTTCGGCATGGCCGGCGGGGAGCCGGGGGCGACGGGCCGCAACCGGGTGATCCGGGCCGACGGCAGCGAGGAGACGCTGCCGCATGTGGCGCGGACCGAGATGGGGGCGGGCGATGTATTCGTGATCGAGACGCCCGGGGGTGGGGGATACGGGGCGGTGTAGGTCGTGGGGCGCCGTCGCCCTCTCCCCCAACCCCTCTCCCGCTAGCGGGAGAGGGGAGATATCCGGCGCGTACTACAGCCGAGTCGCCGAACTTAGCGATGGCCGTGCTCCCTCTCCCGCTTGCGGGAGAGGATTGGGGAGAGGGCAGCGTCCCGCTACCGCTCGACCAGCACCGCAGCCCTGTCGCGCGGCACCGTCGCCTTCACCGTCCTTGCCACCACCGCGGCCGGCGCCTTGCCGCCCACCAGCCGGTTGACCTGCTTGAATTCGCAGGTCAGCGCTTCCGGCCTGATGGTCACCACCGCGTAGCCCTGCGCGTCGGTATTGGCGTATTGCAGCCACGGATTGCTGCGCAGCGCGGCCAGTTGCTGGCAAAGCGGCACGACCTGCTGGACGAAGCCGGCATCGCCCTGCAGCCCCGTCAGCACCGCATCGGTGATCGCATCGAGCTCGCCCTCGGCCACGCCGCGCGCGGCCAGCGCGCCGCGCAGCGACACCCGCAGCGATTCGGCCACGGTCGCCGCGGTGACGGTCGACGGCGCCAGCGTATGGTCGAGCAGGTTGACGTCGACCTGCACGGGCTCGCCGCCCAGCGCGGGAACCGGCAGCGACAGCGTGCGGTAGACCAGCGTCGCCAGGCTCTCCGATAGCGCGCCGACCGCCGATTTCAGATACGAGAAGAACGAGTCCGAGCTGATGCCGGCCGTCACCAGGTCGACCATCACCGGCGTGCCGCCGCCTTGGGCGTCGTAGTCGTCGTGCACGGTGCCCGCATAGAAGGCATGGATGTCGCCGGTCAGCGCGACCACGTTGCGAATGCCGTTGTCGGCCAGATGCCGCATCAGGGCCTTGCGTTCGGCATTGAAGCCGTCCCACTGGTCGGCGTTCAGCACGAAGCGCTGGAAGAAGGCCGCGAGCGCGGCCTTCTGCGCGGCCGGGATGAATGCCGACTTCTCGCGATTGGCGAGCACGTCCGGCTTCACGTAGCCGAACGCGATCGCCTGGGCTGCCGCCCCGATCTGTGCGGCGACGCCGCCCGCGCCAGCGGCCTTGGCCTGCCCGAAGGCCAGCACGGCGATGCCGGCCTGCGCAGCGGTCAGTCCGACGCCGATGGCCGCCGCGGTCTTGTCGCCTCCGGTGGCGTCGGCCATCGCGATCGCTTGCGCGGCCGTCGCCGCGCCGGCCTGCGAGGCGCCGGCCGCGACGGCGGCGACGACCGCCGCGGCCACCGGCACATTGCCGCCGGTCGAGGCCAGCGCGCCCTGGATGCTGGCCGACAGCGTGCCGACCGCCTGCAAGGCGACGAGCGTCGCGATCGCATTGCTGCCGTCGATCCCCATGCGCAGCAGCGAGACCTCGTTGCCCCACAGCTTCCAGATCGCCGGCGAGCGTGCCATGGTGTCGCGCCACCAGTCGCGCTGCGCGTTGCCAAGGATCGAGGTCAGCGCCAGCGGGTCGGCCCCGCCGGCGGCCGCCATCTTGGCGGCCTCGGCGCTTGCCAGCGTGGCGGCCGGCACCATGTAGCGCGCGCCGATGCTGCCCAGCGGCGCGCCGGTGGCGGGGTTGATCGCCGATTCGGGCAGCACGTGGTCGGTGCGGTACAGCCGTTCGTCCGTCATCACCAGATGGGCCAGCTTGCCGAAGCGCAGCTCGCGATAGATGCGGATGGCGTGGATGCCGTCCTGCTTCTCGTCGAACGCGATATCGGCCGGCATGAATTCGAACCACGCGCGGCTGGCGGCGCGCCGGCGAGCTGGCTGGTGCTGCTCGATGCCGGTGCCGGCGGCGTTGTAGGTTTCGGCGTCGCCCCAGCAGTCATCGCTGAACTCGTGGTCGTCCCAGGTGGCGACCATGGCGAAGCGCTCGTGCACCGCCTGCAGGCGCGGGTCGCTGCGGTAGCGCTTGTAGAGGTAGCGGTAGTCGTTCAGCGTGCTCGCGTATTTGGCGCCGCTGCTGCCGTTCTTGAAGGTGCCGTCGGGCAGCACCAGTGGGGTGTGGACGCTTTCGACCGCGCCCGTCTGGAAGTCCTCGCCGACGGTCTCGTAGATGTAGTCGCCCAGGTGCACGACGAAGTCCAGCTCCTCGGCCGCCAGCGCGTCGAACGTGCCCCAGTGGTTGATGCTCCAGTCCTGGCAGCTCAGAAAGCCCAGGCGCAGTTCCGAGACGTCGGCGTCGACAGCCGGAGCGGTGCGGAAGCGGCCGATGCGCGAACGGACTTCGCCCGCGATGAACTGGTAGTAGTAGGTTCTCCCGGTATCCAGGCCGGTGATCTTGTGGCGGACCGTGCAGTCGTAGGCCCCGGAGACCGGAATGGTGGCGTCCACGACCGCGGTGCCTGCCAGCACCGTGGCGGTGCCCAGCGCGCCGGCATTGTCCGCGGCCGTCACCCGCAGCCGGATCGCGAAACTGGCGTCCAGGCTCGCCGCCGCGGCATCGTCGACGTTTGCCGGTACGACACGGGTCCACAGCAGGACGCCGTCGGGCCTCGGATCGCCGGACGCCACGCTCTGCGGGAATTTCCAGTTCGCGCCGGTGGCGGGCGGCGCCGCCGGCGTACCGGTGTCGGGACGGCCGTCGGGGTGGTCGTCGCCGCCGCATGCGGCCAGCCCGCCTGCCGTGGCCGCCGAGACCGTGATGAAGCCGCCCAGCTTCAGGAATCGCCTTCTGTCCATGTCTTGTCGTTCGAGTTGGAAGTGGCTCGGGAACGGATCCCGAAGGGAAAGAGCCGCGAACGGCCGCCTGAAGGCGATTGGAGCAGGAAGTTATGACAGCGGCGTGATGTGCAGGGCGCACGGGGAGGGGCGGATCGGGACCTTACCAGAGCGGCGGGCGCCGCCCGGCGGGCTCGAATCGGGCGGATGCCGCGCCGCAAGCGTTGCCGCCCGGCAAGGTACAATAGCGGTTTTCGCCGGACTGTCCCGGCTGGCGCCACCCCCGCGCCAGCGGCCCGGCCGCCGTCTTACCCTCCATCGCCCTCCGACCGCTCAGATCATGGCGCATTTCTCGTGCTTCCCCGGCGCATTGGCCCTGTCGGCCTTTCGCCAGCAACGCCTGCTCACCGCCCTGCAACAGATCGACGCCGACATCGAGTCGGTGCACGGCCAGTTCCTGCACTTCGTCGACACCGACCAGCCGCTGGACAAGGGCGATACCGAGCGCATCCGCGCGCTGCTGACCTATGGCGCGCCGTTCGCCGAGCAGCCCGAGGGCGAGCGCTTCGTCGTGATCCCGCGTTTCGGCACGATTTCCCCGTGGGCCAGCAAAGCCACTGATATCGCGCACAACTGCGGGCTGTCGCATGTGCATCGGATCGAGCGCGGCATCGAATTCACGGTGATCTGCAAGAAGGGCCTGCTGCGCGGCCGCAAGACGCTGGATCCGCTGACGCGCGACGCCGTGGCCGCGCTGCTGTTCGACCGCATGACCGAGACCGTGGTCGCCACGCGCGATGCCGCGGCCGGGCTGTTCGAGGAATTGCCGGCCAAGCCGCTGCGCTTCATCGACCTGGCGGGCGGGCGCGCCGCGCTGGCCGAGGCCAACGTCGCGATGGGCCTGGCGCTGTCCGACGACGAGATCGATTACCTGGTCGACGCCTATGCGAAGCTGGGCCGCAACCCGACCGACGTCGAGCTGATGATGTTCGCGCAGGCCAACAGCGAGCACTGCCGCCACAAGATCTTCAACGCCACCTGGACCATCGACGGCGAGGAGCAGGACAAGTCGCTGTTCGCGATGATCCGCAATACGCACCAGCTGAACCCGCAGGGTTCGATCGTCGCGTATTCGGACAACTCGGCGGTGATGGAAGGCGATGTTGCCGAACGCTGGTTCCCGCGCGGCGACGCGCACCAGTATGGCCGCCATCAGGCGCTGACCCATACGCTGATGAAGGTCGAGACGCATAATCACCCGACCGCGATCTCGCCGTTCCCCGGGGCGTCCACCGGCGCAGGCGGCGAAATCCGCGACGAGGGCGCAACCGGCCGGGGCGCCAAGCCCAAGGCCGGCCTGACCGGTTTCACGGTGTCCAACCTGATGCTGCCCGACGCGGTCGAGCCGTGGGAGAACGCGCGCGACGCCGCCCAGCCGCTGGCCTTCCGCAATCCCGACGAGCGCCCCGCGGTGACCGGCAAGCCCGAGCGCATCGCCTCGCCGCTGCAGATCATGATCGAAGGCCCGCTCGGTGGCGCGGCCTTCAACAACGAATTCGGCCGCGCCAACCTGGGCGGCTATTTCCGCGTCTACGAGCAGAACGTCGGCGGCACCGTGCGCGGCTATCACAAGCCGATCATGATCGCCGGCGGCATCGGCAATATCGACGCCTCGCACACGCACAAGGAGCCGCTGCCGGCCGGTTCGCTGCTGATCCAGCTGGGCGGCCCGGGCATGCGCATCGGCATGGGCGGCGGCGCGGCCAGCTCGATGGCGACCGGCGCCAATACCGCCGACCTCGATTTCGATTCGGTCCAGCGCGGCAACCCGGAAATGGAGCGGCGCGCGCAGGAAGTGATCAACGCCTGCTGGCAGCTCGGCGACGAGAACCCGATCCTGTCGATCCACGACGTCGGCGCGGGCGGCCTGTCCAATGCCTTCCCCGAAGTGGTCGACGGCGCCGGCCGCGGCGCGCGCTTCGAGCTGCGCCAGATCCATCTGGAAGAGTCGGGCCTGTCGCCGGCCGAGATCTGGTGCAACGAATCGCAGGAGCGCTATGTGCTGGCGATCGCGCCGGACAGCTTCCCGCGCTTTGCCGCGATGTGCGAGCGCGAGCGCTCCCCGTTCGCGGTGGTGGGCGTGGCCACCGAGGAAAAGCAGCTGCAGCTGGTAGATGCCAGCGTCGATCAGGCGCTGAAGGAACACTACGCGGTCGACATGCCGATGGACGTGCTGCTCGGCAAGCCGCCGCGCATGCATCGCGACGTCAAGCGCGTCGAACAATCGCTGCCGGCGGTGGACGTCACCGGCATCGCGCTGGATCAGGCGGTGCGCGACGTGCTGCGCCACCCGACCGTGGCCAGCAAGTCCTTCCTGATCACGATCGGCGACCGCAGCGTCGGCGGCATGAACGCGCGCGACCAGATGGTCGGCCCGTGGCAGGTGCCGGTGGCCGATGTCGCCGTCACCACGCTCGACTATCAAGGCAAGGCCGGCGAGGCGATGACGATGGGCGAGCGCACGCCGCTGGCGGTGATCGACGCGCCGGCATCGGGCCGCATGGCGATCGGCGAGGCGCTGACCAATCTGGCCGCGGCCCCGGTCAAGGACCTCGGCAAGGTCAAGCTGTCGGCCAACTGGATGGCCGCCTGCGGCGTCGAGGGCGAGGACGCCAGGCTGTATGACACGGTGCATGCGGTCGGCATGGAGCTGTGCCCGGCGCTGGGCATCAGCATTCCGGTCGGCAAGGATTCGCTGTCGATGCGCACCAAGTGGGACGATGCGGGCGTGGCCAAGGAAGTGGTCGCGCCGGTGTCGCTGATCATCTCGGCGTTCGCCGCGGTCGACGACGTCGACCGCACGCTGACGCCCCAGCTGCGCACCGACCTGGGCGATTCCGTGCTGATCGCGATCGACCTGGGCCGCGGCAAGAACCGCCTTGGCGGCAGCATCCTGGCGCAGGTCACGCAGCAGGTCGGCGACAGCGTTCCCGACGTCGACGACGCGGCCGATCTGCGCAACTTCTTCAACGCGATCCAGCGCCTGAACCGCGAGGGCAAGCTGCTGGCCTATCACGACCGCTCGGACGGCGGCCTGATGGCGACGCTGGCCGAGATGGCCTTTGCCGGCCATTGCGGCCTGTCGCTGAACGTCGACATGCTGACGCTCGATCCGACCCAGGAGCAGGACTACGGCGACGCCAAGAACTGGGCCCAGCAGATCGCCGAGCGCCGCAACGACCAGACGCTGCGCGCGCTGTTCTCGGAAGAGCTGGGCGCAGTGATCCAGGTCAAGCTGGAGGATCGCGACGCCGTGTTCGCCGCGCTGCGCGAGGCCGGCCTGTCGGCCTGCAGCCATGTGGTCGGCAAGCCCAATGGCAGCGACCAGATCGAGATCTATCGCGATGCGAAGAAGGTCTTCGGCGCGCCGCGCACTGAGCTGCAGCGGGCCTGGAGCGAAGTCAGCTGGCGTATCGCCCGGCTGCGCGACAACCCGGCCTGCGCCGACAGCGAATACGAACTGCTGCTCGATGCTGAGGATCCCGGCATTACGCCGAGCCTGACCTTCGATCCGGCCGAGGACATCGCCGCGCCGTTCATCGCCAGCGGCGCCCGTCCGCGCGTGGCGATCCTGCGCGAGCAGGGCGTCAACTCGCAGATCGAGATGGCCTACAGCATGGACCGCGCGGGCTTCGACACCTACGACGTCCATATGAGCGACCTGATCGCCGGCCGCGCCAAGCTGGACGACTTCGTCGGCTTCGTCGCCTGCGGCGGCTTCAGCTACGGCGACGTGCTGGGCGCTGGCGAAGGGTGGGCCAAGAGCATCCTGTTCAACGGCGCGATGGCCGAGCAGTTCGCCGCCTTCTTCAACCGCACCGACACCTTCGCGCTGGGCGTCTGCAACGGCTGCCAGATGATGAGCAACCTGGCGCCGATCATCCCCGGCGCCGGTGCCTGGCCCAAGTTCACGCGCAACCAGAGCGAGCAGTACGAAGCGCGCTTCGTCACGGTAGAAGTCCAGCAGTCGCCGTCGATCTTCTTCGCCGGCATGGAAGGCAGCCGCATCCCGATCGTCGTCGCGCACGGCGAGGGCTATGCCGACTTCTCGCAGCAGGGCGACAAGAGCCGCGTCGACGTGTCGCTGCGCTTCGTCGACAACCGCGGCGCGGTCACGCAGACCTACCCGCTGAACCCGAACGGCTCGCCGGACGGCATCACGTCGGTGACCACGGTCGACGGCCGCTTCACCGTGCTGATGCCCCATCCGGAGCGCGTGTTCCGCGCCGCCACGATGAGCTGGGCCCCCGACGCCTGGAAGCAGATCCCGGACGGCGCCAGCCCGTGGATGCGCATGTTCCGCAATGCGCGGAAGTGGGTGGGATAAGCCGGTTCGGTTGAGGTTGGTTGGAAGCAGAAGGCCCGCGTGATGCGGGCCTTTTTGCGTCTTCTCGCTCCATGGCCTTGCACTCATGCGGGCAGTCCATGGGCTCCGATCGCTGCTATTGGCCGATCCGCGGAAGATTGCGACATCGTTGGTCGCCTATCCTCCATTCGTTGCCAAACCCCACGAGGCCATACCCATGTTCCACATCCAGTTCATCAAGCGTGACGATCAGCCAGTCTTCGCGGTTGTCCCGATCGACGTATGGGAGCGGATCAAACATCTGGTCGAGGACCTCGATGACGTCGCGTTGTTCGATTACGCCAAGTCGCAAGATGATGGGACGCGCTTGTCCGCTGCCGACCTCGATGCCCAGACGCACCGCGAAGGACGATGACCGGAACCGATGCGATCGGGTCTGGCGACCGCTCGGCCTGACCCAGCAACGCTGGCTGCTGGTACGCCCACGCGCTACACTACCCGCCATTCCATTTCCTGCAGGCTGATATGGCGACTCTCTCCTTCGACCGTTTGCTGCAACCTGTTTCGGGCGACGACCCTTGCGGCGAGGATCTGCTGTTCTCGGCCGAGTTCGACCGCATTCAGGAGGCCCGTCGTTTCGACGATCCCTCGCTGGACCAGGGTGAGTGGGTGACCGAGTTGAAGGAGGCGGACTGGCGCCAGGTGGTCGACCTGTCGACGCGGCTGCTGTCGGATCGGACCAAGGATCTGCGGCTTGCGGTGTGGCTGACCGAGGCGTTGGCCAAGACCAGAGGGTTTGCGGGCCTGCGCGACGGTTATACGGTGACCGCACAGCTGTGCGAATCGTTCTGGAGCGGGCTGCATCCGCGTGCCGACAAGGAAGACCTCGAATATCGCACCGGCAGCGTGGCATGGCTGGCGACGCGCTCGCGCCAGCTGATTCGCGAGATTGCGCTGGTCGACGAGGCCGCCGGCGGTTATGGCTATGTCGATTGGGAGGTGGCGACCGCGCTGACCGAGGCGATCCGCCGCGATCCCGATCATGCCGACGAGCTGTCCGAGGGCAAGGTCACGCAGGAAGCGTTCGAGGCCGCGCGCAAGGCGACGCCGGCCGAATTCCATGTCGCGCTGCTGCAGGACGTGGTGTCGTGCCAGCAGGCGTTGGCAAGGCTCGGCGATGTGCTCGACGCCAAGGCCGGCGAGCACGCGCCAAGCTTCCGCCAGGCGCGTGAAGCGCTGGAAGCCGTGCGGGCGCTGGTCGAGCGCTTCGTCGGCAAGCCCGCCGCGCCGGCTGCTGGCGCCAACGAGACAGGAAAAGCGTCCACGCCTTCCACCGTCAGCCCGATCGAAGGGCCGGCCTCGGGCGGGCAGGGCGCGACCGCGGCCAGCGGCCCGATCCGTACGCGCCAGCAGGCATTGGCGCAACTGCGCGAAGTCGCCGATTTCTTCCGCCGTACCGAACCCCACAGCCCGGTCGCCTATCTGGCCGCACGCGCGGCCAAGTGGGGCGAGATGCCGCTGCACGCGTGGTTGCGCACCGTCGTGAAGGATGACGCCACGCTGGCGCAGATCGAGGAATTGCTGGGCGTGATGCCGGACGCCGAGAGCGATTCGAGCAACTAGTCGTCAAAGACGCTGCGTTGCGCCGCCATGCGGGCGGGACGACGCAGCCTTTGATGCCCGGGCCCTTACTGACTCGCCCTGAACTCGATACGCCGATTGCGCGCCCGGTTCTCTTCCTTGTCGTTCGGCGCAATCGGCTGATCCGGACCGACGCCCACGGCCGACAACACCGACGGTTCGATCCCCTTGCCGGCGAGATAGCTCTTGACCGTCTCCGCGCGCGATTGCGACAGCGCCAGATTCAGCGCGCGGCTGCCCGAATTGTCGGTGTGCCCGACGATCTCGATCTTGCGTCCCGACAGCTTCGGCAGCACCGCCGCCATCTCGTCGAGAATCACGCGGCCCTTCGGCGTCAGCGTGGCGCTGCCGGTCTCGAATTCGATGATCCGGTTCGCCAGCGTGCGGTCCAGCAGGTCCTGACCCGAGGCCGGCACGCGCAGGCCGTTCTTGACCGTATAGGTCTGGCCCAGCCCGCTCGACATCGTGGTGGCGATCTGCTGCCGCTGGCCCTCGTCGGAAACGTCGCCATACAGCGCGATCTGCGTGCCGTCGATGCTCAGCTGGCCCCGCTTGACCTGCTTGATCTGCGGCGACAGCACCTTCTGCACATTGGCGGTCCAGTTGGGGGGCGACACCACGCCGCCCACCTCGATCTGATCGACCACATTGGCCGCGCCATACAGTTCGCGCAGCCGCGCCAGCACCTCGGCCTTGGTGGCCTCGTCCGGCACCGCGCCGCCTGCCACCACGCGGCCCGCCGCCGCCTCCGCGCCGGCAGGCGTCTGGGCGGAGGCGGGCGTCGCCAGCAGCCAGGTCAGGGCCGTCGCCAGCGCAACAGCGCGGCAGGCCGGGAAAACCGAACGCATGATCATTCTCCGATGAAGACTTCGCGGAAGGTGTCGAGCGCCGCGCGCAGCGACAGTTGCGGCTGCTCCAGATAGCTTGCCAGCTTGGCCACGCCATAGCGCGAGCCGGCATGCTGGTCCACCCACTGCGGGTCGTCGATGTCGATATTGACTTCGCCATACGCCAGCGGCGACATGATGCCGTGCAGCGTGCGTGACGAGGCGCCGTTGAAGCCGATCACCAGCCGCTCGCTGCGGCCGGCATGTCCGGCGCCGGGATTGCCGACGCGGCCCAGGAACAGCGACAGCTCGAAGTCGCCGCGCTTCAGGAAGCCC
Organism: Cupriavidus sp.; assembly: GCA_031181345.1. Taxonomy (GTDB): domain Bacteria; phylum Pseudomonadota; class Gammaproteobacteria; order Burkholderiales; family Burkholderiaceae; genus Cupriavidus. The sequence goes on along the minus strand of JAPSLC010000028.1, from coordinate 33,516 downwards.
GACACCAGGTCCAGCCAGAAGCTCGCCACCAGGCTGCGATAGACCGGGTCGGACGGCAACGGCAGCGTCAGCCCCTTGTCCAGCCGCGAAGTGCCGGCGCTCATCACCGGCTCGAGCAGGATGCCGAGCGCGACCAGCGTGCGGCGCAGGCACAGCGCCTGCCCGTCGGCGCGCAGCATCTGCTCCAGCCCGGCCACGGTCTGGAATTCGATGAAGTCCTTGAAGCTGGCGTCGTAGGCCTGCGCGCCCGCACCGATCTCGACCGCGAACTGGGTCTGCCCCAGATTGCGCAGCCCCTCGGTCGGATCGGTGGAGGAGACGAGCTCCTGCATCTGGTGGCTGGCGCGCGTCCACAGCCGCGTCAGCGCCAGCGGGCTGCGCGCAATGAACGGCAACGGCTGGTCGATCTCCAGCGCGGCGGCGGCGAGAAAGGGAAAACGTCGCGACGACTGGTCGTTGCTGGCCATCACCGTGCCCGCGATCGCCAGCCGGCTCTGCGAGCCGAGAAAGGCGAACTGGACCGGTTGCCACGCGTCGTAGACCGTCTTCCAGCCCGGGTCTTCGGCGAGCATCTCCATCGCCTGCGACAACCAGCGATCGAGCGTATCGAGCAGCTGGGTCTGGTTCGGGCTCTTGACGAAGTCGCCGCGCGACGGAAGCTTGCCGAAGTACGCGAGCTGCAATTGCGCTGCCTGGCTCATTGCGCACCTCCTGCACGCACGGGGGCGCCGGGCTGTGCACCGGACTGCGCGACGGGAGCCGAGGCGGCGGGGGCAGGCTGTGCCGCCTCCGTGGCCGTGACCGGCGCCGATGCGTCGGCAATCGCCGGCGGCAGCTTCAGTCCGCGCAGGCCCTGTCCCTGCGGCGAGTCCGCGGCAGCCGTGGTCGTCTGCGGGCTGCTGACGATGCGCAGCGCCACCGCGACGGTGGTGCCGCCCTGTGTCCACGACAACTCGAAGGCGCCATCCGGACGACGCTTGCGCGAGGCGGTGGCAATCAGCCGCTCCAGGCCGAAGCGGCCCGGTTCGCTCAGCACTTCGACAGTGCGGCCATCGAAGGTGGTGGCGGTGATGCGCGCGCCCGGCGTGCCCTGCGGATTGGGCCAGACGAAGTTGGTCCACTGCGGCGGCGTATTGCGATAGCGCAGTTGCTGGCCGTCGATCTCGATCGTGTATTCCGTGGTCCCGGCCGCCGGCGACGGCAGGATCTGGAACACCGTCTGCGGGGCGGCAGCGGCGGCACCGCCGGCTCCCGCCGCCGCGCCGCCGGTCAACGGCGCGATCCAGCGCGTGAAGTTGGTGGTGAACTCCGGCGCGAAGGTCACGCCCAGATCGCCCCAGGTCCGCGCGGCGATCATGTCGCCGCGGCGCACCGACAGCGGCCCGATGGTGGTGCCGGCGAACTTGGCGATGGCGCCGTCCGGGCCGAACACCTGGCCGATCTCGGCCGCGCTGGCCTCGATCTTGGCATCGGAGGCAAACGGGTACTTGGTCGCCAGCGTCTGCATGAAGGGCTGGTAGACCTGCGCGTTCCACACCTTGTTGATCTCCACGCTGGCGGGGCGGATCGTCACCGCATACGACTGCAGCAGCGGACGCACCAGCAGCGGACGCAGCGTCTGGCGCTGGCTGTCGGTCATGCCGGTCAGCATCTGTTCGTCGACGTACTTGAGCGCATCGGCCAGCTCGGAGCCGTTGCCGTCGAGCGTCTGCTGCATCAGCTGGCGCGCGCCGGGGCCGGGATCGCCCTGGTTCTTGATGGTGTTGAAGCGCGTGCGGACCTTCGACAGCGTCTCCATATAGCCGCGCAGCAGCGAATTGTTGTCGCGCATCACGGCGATCTTGGCCAGGCCCGAGAACTCCTTGCCGACCGGCCCCATCGGGATGTTGCCGGCTTCGGAAGAGGAGGCCAGGCTCGCGCTGTCGACATTGACGCTGACGCCGGACGGCGTGCCGCGCGAGACCCAGCGCTTGAACCATTCGATCACGCCGGTCTTGGCCTGCTTCAGCCCCGCGTTGACGATCGACGGGTTGTCCCACGAGGTCTGCTCGTAGGCCGCGTCGAACAGCTTGCGGATCGGCGAATTGACCGGATCCCCAAGCAGGTTCATCGCGGTCACCGCCTGGTCGAAGCTCTTGAATTCCTGCACCGCGACGCCCTGCATAAAGCGTTGCCACTCCTTCGCGTATTCGTTCTTGTACATCGACACCAGCGTCTTCTGGATCTGCTCGGGGCTGCCCTCGAGCGTCAGGTCGTCGCGGGCGGCGACGTTCAGCACCCAGTCCTTGCTCTGCAGCTCCTTGCTGGCCGCCTCGCGGATGGCCGGCTGCACGTATTGCAGCCAGGCTTCCCGGGTGAAGGTGCCGGGCACCGCGTAGCTGCCGGTGACCACCGTCGCGCCGGCGTCGCCGACGATGCGGGCCACCGTCATCGGTGCGAAGCGCGTGGCCGCGCGCGCCTTGATCTCCGCGTAGGCACGCTCGCGTGCCGGCATGCCGCGCACCACGCGGCGCAGGTTCTCGCGGGTCTGGTCGATCAGCGACAGATTGCTTTCGAGCAGCGGCCAGTTGTCGTCATTGACGCGGGCCAGATAGAACGAGATGTTGCGCTCGGCCGCGCGGATCAGCTGCTCGCGCGGCATGTTGCCGCGGTTCTCCTCGAGCCAGCCGCGCCAGAAGCGCGTGACCTGGTCGGTCAGGTGCGCGACCTCGACATGGCGCTTGTCGGCCAGCATCAGATAGGTCTTCAGCGCGTTGTAGGCGTCCTCGACGTTGGTCGGCGAGGCATCGGCATAGCGCTTGGCGTTTGGCGACTCGGTATTGAGCGCGGCCGTCATGTCAGCCGCGGAAGGTGCCGCCGCGGCGACCGCGGTGGTGGCCGCAGCCGGGACGGCGGCTGCGGCGCTCGCGCCCGCCTGGGCCGAGGCGGGCACCACCGCGCCATTGGCCGCCGGCGCGCGCACGTTCTGCGCGAGCTGGTCCGGATGCGCGTTGACCTCGGCCAGGAAGCGTTCGATCGACGTGCCCACCGGCTTGAGCATCACCTGGCGCAGGCCGTTGTAGTACTCGTCGAGCAGCTTGTGCTGCAGCGTATCGCCCTGGTACAGGCCGAGCGACAGCGCGATCGGATGGTCGGCGCGGAAGCGCTCCAGCTGCTCGATGCGGTCCTGCAGGATATCGAGCGCCTCGAGCCGCGATTGCAGGTCGATGCGGTTCTGCTGCAGCTTGACGATCTTGTCGAGGTCGGCCTGCACGTTCGCGGTCAGCTGGCGGTTGCCGATAAAGGACCAGGTCCAGCCGCCCAGCAGCAGGCCCAGCACCAGCACCAGCCCGAAGAAGGTGACGAAGCGCATCCGCGTCTTGGCCGGGCTGGAGAACTGGCGCACGGTCTTGCGGTCGGCGAACACCACCTTGGAGAACAGGTCGCGCAGGAAGAAGCCGTTCTTCGAGAACACCTCGCGGCTGTGCGCGGCGCTGTCGAGCTTCAGGCCAAAGCGGCGGGCGATCCGTTCGGCGGAGGCGCTGGTGGTGCTGGCCTCCTGCACCGCGCTGGTGAAATAGAAGCCGCGGAACACCGGCTTGTACTGGAACGGGTTCTCGTCGAACAGCGTCACCAGGAAGGCGCGCAGCGCCGGCTTGATCGACGCGAACTCGAGCGGGAAGCTCAGCAGCCCCGGCGACAGCTTGCCGTTGCGGTGCTGCGCGATCTGCGCCACGCTGATTTCCTTCAGGCCGTCGTACAGCTCGTCGAAGCGCTCGTCGAACATGGCAGCGGCATCGCGCTTCTCGCCCGGCTCGAAGGGCAGGGTGGCGCCCCAGACGCGGTCGCGCTCGTGCTTGTCGCTGTCGCCGAAGAACTCGGTGAAGCCGGTGATCAGGTCCGCCTTGGTGAACATCACGTAGACCGGCGCGAAGACCTCCAGCCGCTCGGTCAGCTCCTGCACGCGCTGGCGCAGGTTCTTGGCCAGCTGGATGGCGAACTCGGGCCGGTTCTGCGTCAACTCCGGAATGCTGACGGTGACCACGATGCCGTTGATCGGCGCGCGCGGACGGTAGCGCTTGAGCAGGTCCAGGAAGCCCAGCCATTCCTTGCGGTCTTCCTCGTGCACCGAATAACGGCCCGCGGTATCGAGCAGGATGCCTTCGGTGGTGAAGAACCAGTCGCAGTTACGCGTGCCGCCGATGCCGTGGATGATCGCGTTGTTCTTGTCGGCGAACGGAAACTGCAGGCCCGAGTTCAGCACCGCGGTGCTCTTGCCCGCCGCCGGATTGCCGATCACGATGTACCACGGCAGCTCGTACAGCGCCTCGTTGCCCGACAGCTGGCCGAGCTTCGAGGTCTTGATGGTCTTGACCGCATCGACCAGGCGCGTGCGCAGCGCCTCGACCTCGCCGCGCTTCTCCTGCGGCGCTTCCTGGGCGGCCGCATTGGCCTGCTGTTCCAGCAGCGCGCCGAGCTTGCCGCTGGCGTGCCGGGCGCGATAGTGACGCCATGCGAAGGCGATCAGCCAGGCCACCACCAGCAGGCCGAGCACGATGCCGACCCAGGTCAGCCCGACCTCGAAGGTATCGGCCGCCAGCAGCAGGAAGAGCGTCAGCGCGACGACGCCTATCACGGACAGCGTGCGCGTGTTGGTCAGGAAACTGAGGAATCGGTGCATGTTGGCCTGCGGTTTGCGAATGCGTGTGCTGGTTCTTGTGCTTGGGCTTGTGCTTGGGCTTGTGCTTGGCTTGGCTTGAGCTCGTGCGTGTTCTGGCTTGTCGCGGATATCCGCTAGGCGGTGACCGGCGGCACCACCGCGATCGCGCCGCGCTGCTGCGGATCGGCCGCGGTCAGCGCCAGCGCAGGGCCCCCGCGCTCGGCGCACTGCTGATGCGCGAGCACGATCGCCAGCAGCGCGCCGGCATTGCCGGTGTGTCCGCACGCGGTGCCGATCGGCAGCAGGTCCGCGCCGACGTCGAGTTCGCCAAAGCGTTCCGAGAACACCCGTGCCAGTTCGACGGTGCGGACCGGATGCGGGCTGATGTCGGCGGTGACGACGACCGGTTGGATCGCCGACGCGGATTCGGCCGCCGGCTCTGCGGGTTCGTCGCCCTTGGTCTTTGCGTTGTCGGCAGGCTCGGCCAGCAGCGCCACGGTCTGCGCGATCGCCTGATCCAGCGCCGCGGTACGCGGCTGGCCCTTGTCGGGAGTCGGCGCATCGAGGCGCGTCAGCGTGGCGCGGACGATCGATGCGGGCGGCGATTCCTGCGCGAGCGTCTCGGCCAGTGCTCCGTGGGGCGGATACAGCATGATGCCGGCCGCCGCCTCGGAGGGCGCGACGCCGTGCTCGCATTGGGCGCTGAACAACCGATTGGTCGCGCGCAGGCGCTCGATGGCCTCGGCGCCGATATGCGAATCGGCGGCGATCACGCCGCGCAATTCGTGGGTCGGCTCGCGATGCAGCGCGAGGATCGCGCGATCGACCTGCACCATCGCATCGCCGTCGCCCTTGGCGGTCAACGGTTCCATCGAGATCCGTTCGCTCGGCCACAAGCCGGTCAGCCGGCCACGGACGTATTGGCCGGCGGCTGCGGCCATCGGTGCCTGCCAGCGCTCGGGCAGCAGCAGCGTCAGCACCAGCCGCGGCGGCTCCTCGGCCTGCGGCGCCGACGAGCTCCCGTCCGCGGCAGGGAAGTACAGCGCGGGATATTGCTCCAGCGCCTGGGCGACCAGCCGCTCCGCGACATCGCTGGCCAGCGCGACGGTCCGCACGGCCTCGTCATTCCACGGCAGTTCGGCGAATGCCTGTTCCAGTGCCTCGCGCGTGCCATCGACGTCGATGTCCTCGGCCGGCGCGGCGAAGATCGGCATGCCGTCGCGCAGCACGTCCACTACGTCGGGCCGCTGCTGCTCGGCGGTCGCCGTGGCGGTGGCGACCGTGTCCGCACCCTTGGCGGTATGCAGGGCGGTGCCAAGCACCAGCGCGCGCCAGCGGCGGCCTGGGTCGTCGTCGGGCACGGCGCCGTCCGATGCGTCCGCGCCGTCCCGCGCGGCGGCCGGGGTGCTGACCGCGGCGGCGACATTGTTTCGAATGCCGTCCAGCGCGCGGCGAATGACCAGATAGCCGGCGATCATGCCGGCCGGCAGCAGGAACAGATGCGTGACGATATCGGTCGTGGTCGGCATCCGATGGATCGATTGCCACCACAGGATCGTCGCGGTCCAGACCAGCGCGAAGACGGCGAACAGGATCAGTCCGGAACGGAACAGGCGAGCAAGCATGGTGTCGGGGAGGGTCGGCACGGGAGAGCGCAGCAGCGGAACGCGGCGTCCGCCTTACGCGCTGCCGGTGACCCCCTGGCTGGACAGCAGCGTCGCGCCGCATGCCGTCTTGTCGCCGTGGCGGGCCGCGGCGCGGCCGTCGATGATCACGGTCGGATCGCCGGTGACGATGGTGGTCTCGCCATGACCGGACCGCGGGCAGGTCACGCGGTCGCCGATACAGGCAATGCCCTTGCCGTTGGTCGACGTGGTGCCCGACGCGCTGATCACGACGCCGCCGTGGTCGGTCTTGTCACCCAATACGATAAATGGCCGTGTCATTGTTGTTCTCTCGACTGAGAAGGGCGATCCCGCCACCAGCTATCGACTCGCGACCGGCTTTCGCCGGCCGCCGTTACCTGCGCTGTGCCCCCGCACCTCGCAAGCTAGCCGGGCTTCTTGCCGAGCACGCCGGGCCGGCGCAACTCGACGTGCCCAAGATCCATCATCTTCCAGCGCCCGCCCCAGGTCAGCCCCGCGGACTCGGCGATCTGCCCGTACAACTCGTATCCGCGCATCGCCCACGGATCCTTCTCGCTGATCACCAGCTTGCCGTCGCGATAGAAGGCGCTGTCCGCGGCGAGGCCGAACTGATGGTAGCTGTGATAGGCGCCCGCCTTTGTGACATGCGCGCCCATGGCGGCGAGCCTGGCCTGGCGCTCGGGACTGCGATAGCCCTCCAGCAGCGCCATTTCATAACCATGCTCGTCGCGCATGATCTTGTAGACCAGCAGCAGGCGTTGACGAAAATCGGCGTCGAGCAGATCCCAATTGCGGCTCGCTTCGCGAATGGTCGGGCGAATGCGTTCGACTTCCTGTGTGGTGAATACCTCAGGCGGCAATGGCGCCGGAGGAACCAGACGTTCGCCATTCAATAAAGCGGAAATCTTCTGGTCCGGTTCGCGCAGCGCGTCATCGTACTCGAACAGCAGTTTCGGTCGCAAGGCAAGGGCGACGATCGGCGGGGTCGCCACCACGCCGGCCGCGCACAGCAAAAAAACCTTGCGGCGCGCGACGAAGGCGCGCAATGCTTCCATCGAATCAGCCGCCTGGGAAGCCGACGTTCGTAGGGTTCCTGCCGAGCGCTGGCTCGCCGTACTGGCATTGATGCTGAGCCGCTGCCATTGCGTACGCGCGGCCAGCAGCACGCGCTCACGCACGTCCGGCAGCAGCAGAATGGCCGCAATGGCGACCATCAGCGCGAAATAGAAGAACAGCGTAATAAAGATCATCCGCTCAGTCCGCGTACCGCGCGACGCCCAAACCGTGCATGACAACGGCTTGAATAGTTACATTTTGTGACATTTATTTGGCTCGATTGCCCGGCTCACATTCCCTGCAAAAAAATCGCCGTCTGGAGTTGTCACGGCGGCGTTCACATATTTGCATTTTTGTTGCAGCCAGCTATAAAATCTGCGCGCTTCATCCGCATCGGCAGCTGGCGCCATCTCGTCGAGTTTCTGCTCGGGCCGTGTCTTCGAGTTATGTTGCCGATCGCTTAACTCAATTCCATCCCTGCGCTGCCCGACGCGCATTTTATTGCAATTCGAGAGCCAAAAGATGAGCCACAGCGACGACTTGAAAGGAAATGGACCGCCGTCGCTGTTCGGCTCGGGCAATGCCGGCAGCGAGGGAGCGGACACCCGCATTCTGGCCAGCCTCGAAGGACGCGTTGCCAGTCACGCGCCTGTCAAGAAGACACCGGATATCAGGCGCCACGGCGTGTTCGCCGCGCTGGCGTTGTTGCTGGTCGGCGCAGGCGCCGTTGCCTTCTGGCTAGGCAAGGGCAGCGATGGCGAGGCGCCCACGGTGGCCTCGGTGGCGCCTGCCGAGAGCGGCAATACTGCCTCCGATCCCGCTGCCGCAGCCGCTTCCACCACGATCAAGGCGGCCGAAACGCAGGCCGCTGCGGCCAGCGCGGCCCCGGTCGACGCCCCGGCCGGATCGGCCACCATCGTGGATGTGAGCCCCGCGCGCGATGCCGACGACGATGCGCTGGACAGCCTCGGCAAGATGCCGTCGGGCGATCTGGCCGCCGCGGGCCTGGGTGCCGCAGCGCTCGCGGGCGGGACCGCCTTGGCAGCAAATGCAGCGCAGGGTCATGACAAAACAGCAGCGAACAACAAGGCCAAAACCGCAACGCTGGCCGCCAACGATCCGAATAAAAAAATTCGAAATCGAGAAGTAAATAAGACGAAGATCACCGCGTCGAATCAGGCCGATGCAAAACGGCAACATTCCAATGCCGATACCAAGGTCGCATCGCGTTCGAATTCCAGCCCTACGACCGTAGGGAAGACGAAAACCGAGCGCTCGCGTATTGCCTCCAACAATACGCGCCGACTTTCAAAAAAGACGGGTGCCAATATGGGTAATGATCGTGACGCCGAATTGCTCGCGGCATTGTTGGCACCGACGCCCGAAGAGAAAACCACGACCGCGTCGCGGACGCGCAAGAGCGGCACCACCCAGCGTTCGCAGTGATGACGGCGGAGAGGCGAGGGTGCTGACAGAGGACATGGCCGCGTCATCGACGCGGCCTTCGCCGTAGATGGGCCACCGATCCGCGCACCTGCCTTCCGATGTGATACCCGCTGATACCCGCTGAGACCTGCTGCGACACCGAACCGCGATGGACCACACCACCCTGATTCAGACCCTGTTTTCCCCGGCGCCGCGGCTGTTCCAGCTCGAAGGCGAGGGGGCCGTCGGCGAACTGGCCGTCGAGGCCTGGCTCGGCCGCGAGGCGCTGTCGGAACTGAGTGAAACGCGGATCGTCGCGGTCAGTGCCAATGCCCGCCTGCCGCTCAAGTCCCTGCTCGGCGCCAAGGTCACGCTGTGGACCACGCTGGCGGACGGCAACCGCATTCGCCGCAGCGGCCTGGTGCGCAAGGCCGAGAAGCTCGGCGCCGATGGCAGCCTGGCACGCTACCGGCTGACCGTGGTGCCGTGGCTCTGGCTGGCCACGCAGCAGCGCCATAGCCAGGTATTCCAGAACCGTACGCTGGCCGATATCGCCGAACAGATCCTGTCACCGTACGCCCCGCATGCGGTGTGGCGCTACACCGCGGGCGCGCAGCAGCGCATCGATACGCTGGGGTCGCGCGAGCACGTCAGCCAATATCGGGAGACCGATTACGCGTTCCTGTCGCGGCTGCTGGCCGAGGCGGGGCTAGGTTTTACCTTCGTCGAGGACGAGGAGGCACCGTCCGGCCATGCGCTGACGATCTTCGCCGACAGTCCGCAATTGCCGGAAGGGCAATCGGCTTCGGTGCGCTATCACCGCGCCCACAGCCAGGAAGAAGCCGACGCCGTGCAGCAGCTCGCTTGCCACAGCCGCGTGACGGTGCCCGGCGTCGCGGTGGTGGCCTGGGATGGCACCGGCAAGCGCACGCTGCGCGGCCATGCCCCTGCCAAGCTGGGCGGCGGCGCGCAATGCCCCGAACCGTATCTGTCGGTCAGCCAGTCGGTGGTCGGCGATGCCGCCGGCGCGCAACGGTTGGCCGAGCAATTGATGGAAAGCATCGAGGCGCGGGCGCAGCTGTTCGCCGGGCAGGGGACCGTGCGCACGTTTGTCAGCGGCACGCGGGTGGTGGTTTCGGGTTGCCCGCATCTGCCCAAGCAGGAAGACGCCGAGGCCGCCTATCCATTGCTGCTGGATATCGTCGAGCATTGCGGCGTTAATAATCTGGCAGCGGAGACGCGCGCGGCGCTGGGCCAACGGCTCGGTCCGCTCGAGGCCGCGCTGTGTTTCGATACGCCGCCCAGCGCGCCGGAGAACGGGCCGATGACGATGGGCTTCCTGGCGCTCGGTGATGCAGTGGAACGGAGTGTGCCGACGGCGTCGCTACGCCAGGCCGCCGAGCAATACGGCTACGCCAATCTGTTCCGCGCCTGCGATGCACGCCGTCCGTGGCGCCCGCGCGTGGTCGATGGCAACGGCGCAAGACTGTTCGCCGCCCCCACTGCGCTCGGCGTGCAGACGGCGACGGTGGTCGGCCCGCAAGGCGAGACGCAGCCGAGCGGCGATGCCGAACACCACGTCAGCCCGCGGGGCGAGATCCGCGTCCGCTTCCCGTGGCAGAAGGGCGAGCGCGACGATGACCGCAGCACGCGCTGGATCCGCGTCGCGCAGCGCCAGGCCGGCGCCGGCATGGGCTGGCAATGGCTGCCGCGCATCGGCCAGGAGGTGCTGGTCAAGTTCGCCGACGACGATATCGACCAGCCGATCGTGATCGGCGCGCTGTACAACGGCCAAGGCGAAGGCGGCATCGCGCCGACGCCGGGCGGCAAGCAGGCGGCTGCTGCCGATGGCTCCGTGTATCAGCAGGGCAGCGACACCGCGCCCAGCGCGCAGGCCAATGTGGCCGGCGGCCATGCACCGGCGTGGCATGGCATGAGCGCCGATGCCGAGGGCCATCGCAATGCCGCGGCCCTGAGCGGCTTCAAGAGCCGAGAGCACGGCGGGGAAGGCGCCAACCAGCTGGTGTTCGACGACAGCGATGGGCAACTGCGCACGCAGTTCGCTACGACGGTCCAGCACACGCAACTCAACCTCGGCCACCTGATCCACCAGCAGGACAACTACCGCGGCAGCTTCCGTGGCGAAGGCTTCGAGCTGCGCACCGACGGCCACGGCGCCATCCGCGGCAAGGCCGGCGTGCTGATCAGCACCTATCGCGATGCGCAGAGCCAGCGGCCGGTGCCCACCGGCGACAACGCGGCCGGCATCGCGCTGATCCGCCAGGCGAAGTCGCTGACGCAGACGCTGGGCGAGGGCGCGGTCAAGCACCAGACCGCTGCGTTGCTGACGGCGAAGGACGACGAGGCTCCGCTGGCCAAGCTGGAAACCGCCGCGTCCGGCATGGTCGACGGCAAGGATTACGACACCGCGATGCAGGATGCCGCCAGCGGCAACCAGCAGACGCAGGGCAAGTTGCCGCATCCGAGCGAAGCGATCGTGCAACTGGCCGGGCGAGCCGGCATTGCCATGGTCGCGGGACAGGAACTGCAGATGGTCAACGGCCAATCGCTGAGCATGGCGTCAGGGCAGGACACCAACCTGGCAATCGGCAAGCAGGCACGCCTGCACAGCGGCCAGACAATCGGCATCGCCGCGGCGCTGGAGAAAGCCGGCGAGGGCGACACCGGCCTGAAACTGATCGCGGGCAGCGAGGATATCGACGTGCAAGCACAGCACGACGTGATGAAGCTGCAGGCCAAGGATGAATTGAAGGTCGTGTCGGCCAATATGCAGGTGGACTTTGCGGCGGCCAAGCGCATTCGTGTGGCGACCGCTGGCGGGGCGTCGATCACGATCGAGGAGGGGAATATTACGGTGGAGTGCCCGGGGGCGATTACTTACAAGAGTGCGCAGAGGAAGTTTGAGGGGCCGGCTCGCACCGATCGTGATCTGCCGCTATTCCCGCAGAACAGCATTTCCCTCGATAACGACTACCCGTTCTCTATCTGAACCGGAGCTGTCCGGCCGAGCCCCATGCTGATCAGTCCCCCCTTTCTGCCACCGCGCGCTGCCAACCAAACCGAAAGCGAGTGGATCGACGCCGCAATGTCCGGAGGTGAGCCGGGCGACGGGTCGTATCCGGTCAGCTACAACCTCGGTTGGCACGGAGGCCTGCACTTAACCGCGCCTGCGCGCGGCACCAATGGCACTGAGCCCGTGCGAGCCATTGCCGATGGCACTGTGGTTTATCGACGCGGATCACACGAGCCGCCGCCTGCGCCTGCTGCTGACAGCCCGTTGAGTTTCGGTGGTAGGACCAGCGATGGCGTGGTCGTTATTCGGCATGAGACGGAGATTGGCGCCGCTCGTCAGGGCAATGCGCCAACCCGGGTGGTGTTCTTCTCCATCTATATGCACTTGCATACGATCAGGAACACGGTTCAGGTCGGCAGTCGGATCAATCGAAAGGCGGAGCTTGGACAGGCGGGATATGTGCGGGGGCAGCCGAATCGGATCCACTTTGAAATCATTTGTGACGACGATAACTTGCGCCAACTGATCGGCAGGACGAGTGGCGATGTTCCGCTGACCCAGGATGGTCGTGACGATGTGGTATTCGGTGAGATCTATTTTCGGCTCCCAGCAAGTACGCAGGTATACGCTCAGCGTCCGCCGTTGAACCAGCCCGCGCCCGCTGGTGGCACGCCGCTCGGTGAAGAGCTCTTTGTTGGCCTACGCTATGCCGAAGGAGACGGCGCGCAAGACGCGCGAGGCAATGCGTACTTGACGACCTATCGTCCGGTCGGAACGGCGCTGGGTGACCCGCTCACTGAGCGGGACGCCGAGTACAACCTGTATCGCGACGCCAATGCCATCAGCGATGCATATCCGGCCAACGCTCGCCCGGCACCAAGCGCGGTATATGAGTTGCTTCGCTTCGGGCGTGTCATCGGCCCTGACGCCTTGGTGCCGCAGGACGTACCGCACTGGCGCCAGATTCGTACGCCTGCTGGTACCGGGTGGGTAAACCTCAACGCTGCTGGCGTAACGAAGTACAGCGATGCGGATTTTCCGCACTGGCGCGGATGGTTCTTGGTCCAAGACGCCGAGGACGGTAACAGCCTCTGCAATGCGCCGACCATCCTGCGCACCGTCGACGTGAACCGAGACGGCAGTGTCTCAGCCGATGAAGCGCACGAGCGCCTACGGTCACCGCAGATTCAGGCATTCTTGAAGCGGCTTATCTGCAAGTTTCCGACTGAGTGGGATGCCAGCACCGTCGAAGCGCGATGGGGATGGCTGAAGGTGCGGAGCCCGAACAACCCGACGCCGATGACGGAGGAGCAGTTTGGCCGGTTTCGGGCACACGTTCAGGCGTTGGCATTCTGGGGGCAGGCTGCGTTGCAGGCGCCTCAATATAACGGGCAAGGTCAATCAGAAGCACCTAGGGCGCTACCGGGCGGACATTGGCATTTCCATCCAAGAGCCTTCGTGCAAGTATTTAGGCGATGCGGCTGGCTCAGCCTAGATGAAATGTCACGGCTTATACCTAGGCGCATAGCCTATTCGCAGACCGGTCAGGTAAGGACCGCCCAAGCCGCTGGCCTAGTGAGTCGTATCTCCTCCATTAACCGGCTTCGTCCTTATTTTGCTCACCTCAATAGGACCGCGAGAAAATACGGAGTCAGTTCGGCCAGACAAAGATTTGCTCACTTCTTTGCGCAAACAATCATAGAAACAGATCGTTGGCAAGTTGTATATGAGTATGGAAGGGGCGCTCCGCATCCATTGATTCCGATGGCAGAGTACTATGCGGCCTTTTATGGCCGCGGCATAATGCAACTCACCTGGGCGGGCAACTATGCCGACTATGGTGAGTTTCGCGGGTTTAGGGAATTTCACGGCACATACGGAGATCGCCGAATCAGAGCCGATTCAAGCCACTATTGGGCAGACCCGACTCAACGAGATGACAGAGGACGTGTTGTTAGGGTTATTGGTACGCCAAGACGTTGGGCGCCTCGCTATGATCCGACCATAGTGGAAACGGATGCACACACGGCGTGTGACAGTGGAGGATTCTATTGGGTGCAGAAAGTTCTCAACAGAACCGGCACTGAGATAAATATTAACCGTGTAGCTGACACTGAGTTCAATTCAAGGGCGATCCATAGGATTAATATCCTCGTGAATGGCGGTGGGAACGGATATTATGAGCGTCAGGCATATGCGAGATACGCTGCGCGAATACTAATGGATGATGATGACACATCAGCAACTCGCGATTTTGTGGTGCCCCGCAACAACGTTACAGTGAGAGTGGATTATGAAGAGCCGGTGTAATTTTCTCAATCTCAAGTGGGCAATATTGTTGCTTCTTTGTTTTCCAATATATGTCTATGGGGCAACGGTAAAGGACAAAAACTTTGATTTATGCATAAAGCGCGTCCGTGCTGAACTAACATCGTGTGGATCTGGATGCGGCCTGATCCTGAAGGGATGTTATGACGAGGCGATCGGGAAATATCAAAAAAATATTGATGAAGTTGTGAGCTCTACTGCAAATAATGATTGCAGAGAAAAATTAAGAGCTATGTCAGTAAAATTTGATGCATTCAGAGCTGACCTGGAAACTTCCGAGGAGTCAGGATCTTGGCAGCAATTCGATATCCGGCTTCTGTCGACGAAGGCTGAGCTCGATTTTTTGAAGGCATTTAGGAATAGTTGTTCCAGGCATTAGACAATGGCATCCTGTTGAGCAAATAAAGCGGCAGGTGTTTGAGAAAAGGAATTGTGAGGTTAATAGCCCTACGTGCTTTGCAGCGTGATAATCCAACTCGATGATGACGCTTACAGTTGGGGATGGGATTGGTCGACATCCCACTGCCAGAAGGTCACACCATACTCACTCCCTTCCACGATCGGAAACGACTCGCCCTGATTGAAATACCGCCGGGAAGCGGCCTTCGATGGCGTGAACCACCATCCGCTCCTCGGACATACGTCACCGCCCGGCACACGGACAGACTGTCGTACCTCCGTCGCGGCCGATAGGTCGGCCAGTCCATCGACCACGCTTTCGCCTTCTACGCGACGAACGCGCGTCCAGAGCGCTGCGGTCTTTGAGATGTATTGCTGCCCATCGAAGCCGACCGGTGCGTCCGGAGCTTGCGTCCCGGCAATCAAGAACTGTGCGCACGAATCGTCGATGTCGGGAAGGTAAATGCCAGACTCGGTAACGGCATCATCGGTCCTGACCTGAACGGCGCTGTCCAAGCGGTAGCGTGGCCAAGCCGCAGGCGGGTTTAGCGGACCTTGAAACTGGTCCGAGTAATCCGTGGACAGTACCGTGGTCACCCAACCGGCATGCGCTGTCGCGCTGACATTGGTCGCGTAGTCGTGGGCAGCGTAAAGCAGGGCTTCATAGCGTGCCGCAGCGCCGGGGGTGACCTCGTCCATCCAATCCGCTGAGAAATCGCGTTGTCCCCGTACTCCCGCCATGATTCCGGATGCAGCGAAAAGTCCTTGGGCGTCGCCGTGCGTGAGCTTGATAAAGCCGTCGTCCAACACCAGCGAAGTGTTCCGGAAATTTGGAATGACGCGCTGCCCCCAGACGATGTCCGGTTGCAGCGGCTGCGGACGGCTGCGGTAATCGGGAGGCAACTGCGTCATAAAGCGCGCCATGCAGTCCTCGATGTGATCGAGCATGGCTTCCCATGCACGGCGCATGGCATCGAAATACTCGACCGAGCTATAGCGCTCCAGCAGGTAGATTTCCTGGGGGAAGAGCGGGGTGCTCACTTTTTGCCTCTCATGGGGTGGTTGTCCGGCAGAAGGTTCGGATTCACGTTATTGGTGAGCTTCGGCAAGCCGAGGAATTGATCCGTTTCACCGGGGAAATCGGTATAGCCCCAACCAGTCGCTTTGCGTTTGCTGACATATTCCGGATGCAGGTGTTTCGGATCGAGGACGATCTGGTTCGCGCCGCCTTCCAGTACATACTGGGGGTGCCCCGCCAGGCTTTGACTTGCGGCCGGCCCTTCCCATACGTTCAGCCCGGCGCCGGGAGGCACGGTGTACGTGATGTACTCCCCGTTTCGGTTCCAGTGGCGCCAGACTGCAAAGCGGCGGCGCCAATCGCTGCGGCTCTTCAGCTTCAGAAATTCTTCCTTTCGCATCCAGCAGATGCTGTTATCTGCGGAGGAGGGGTCCACAACACGGTACAGCACCTCCCCGGGCCTGATAGTGACATTACGGGCGCGGTGGAAGGTGTTATACGCCGTCTTCAGAGGGTGGCGTTCCCCGGGCTTAACCGTCGGATTCAGATCCGGCCAGCCCGCAACAGGGCGGAAGCGCGTCATCGGCTGATAGGGGAGTTTGCCAGTCTTATCCACCCACTTCGGCGGATGCCCATCGAGCAATCTCGCCTCGTCATCCGGCTTTAGCCATTGATATTTGTGAGGATTCACCGCATCCACGTTGGCGCGATACAGCATGTCGCCTTCGATTTCCAGCCGGCGCGCGAGCCGGTTGAGCCAATCGATCACCGGTCCCAGCAACTCGTCCAGCTTGCTGGTCAGCATCTGGCGAATGCGCTGCACGCTAGCAAACAATTGACCCGCGCGCGAACCCATGGCGTCCGTGCCCCAGCGCTTGATCAGGTCGACAAAGTACTTGAATGCCACCATCACCTTGTCGAAGGCGGCGGTCAGCTCCCGCGCATTGAGCTTGCCGATGACTTCCCTCACCTTGCCCGCCAACCACTTATAGGGGTTGGCAATTTTTGCGACCTTCAGTGCGCGCCGTACCGCGGGCGTTTTCAGATGGCGGTTGAGGGTCTGGATGCCGGCCTCCACGAACGGTTTGCTAGCCTTCCAGAAGTTGGAGTCCAGCGCGGCCTTGCCGGCGCGGAATACTGACTTCCGTCCATACGCAAACAGGATCTTGCAGCAGCCTTTTGCCAGCGAGCCCAGGACGGGAAACAGCCCGATGAGGGTCAGGATCAGCCCGATCCAGGCCCATTTGTTCGAAGTGTCCTGATTGATCTTGCGGCAGTTGGCGACCACGTCTCGCACGTCGCAAAGCTGATCGACGAAGGGGATCATCGAGATGACCGTCCCCGTTGCCACTTGCGCGGTGGATTGCTCGTCGGCGAAGTCGCCTTGAATCACGGTCCAGATCCACTCAGCCGCCGCAGCGAGATTCTGCTTGCCGCTCTTTACCCAGTCGGACGGTGCGCTTTTGAACCACGCAAGCGCGTTCTCAAGTTCTTCCCACATTGTTCTTTTATCCGAGCTTGGAGCGAGAGGCTTGAATCAGTTTGGCGATGGGATCCCACGGCTCGTCTTCACCGGGGGAGGGTATTTCGTATTCGACGCGGACGGCGTTAGGCGGTACACCGTCGTGGCGGGCATGACCGGCAGCATCGAGCTTGCCCGATATGATTTGACCGTCCTCGAAGTGAATCTTGTAGGCTTGGCCTTCGAACGGCTCACCGTCAACGTCGCGGTGATCGATTTCGATCCAATGGTCGAGCGCGGTGGCGCCGGTGGGGAGCGCGGCGAGGCTGGCGGCATTTCCAGCCCCACCACTAAACGGATGCCCCGCCCCCTTAACCTCAAACATCCCCGGCGTCTCGAAGGTAATCGCATTCCCCTCCAACCGAATCGCCGAATCCGCCCCATGCAGCACGACGGTGTTCTTCGCCAGAATCTCGACCGCCTCATTCGATGACGTCACCACCACTTCCTTGTCCGCCAGAATCGCCATCGCGCCGTCATGCGCCTGCACCGACAGCGGCCCGTTCGTCGCCACGGCCTTCAAGCCATTGCGCTGCACGAACAGCGACACGCCTTGAGCGGCGGCCATCGCGATGGTCTTGCCGGCGGTCAGCTGCCAGTCCGATTGCACGGTGCCATGCAAATGCCGCCCCGAATAAACGGCGGTGGTTTGTTGACTGGCGACAGCGATGGAAGTGGGTGCCTCTGCCACCAGCAGCGGCTCGGCAAAGCGCTCGACCGGCTTGCCGTCAGGCTGCTTGGCGTCCTGACCGTTGACCGTGTCGGCGTAGTGCCCGTCCTGCTCGGGCTCGACTAGCGTCAGCAGCGGCTCGAAGACGGCGTTGGCGGCCAGCGGCAGGGCGGTCTGCGTCTGCGCTGCGGTCGACAAGCGGTCGGCGGTGCGTTGCGCGCCTTTGAGCAGCGCGATTGCCTCGACCATGTTCATCACAGTGCCGGTAGCGCGAGGCCGTGCGGTGGTCGACAGCAGCAGGCCTTGGCCGGCGCGCACCACCGCCCATGCATCGCTGCGCAGCTCGGCGCCGGTGCCGCGCCATGGGCCACGCTGAGCGTCCTGCGGGCCTTGGGCGACCAGATAGCCCAGGTTCAGCTGCGTCTGCGCTGCGGAGCTGGCCAGCCGCATCCGCAGTCGGCCCTTGAAGTCGTCGACGACCCACTGGTTGTAGCCGTCGCCGCCCAGGCCGCGCGTATGCCAGCCGGACAGCATGGAAGCGAGCGGCTTGTCGTCGTTGGCCCAGGGCGGGGTGTCCTGCTCGTTGTGCAGCTGCATTGCGGCCAGCGGCCGGTCGATGTCGCCGTCGAGGAAGGTCAGCAGCAGTTCGGTGCCCACGCGCGGCAGGTGGTGCGTGCCCCAGTTCGGGCCTGCCATGGCGCCGGCGACGCGCACCCACGCGGTGACTTGCGTCAGGTCGTCGGAGTCCGGGTCGGTGAACGCTGCGGTCTGTCCAGCCTGATCTTCCGGCGCCGGCGCGCGCAACCACGGAAAGCGAACGCGCACACGATGATCGCGATCGGTGTGCAAGGGCGTCTCACCCTCGGCGATGACCATCGCGGTTTGCCCTTCGGGCGCGGTCGGCTTGGCGCGGAAACGCGGCACGATCGGGGCATCGGCGCGCACCGCTTCGAGCGTATTGCGATAGCCGCCGGCCTCGATGTCGGTGGTGCCGAGTAGTTTGGCAACATCGGCGCCGAGGTTGTTGGCCGCTTCGTGGCGCACCGACAGCGCGACGAACTCGTCGCCGTCAGCTGCGAAATGTTCTGTCAGGGCAAAGCGCTGCCCGGCGCCCAACTGGCGGACGGTACCGGCGCCATCGAAGCGAACAAAGCCGCTTTCCTCTGCCTGCATGCGCAGTTGCGCCGCACGGTCAGCGGTCGCCGCATCGGGATAGCGATAAGGCCCCAGCGCGTGGAACGCTTCGAGCGTCGGCCATTCGCCGGGCACCGCGGCGGCATTGGCCTGCGCCGAGGCGGCGGTCAGCGTCTTGTAGTCCCACGACGAGACGGTCACCGCATTGTGTCCGATGCTGTGCCGCGTGGACCAGACCGTCATCGTGTCCGTTTCCTCGGTCATGTCGGCGCGATGGAAGCGGATGGTCGATTGCGGGCAGGGCGGCCGTTCGGCATCGTTGTCGAACACGACCAGCTTGTGGCGGGCCTGGCTGCCTTCCGGTTTGTCGTCCTCGCCCTGCAGATGTTCAAAGCGGTAGGACAAGCCTTCCTCGGCCAGCAGCCGCTGCACGAAGTCGAAATCGCTCTCGCGGTATTGGGCGCAGATCGAGCGGCGGCGCAGCGGTTGGGAGACGGTGAACTGGAAGTTGGCGGCCGGATAGTCGCGGAAGACTTCCTCGACGATCTCCTGGGCGGTCTTGTCCTGGTAGACGTAGCAGTCGACGCGGCCGCGCAGGCGTTCGAGCCACGGCGCGACGGTGAGCCGGTAGCGCGCCAGGCCGCCGTCGCCGCCCATCGCCGCGCAATCGACGACGAAGCCATGCCAGGCGCGATAGCGGCCATCGGCCCGCATCAGCCGCAGCGTGATCTCCTGGCGCGCCAGCTCCACCGTATCGAGATGCGCCGACGGAGACAGGCAGTCAATCTCGATGGCGAACGGCCGCGAAACCGCCTCGATCGCGGTAAAGCGCTCGACGATCAGGTTCGCATCGCGAAGCGGTGTGTCGAGCGCGATCTGCCTTGTGCCCTGGCCGAGCAGCGTGGCAAGTACGGCCGACGGCAGCGACGTGGTGGGCATCATGGCTACCTTGGCGAGGGGTTGGTTGGCGTCCGGCGTCGGGGCTTTGTCAGTGCGGCGCGAGCGGATGTTCGATCGACATCCGCCTTACGGCAGCGAAATCGTCAGATGCGAGAAGCGCGGCCCAAGCTTGATCACCTGCGAGTACTCCTGCATTGCATCGTTGGTCTGCTTGTTCAGCACCGACGACAAGCCGAGGTAGCCGAGCAGCGCGATCAGCGCGAATACGGCGCCAAAGATCCACAGTGGCGTCTCGCGCTTGAGCGTGTGCGCGATCTTGTCAGGCAGCGGCCAGTGCGGGGCAAACGGGGCCCGCTTTCCCTTGATTGCGGTGATTTCGTCGCCGAGCCGCGCGGTCAGGTAGGAGAGCTTCTCCGGTCCTTCGAGGATGTACTTGCCGCGGAATCCCAGCAGCAGGCACATGTGGAAGACTTCCAGCGCCTGCAGGCGCGGAGCGCCCTGCGCGCGCAGTGCCTCGAGCTTGGTGAAGAAGGTCTCGCCCGCGAGCTGCTCGCCGAACAGCACGAGTTGCAGCGGACGACGTTCCCAATCGGCGCGGATCGCAAAGTCCGATGCAAGGATGGTTTCGTCGATGGCGGCGCAAAAGGCGTACTTGGCATCGAAGACATCGTCGGCCGACACGTGCAGGCGTTTGGCGCCACGGTCGAACTCGTCGAGAAAGCCGCGCACCTTGGCGAGGAAATTGTCGGCGCTGTCGGGCGGCTGGCCATTGCGCAGCAGGAACAGCATGAAGAAGCCGTCGTACAGCAGATCGAGCAGCGTGCGCGCGTGGCGCGAGGCGTCGCCCGAATCGGCGAAGGCGCTCGTTGCGCCGGCCGGGGCATCGCCAAACAGCGAGGGCATCGAAGTGGAGCTCATGAGGTCACCGCGATCAGTTCAAGTTGAAGTTCCCGGATGCCGGCCGGCGTATAGATGGTGATCGTGCCTGCCTGCAGCATGCGTTCGTACAGCGGCCCGCGTGCCTCGACGGCGAAATAGCACGCGCCGGGGCGCACCGGAATGGCGGGCGGCACCTGCGGCGTATAGGTCAGCGGTACGCCCGGCATCGACGACAGCACCAGCTTGTCGACGTCGTCGGGCGCGCCGACCTTGAAGCGCGCGGGAATCGCATCGACCAGTTCGACGGTCGGCATGTCGGCCGAGACGGACAGGTAGAAACGGGTCTTGTCGTCGATCTTGCCGGAGTCGAGCCGGCCCAGATGGAAGGATGGCCGCGATTCGTCCAGCGCGATGGCGAAATAGCGCGTGGAAATGACGGTATCGAGCAGCTCGCGCACCATCGTGTCGAGCTGCGCGAAGACCTTGCCCGGATTGCCATGGTCGTAGACCGGCAGGTCGGCCAGCGTGTACGACTTGGAGAAGGTCATCAACGCGCCGGCGAGCCGCAGCAATTCCTGGAACAGCCGTTCGGGATGGACTTCGGGATGGTGATACAGGTGCGACAGCGCGGCGAACGACGCATTCGCCGTATGCAGCAGCCAGAACGACGCGATATCGCCGGAGCGGAATTCGATGATGTTCTTGGTCGGCTCGCGATGAAAACCGTACAGCGCATTGACCTTGGCCTGCAGCGCATCCAGCAGCCGGCGCAGCCGTTGGTACAGCACCGCCGAGGCATTGATCGCAAGGCTCGGTGCGACGAAATTCTCGTCCAGTTCGAAGCCGCCGGTGGCGGTGCGGCGCACGCGGACGATCGGCAGCGAAATATATTGGTCGCGCGGCTCGGAATCGGCGATCAGCTTGACCGCTTTCTTCAGATAGGTAATCGACGCCGGCTCGGCCTCGGTAAAGAGATCGGCGGTATCGCGCTGCTGGCCGACGAAGCGGGAAGAGGGCGAGCCTTCGCTGGCCTCCCGATAATTGCCGCCGAAATCGCGCAGGGGATAGAGCGCGAGATGAAAAGTCGATTCGGAAACGCCGGCCGGCAGATTGGCCAATGCCAGCGGCGCCGGTAATTCGTCCGATTGGGGCGCGCAATACCATTCGCCATCGGGAAAGAACAGCGACAGTTCGCTGATGCGCAAAATGCCGCTGGCCAGTGCGTCGGTATCGAAGCGGGCATGGCGTACCCCCCAGGCGTAGGGTTGGATCGCCTGCGCGGTCGCATGCAGGCGGGCCTCGTGATAGGCGTCCTGCTGCTGGAAATGCTGCGGGCGAAGGAATAGTCCTTCGCCCCAGAGGATCTTGGCGGAATCACTCACAATTAGCCTTGTTTAGCCTTGTTGTCTTTCTTTTCCCGATCGGCGCTTTCACGTCCGGCAGCTGGTCGGCGACAGCAGATTCAACGAGGACCGCGGCACGCCATCGGTGGGCGTCAGCGGTTCGCCCGCCGTCAGCGTCATCGCGCAGGCATGCAGGCCGATCGTGATACCGGACTTCTCTCCCTTTGTTGCATCGAAGGCAAATTTCCAGCGCTGCGGCGCCGGACTGCGGAACAAGGCGACCACCCCGATCGCCCCCGCTTCGCGCGAGACTTTTTCCATCACGTCATAACGCTGCCCCGGAATCAGCGTGATTTCGCGAACGTTGACCAATTCGGAGCCGAGTACCTGCTTTTCGCGCGCCGGATCGACAAAGGCGTCGAAGGGCGCCTGCATAAAGGAAGTCGATTCCTTTAAGGTGTAAACCCGCACCACCAATGCTGCCGCGCGATTGTCATTGGCGGCATTCAGGTTATTCCCGGCATAAAGCCGCAATGGTACCTGCCGCGGCGGCTTTTGCGCATCCGGTACGTTGGTAGGCTTGATTCCCAGCGCTTCCAGCGCTCCACCGGCGGCGCCCGCCAGCACCTGCGTACCAACGGAGCATGACGCCAGCGTGACGACGGCCAGCCCGGCCAACACTGTCCGTGGATTTATAAAGAATTGTAAAAAAGTCATACAAATCGGATTCTTCTTATTGGCCTGTGCTATGCGGTGCGCGACCCTGATGGCTGGCTGCGGCGTTATGAAATGGTTTGCACAACGACGCACTGCCGCATGAAAACCAGAGTTCAGTTTCATTTAATTCACTGTTTGGAACCTACCCTCGGTATGGTTGTCAGCCGCGACGCGCAGAGTGTACTATTGCGCGCCGATTGGGCCAATATTGCTTACCAATCTATTTCTCCGCTTTGTTTTATTGATTGCGGAGACGGCATTGAACAATACGTCATCAACAAAGCCACGCGACGGTCAGAGCCATGATCCCTTTTCGCATTTCACGATCTTTTGCAATTGCCATTGGCGCCGCCGCATTGTTTTCCGGTTGCGCTTCCACGGGGAGCACCTCGGGGCCGCAATCGGAAGAAGCTTTTACGCAAAGCATGGCGCAGGCCGACGCGGCATTGAAGGGCGGCCAGCGTGAACAGGCGGTGAGCCTGTACGAAGAGATCGCGAAGGCGAATCCCGCACGTCAGGAGCCGTGGTCGCAGATCGCGCAGATCCAGTACGCCGACGAAAAGTACCCACAAGCGATCCTGGCAGCCGAAGAGGCGCTGCAGCGCGACGGCAACGATCGCAAGGCCAAGAGCATCCTGGCTGTCAGCGGCCTGCGCGTGGCGCGCCGTTCGGTGATGGAATTGCGCGACGACAGCGCGCTGGCCGGGGACGTGCGCACCGACGCGCAGGTGCTGGCCAAGATGCTGCGCGAAACGCTCGGTGAGCAGGTGTTGTTCCCCGAGGATAAGAAGCCGCCGGTGCGCAAGCGCCCGGTCGCCCGTCCGGCGCCGCGGGCCAAGGGCGCGCAGGCCGAACAAGCGGCTCCGGCCGCTGCGCCGACTGCGCCGGCTGCCGCCAATGCCGGCAGCGGTTCGGCCGATCCGTTCGGCGCGCTGCGCTGACCGACGGTCCGGCGCCCACGCCCCGAACCTCCCGACCCCCGACAAACACGACCGGAACAACCGGAGAATCCGCATGGCCAAGAAGGAAAGCGTGCAAAAGCGTCTGCAGAAGGTGCGTCCGCCCCGGGTGCAGCTCACCTATGACGTCGAGAAGGGCGACGCGATCGAGCAGAAGGAATTGCCCTTCGTCGTCGGCGTGGTGGCGGACCTGTCCGGTCAGTCGGAAGTCGCGTTGCCGAAGCTGCGCGACCGCAAGTTCGTCAATATCGACCGGGACAATTTCGACGACGTGATGTCGGCGGTCGAGCCGCGCGCGGCCTTCCAGGTGCCCAACAAGCTGTCCGAGGACGGCGGCAAGTTCGGCGTGGACCTGAAGTTCCGCTCGCTCGACGACTTCAGCCCGGAAGCCGTGGTCGACCAGATCGAGCCGCTGCGCAAGCTGCTGGAGGCCCGCTCCAAGCTGGCGGATCTGCGCAACAAACTTGCCGGCAACGACAAGCTCGAAGACTTGCTTAGCGAAGTGCTGACCAATACCGAGAAGCTGCAGCAGCTCGGCCATGGCGGCAACGAACCGAAGGGTGGTCAGGATGCCTGAGACTCAAGCCGCAGTTGCCGCGCAGGCGGCGCCCGTCGCCAATGCCAGCCTGCTCGACGAGATCGTCGAGCAGAGCCGTGTCGCCAAGTCCGACGCCGAACACGCGCGCGCCAAGGACATCATCGGCGAGCTGGTCAAGGAAGTGCTGGACGGCACCGTGGTGGTGTCGGACAACCTGTCGGCCACGCTCGATGCCCGCGTGGCCGAGCTGGACCGTCTGATCTCGGCGCAGCTGAGCGCCGTGATGCACGCCCCGGAATTCCAGAAGCTGGAAAGCACCTGGCGCGGCATGTCGTACCTGGTCAAGGAAACGCAGACCGGAACGATGATCAAGATCAAGGCGTTGAACGCGACGAAGCGCGACCTGGTGCGCGACTTCAAGACCGCGATCGATTTCGACCAGAGCGCGCTGTTCAAGAAGGTCTACGAGGAAGAATTCGGCACCTTCGGCGGCGCACCGTTCGGTGCGCTGATCGGCGACTATGAAATCACGCGCCAGCCGGAAGACATCTACTTCATCGAACAGATGTCGCACGTCGCCTCGGCCGCGCACGCGCCGTTCATCGCCTCGGCCTCGCCGGAGCTGTTCGGCCTGGAGTCGTTCGCCGACCTGGGCAAGCCGCGCGACCTGGCCAAGGTGTTCGACACGGTCGAATACGCCAAGTGGAAGTCGTTCCGCGAGTCCGAGGATTCGCGCTATGTCGGCCTGACGATGCCGCGCTTCCTGGGCCGCCTGCCGTACAACCCGAAGGACGGCACCACGGTCGAGGGCTTCAACTTCGTCGAGGACGTCGACGGCACCGACCACAGCAAGTACCTGTGGTGCAACGCCGCCTGGGCCTTCGGCGCGCGCCTGACGGCGGCGTTCGAGGACTTCGGCTGGTGCGCGGCGATCCGCGGCGTCGAGGGCGGGGGCCTGGTGGAAGACCTGCCGACCCACACCTTCAAGACCGACGACGGCGAGATCGCGCTCAAGTGCCCGACCGAGATCGCGATCACCGATCGCCGCGAGAAGGAGCTCAGCGACCTGGGCTTCATCCCGCTGGTCCATTGCAAGAATTCCGATTACGCGGCGTTCTTCGCCGCGCAATCGGTGCAGAAGCCGAAGAAGTACAACACCGACAGCGCCAACGCCAACGCGGTGCTGTCGGCGCAGCTGCAGTACATCTTCTCGGTCTCGCGCGTCGCGCATTACCTGAAGGCGATGATGCGCGACAAGATCGGCAGCTTCGCTTCGGCCCAGAACGTCGAAAGCTTCCTGAACCGCTGGATCTCGCAATACGTTCTGCTGGACGACAACGCCAGCCAGGAACAGAAGGCGCAGTTCCCGCTGCGCGAAGCGTCGATCCAGGTTTCCGAAATCCCGGGCAAGCCCGGCGCTTACCGTTCGGTAGCCTTCCTGCGCCCGCATTTCCAACTCGACGAGCTGTCGATTTCGCTGCGTCTGGTCGCAGACCTGCCGCAGGCCGCCAACTCGTAACCGGTTGCCGCGGG
This sequence comes from Cupriavidus sp., assembly GCA_031181345.1. GTDB lineage: Bacteria > Pseudomonadota > Gammaproteobacteria > Burkholderiales > Burkholderiaceae > Cupriavidus. The sequence goes on along the minus strand of JAPSLC010000028.1, from coordinate 7,776 downwards.
CGCCGGCATTGTGCCGGCGTCCGATGGCCGAGGCAGCAGTACTTTCTAAGGCGAAACAAAGCCACTATCTCATCGAGGGTCTCATGAAGGATATCTACGTCAAGTTCGGTAATCCCGCCATCAAGGGTGAATCCCAGGACAAGGACCACAAGGACTGGATCGAAGTCCTCAGCTGGGAGCACAACATCAAGCAGCCGCGTTCGGCGACCGCTTCGACCGCGGGCGGTCACACCGCCGAGCGCTGCGAGCACGGCGAAATGATCTTTACCAAGGACATGGACGTGGTGAGCCCGCTGCTGTATCAGCACGCATCGGGCGGCACGACCTTCGACGAGGTCACGATCGACTTCATGCGCGCCGACGGCGAAGGCAAGCGCGTCAAGTACCTGGAAATCAAGCTGAAGAACGCGATCCTGGGCGCGGTGGATGCCAAGGTCGCCGCCGAAGGCCTGCCGACCGACAAGTTCTCGCTGAAGTACGCCGCGGTGCAATGGAAGTACACCCAGCAGAAGATCGGCGGCAACCAGGGGGGCAACTCGCAGGGCGCCTGGAGCCTGACCAAGAACGACAAGACCTACTCGGTCTGATGCCGTTCCTTGGGGGCGATGCCGGCCAATGATCGGTTGATGCGGATGCCGGCATCCTGGCGATTCGGCGCGAGAACGCGCGCGTTGCCGGGGTGCCGGCGCTTGCCATGAAAGGTTTCGAACCGAGTCTGCTCGACAAGCTGTTCGACGACGAGCCCCACGCGCCGCTGCCCACCGCGATGCGGCAGCTGACGCTCGAGGAGCTGAAGTCGACCGTGGCGCGCGACATCGAGGCGCTGCTCAATACGCGCATCGTGATCGACGAAGCGCAGTTGAGCGGCCTGCCGGAGTGCAAGCGTTCGCTGCTGACGTACGGGCTCAACGACTTCGCCGGGCTCAGTCTGGCCAGCTACTACGACCGCAATTACATCTGCCAGTCGCTGACCAAGGCCATCGAGCGGCACGAACCGCGGCTGCGCAATGTCACCGTGTCGCTGGATGTCAGCGAGCGCAACACCAATGCGTTGTGCTTCGGCATCACCGCCATGCTGCTGGTGGGGCCGGCGCGGGAGCCGGTGAGCTTCGATGCGTTGCTGCAGCCATCGACGCTGCAGTACTCGGTGACGCGCGGACGAACCTGACAGGGCGGGCACGTATGGCCAACGACCCAGGCCCATGGCCATGGCCCGGTGGGTCCATGCCCCGGTCGATGCCCGAACCGATCCCATCCGCCACCGCCACGCACCGACCGCCGAGCAGCCATGGAAGAGCTACTGCCTTACTACGAGCGAGAACTGGCCTATCTGCGCCGGTACTCGCGCGACTTCGCCGAGCGATATCCCAAGATCGCCGGGCGGCTCGCCATGTCGGCCGACGGTTGCGACGATCCGCACGTCGAGCGGATGGTCGAGTCCTTCGCCTTCTTGACGGCACGCATCAGCAAGAAGCTCGACGACGATTACCCGGAACTGACCGAAGCGCTGCTGGAGGTCATGTATCCGCATTACCTGCGGCCGTTTCCCTCCTGTTCGATCGCGCATTTCGATGCGCGTGGCGCGGCGGCGCAGCTGTCCGCGCCGATGACGGTGCCGCGCGGCACGATGCTGAGCACGCGGCCGGTCAATCGGGTCGAATGCCGCTTCCGTACCGCCTACGACGTGACGTTTGCCCCGATCCGCATCGCCGAGGCCAGCTATCGGGGCGCGGCGGTGGCGCCGGCTGCCACCGTGTTGCCCAAGGGCGCGACCGGTGCGCTGACGGTCTCGCTCGAATACCAAGGCGAGCGGGGCGGTTTCGACACGCTGGCGCTCGATACGCTGCGGGTCTATCTGGACGGCGAGCCGTCCTTTGTCGCCGCGCTCGGCGACGCGCTGTTCCTGCATACCGCGGCAGCGTATCTGGAAGGCCCGAGGCAAGGCGTCTGGCAGCGGCTGTCCGCCGTGCCGCTGCGCGAGGTGGGTTTTGCCGCCAACGAGGCGCTGATCGACACGCCGGCGCGCTCGCATCCCGCCTACCGCCTGCTCAGCGAGCATTTCGCCTTCGCCGAGAAATTCAATTTCGTCGACATCGACCTGGCGGCACTGCGCCGCGCACTGGGGGCGGCCGCTGGCAACACCAGGCGCCTGCAGCTGCATCTGGTGATGAGCGACATCCGCAGCGACTCGCACACCGCGCGCCTGCTGGAGAGCCTGCAGGCGGAGCATCTGCGGCTGCATTGCACGCCGGTGGTCAACCTGTTCGCGCAGAAGGCCGATCCGATCCGCATCGAGCATACGGCCAGCGCCTATCCGGTCGTGGCCGACGGCCGCCGCGCGCACGGCTACGACATCTATTCGATCGACCGCGTCCATCTGGTGCGCGAAACCGCCAACGGCAACGACGTGATCGAATTCCGGCCGTTCTATTCGCTGCATCACGCCGACGATCCGAACCGGGCGGGGCATTTCTGGCTGGCGCGGCGCGACGAACTGGTGGCGCGCCGCAGCCCGGGCTACGAGACCGAGATATCGATCGTCGACCTGGATTTCAATCCGGCGCAGCCGCAGACCGATACGCTGAGCATCGACGTCACCTGCACCAATCGCGACCTGCCGGCCAGCCTGTCGTTTGGCCATGCCGACGGCGATCTGACGATGGAAGGCACGTCGATCGCGCGGCAGATCACGTTCCTGCGCAAGCCGACGCCGTCGCTGCGCCTGCCCGGCGGCCGGGCGGCGCAATGGCGCCTGATCTCGCTGCTGGCGCTGAACCATCTGTCGCTGGTGCAGGACGGGCTGCCGGCGCTCAAGGAGATGCTGCGGCTGCATGACCTGGCCCGCAGCGGCATCTCGGCGCGCCAGATCGAGGGCATCGTCGGACTGGACTATCAGCCCAGCACGCAATGGCTCGCGGGCAAGCCGTTCGCGACGTTCGTCCGCGGCCTGCAGATTCGCCTGACACTGGACGAGGAAGCGTTCGTCGGCACTGGTCTGCACCGCTTCATCCGCGTGATGGACCATTTCTTCGGTCTGTACGTCCATCTGAACAGCTTTGTGCAGCTCGTCGCCGTCTCGCGCCGCACCGGCAAGGAATTGATCCAATGCGCTCCCAGAAGCGGCGAATCGATCCTGGTGTGATACGTCGGCTGCTGCGGCAGCCGTATCGCTTCCAGTTCTTCCAGGCGGTGCGGCTGCTGCAGATCCAGTTCGCGCGTCAGGGCCGCGCCCACGGCGGTGTCGATGGCAGCGTGAATGGCACTGCAAACGGCACTGCAAACGGCACCGCAAACGGCACGGTGAACGGTAACGCCATCGCGCGTATCGCCGATACGCCGGAGCATCAGCTCGCCATGCGCGTGCGCTTTCCCAACGCGCTGTCGCTGTCGTTTCCCGCCAGCGAGATCGCGCAGATCGAGGCCGGGGGCATTGCACAGCAGGCGCTCGACGACGATGCGGCCTTCGCCGAGGCGATCGCCAGGCGTCCGCTTGATGATGTGGCCGTGACGCCGGCCTTCTTCGGCATGCTGGGCGGGCAGGGCGCGCTGCCGCTGCACTACACCGAAGTGGTGGCCGAGCGCGAGACCATGCGCCGAGACGGCGCCGCGCGCGCCTTCTTCGATATCTTCTCGAACCGCGCCGCCGCGCTGTTCTATCTGGCATGGAAGAAATACCGGCTGCCGTTCCAGCACGAGGTCGACCGCACGCGCCACTACCTGCCGCTGCTGCTGTCGCTGGCTGGCGTGGCCGATGCGGGCGTTCGCCGCGGCCTCCACGAGACGCCGGGGACTATCCACGACGAGGCGGTCGCCGGCTATGCGACGGCGGTGCGCCATCGGCCGATGTCGGCGTCGTATCTGCAGCAGGTGCTGTCCGATTATTTCCGCGTGCCCGTCCGCGTCGAGCAGTTCGTCGGCGGCTGGTATCGGGTGCCGCCATCGCAATGGTCGCGGCTGGGCGGCGTCAACAACGTGCTCGGCGCCACCGCGCTGGCCGGCCAGCGGGTCTGGCAGCGCGATCTGCGGGTGCGCGTGTGGATCGGGCCGCTGGCGCGCGACCAGTATCGCGCCTTCCTGCCCGGCGCCGAGGGCGCGCTGGCGCTGCGCAAGATGCTGACCGTGCTTGGCGGCGCCACGCTCGAATACGAAGTCAAGCCGATCCTGCGCCGGCAGGACGTGACCGGTTCCCGGCTAGGCGCCGCGGGCAGCGGCCATGTCGGCTGGGACACCTTCCTCGTTTCGCGACCCGCCACGCAGGATCGCAGCGACGCGCATTACACGCTGTCGCCCATTCATTGATAGACCGGAGCCGAGCCATCATGGCCACCCCCTTGAAGACGCTGATCGCCAAGCTCAATGCCACCAGCCGGCAGGCCGCCGAACGCGCCGCCTCGCTGTGCATGGCGCGCGGCCACTACGAGGTCGACCTGGAGCACCTGTTCCTGGCGCTGCTGGAGAATCCCCGCAGCGACGTGTCGGTCGCGGCGCGGGCCAGCGGCATCGATCCGGCCGCGCTGCAAAGCGACCTGGACAGGGAGCTCGGCCGCTTCCAGACCGGCAATGGCCGCACGCCGGCGTTCTCCCCGTGGCTGCCCAAGCTGTTCGAGCACGCGTGGCTGATTACTTCGCTCGATTCGCAGACCACACGTATCCGTTCCGGCCATCTGCTGCTGGCATTGCTGACCGAGCCGAGCCTGGCGCCGCTGGCCGAACGCGGCTCCAAACGCTTCGGTCAATTTCCGGTCGAGCGCCTCAAGCACGAGCTTGGCACGTTGACCAAGGGCTCCGAGGAAGCCGAACAGGCGGTGGCCTTCGCGGATGCAGGCGCTGCGGCGGCCGAGGAGCCGTCGGGTCAGGGCGCGCTCTCGAAGACGCCGGCGCTGGACCAGTACACCGTCGACCTGACCGCGGCGGCGCGCGACGGCCGCATCGATCCGGTGATCGGCCGTGACGCCGAGATCCGCCAGATGATCGATATCCTGATGCGCCGCCGCCAGAACAACCCGATCCTGACCGGCGAGGCCGGGGTCGGCAAGACCGCGGTGGTTGAAGGGCTGGCACTGCGTATTGCCGCCGACGACGTGCCGCCGCCGCTGCGCGGCGTCGCGCTGCGCACGCTGGACATGGGCCTGCTGCAGGCCGGCGCCAGCGTCAAGGGCGAGTTCGAGAACCGGCTGCGCAACGTGATCGACGAGGTCAAGCGCAGCCCGCAGCCGATCATCCTGTTCATCGACGAGGCGCACACGATCATCGGCGCGGGCGGGCAGGCGGGCCAGAACGACGCGGCCAATCTGCTGAAGCCGGCGCTCGCACGCGGCGAACTGCGTACGATCGCGGCGACCACCTGGGCCGAATACAAGAAGTACTTCGAGAAGGATGCCGCCCTGGCGCGGCGCTTCCAGGTCGTCAAGGTCGAGGAACCGGACGAGGCGCTGGCGTCGGCCATGCTGCGCGGCATGGTCGGCCTGATGGAGCGGCACTTCGACGTGCGCGTGCTCGACGAAGCGATCACGGAGGCGGTGCGGCTGTCGCACCGCTATATCAGCGGCCGGCAATTGCCGGACAAGGCCGTCAGCGTGCTCGATACCGCCTGCGCCAAGGTCGCATTGGCGCAAAGCGCGACGCCCGCTGACATCGAACAGGACCAGAAGGCGCTGGAGCGCCTGACCGTCGAGATCGGCGCGCTGCAACGCGAGCTGTCGACAGGCGGACAGCATCAGGCGCGGTTGGCCGAGTTGCAGAAGCAGGAGCAGGCGCTGCGCGAGCGCATTGCCGCCGGTAACGAGCGGCTTGCACGCGAACGGGAACTGGTCGAACGGATTGTCGCACTGCTGCGCTCGAGGGATGCGGGTACGGCGGAGGCCGCCGCTTCTGTCGAGGCCACCGTCGAGGAAGCCGAGCCGGTCGCTGCCAACAGCGATATCGCGCCCGCGGCCGGGCGCCGTCGCAAGGCCGCCGCGCCGGCGGCACAGACCGACGAACTGTCGCGCCTGAAGGCTGAACTGCGCGATCTGCAGGGCGAAAAGCCCCTGGTGCCGATCCAGGTCGACGGCCAGGTCGTGTCCGAGATCGTTTCGGTCTGGACCGGCATTCCGCTGGGCCGCATGGTCAAGGACGAGCTGCACACCGTGATGAACCTGAAGCCGCTGCTCGAGGAACGCGTGGTCGGCCAGCCGCACGCGCTCGAAGCGGTGGCGCAGCGCGTGCGTACGGCCGCGGCCAATCTGGAAGACCCGCACAAGCCGCGCGGGGTGTTTCTGTTCGTCGGCCCGTCCGGCGTCGGCAAGACCGAGACCGCGCTGGCGCTGGCCGACATTCTCTACGGCGGCGAGCGCAAGCTGATCACCATCAATATGAGCGAGTACCAGGAGGCCCACAGCGTGTCCGGCCTCAAGGGCTCGCCGCCGGGCTATGTCGGCTATGGCGAAGGTGGCGTGCTGACCGAGGCGGTGCGCCGCAACCCGTACAGCGTGGTGCTGCTCGACGAAATCGAGAAGGCGCATCCGGACGTGCTCGAGATGTTCTTCCAGGTCTTCGACAAGGGCTGGATGGAGGATGCCGAGGGCCGGACCATCGACTTCCGCAACACCATCATCATCCTGACCTCGAACGCGGGCTCGGCCTCGATCATGCAGGCCTGCCTGAACAAGTCCGCCGAGGAACTGCCGGACGCCGACGCGCTGACCGAGGCGCTGCGCCCGACGCTGTACAAGACCTTCAAGCCCGCCTTTATCGGGCGGACCAAGGTGGTGCCGTACTACCCGATCAGCGACGACACGCTGGTCGAGATCATCGAGTTGAAGCTGCGCCGCATCGGCGAACGCGTGCAGCAGAACCACCGCGCGGCCTTCGAATGGGATGCCGCCGTGACCGAGGCGGTGCTGCAGCGCTGCACCGAGGTCGATACCGGCGCGCGCGCCGTCGACCATATCTTGAACGGCACGCTGCTGCCCGAGATCGCGCAGTCCGTGCTGGCCAAGATGGCGCAGGGCGAGGCGATCCAGAAGATCAAGGTGGGCGTCAACAAGAACGGCGGCTTCCGCTACAAGGTCAATTGACGTCAATTGACTCAGTAACTCACAGTCGAGGCAGCGATGGGCGTACTGACCGATATGGCGCATGAACTGGCCGCGCAACTGCGCGCGGCCTTCCGCCAGCACGACCGGCTGCTGCGGCTCGCCACGCCGCTGGGCGAGGACGTGCTGCTGGCCGAGCGTCTGCTCGCGCACGAACAGCTCGATGGCGGCGGCTTTCGTATCGAGTTGTCGGCGCTGTCGGACGACGCCAGGCTCGATCCGGCCGCCTTGCTCGGCCAGCCGGTGCGGATCGACTTGCAGGCGCAGATGAGCCGCGACAAGCCGCGCGCGCTGCACGGCCATGTGACGGTGTTCGAGCGCGTCGGCGCCAATGGCGGCCTGGCGCGCTACCGGCTGGTGATCGAGCCGTGGCTGGCCTTCCTGCGCCATCGCCGCGACAGCTTCCTGTTCCAGGACATGTCGGTAATCGAGGTCGTCGACAGCGTGCTCGGCGACTACCGCGGGCAGGGCAAGCTGGTGCCGGAATGGCGCTGGGCGGTGGCCGACACCGCGGTCTATCCGAAGCGCAGCGTGGTGACGCAGTACGACGAGTCGGATTTCGACTTCGTGACGCGGCTGCTGGCCGAGGAAGGGCTGTTCTACTACTTCGAGCACGAGGCGGCCGATGGCGACGCCCTCGGCCTGCATCGGATGGTGATCGCCGATCGCAACGATGTCTTCAAGGACAACGCGCAGGCCA
>JAPSLC010000027.1 GCA_031181345.1 Cupriavidus sp. | reverse complement strand
GCAACCAGAGGAAAAACACTATGTCTCGCCGACTCGTTCGCAATATGACCGTGGCCCTCGCCCTGGCGGCATCGACGACGCTGCCTGCATTCGCGAGCGACATGAATAACGCACTGGGTGGCGCCCTCGGCGGCGTCGCAGGTGCAGCCGTCGGAGGCGCGCTGGGCGGCTCCACCGGTGCCGTGATCGGCGGCGCGGTGGGCGGCGGCGCCGGCGGCGCCATCAGCTCGAATCGCCGCGAGCGTACCGGCGCCATCCTGGGCGGCGCGCTCGGCGGCGGTGCGGGTACGGCGGCGGGCAACGCGATGGGCGGCCGGACCGGCGGCCTGGTCGGCGCGGCCCTGGGCGGCGGCGCAGGCGCGGCGCTGGGCGGCAATGTCTCGCGCAGCAACTCGTACGCCAACGACCGCGACCGCTACTACCGCGATCGCGGCTATCACAAGAGCAAGTACAAGAACAAGCACCGCCATCACCGCCGCGGCCATCGTCACTGGGACGATTGATCGCAGGGGCAGCTCTACCTGACCGCAAGTTCGACGGGCCGCGCAAGCGGCCCGTTTTGTTTGGAGGCGGCGGATTCGGCGAGCCCGTAAACGACGATGCCCGTGCCTGGGCACGGGCATCGGGGGACCGCCGGGGGAGCGGTCCGGGGGAGGCAGACTTAGCGCGCGGCGCCTTCGGTGAAGACGTCGAACTGGCCCTGGCGTGCGCCTTCGGTGAACACGTCGAACTTGCCTTGGCGGGCGCCCTCGGTGAACACGTCGAACTTGCCCTGGCGGGCGCCTTCGGTGAACACGTCGGTCTGGCCGACCTTGGCGCCGTCGGTGTAGGGGTCGAACTTGCCGGCCTTGGCGAAGGCGGGAGCGGCGGTCAGGGTCGCCACGAGGGCGGTGGCGGCGGCGGTCAGGGCAAAGCGGGAGATCGTCATGATGTGTCCTTTTTTCTGTTTGGGAGGACGTCCGCCCCGGCGGGGTTTCGCTGCAGTGCGGCATCCGATGACTGCATATTAGGCATTTCCCTTATATGAATAAACATTACCGCACACAATGATTAGTTCTATAAAGAACAACAAAAACCCCAAGCTGTGGAAAAATGGGGAAGAAAAAAGGGAGACTGTGCAATGGATCGGCTGCAATCGATGCGCGTGTTCGCCAAGGTGGTCGAGCTCGGCAGCTTCGCCCGTGCGGCGCAGCAACTGGAAATGTCCAACGCGGTGGTGACCCGCTATGTCGCGGACCTGGAGAGCCATCTGGGCACCCGGCTGCTGAACCGGACCACCCGCAGCCTGTCGCTGACCGATGCCGGCGAGACCTACCTGCAGCGCTGCCAGCAGATCCTGGAGGACGTCGAGGAAGCCGAATCGGTGGTCACCGCACGCAGCCAGTCCCTATCGGGCACCTTGCGGATCGTCACACCTGTGATGTTTGGACTACATCTGCTGCCCGACATGCTGGCGCGCTTCCAGCAGATGTATCCCGACGTGGTGTTCGATGTGCTGCTGTCGGACCGCAGCATCGATATCGTCGAGGAAGGCCGGGACGTCGGCATCGTACTGTCCGACCTGGGTCTGGGCTCGCATCTGGTGGCCCGGCCGCTGCTGTCGGCCGAAGTGATTCTGTGCGCCTCGCCCGGCTACCTGCGCGCCCACGCGCCGCTGCGCCATGCCCATGAGCTGACCCAGCACCGCTGCATCGCAATGCGGCTGACCAATGCCGAGCACGCCTGGACGCTGTCCGGTCCGGAAGGCGAGGTCACCGTGCCGATCCGGCCCGGCATGGTCTGCAGCAATGCCGAACTGGCGCACCAGGCGGCGCTGGCCGATCTTGGAATCGCGATGCTCTCGTCGTATCTGGCCAGGCCCAGTATCGAAGCCGGTCTGCTCGAGCACATCCTGCCGCAATACCAGTTGCCGCGCCGCGATATCAGCGTGGTCTACCCGAGCCGCAAATTCCTGCCGACCAAGGCGCGAGCCTTCATCGACTTCCTGCTGGAAGAGGGGAAGAAGAAGAGCGCCGATGGCGCGGGTGGGGTGGCGGACGCCGCCGCGGCGTCCGGTGCGGGTACCCGGGCGGCGAGCTAGCCGAAGCACACGGAAAAACGCGGAACCGAGGCCGGCGTGTGCCGGCCTCGGTCGTTAGGCCTCGGTCGTTCGGCCTTATTCGTTGGCGCTGGCCGCGGTCTTGGCGCGGGCGGCCTTCTTGGCCGGGGTCTTGCTGGCGGCCTTGGCCGCGACCTTGGTGCTCGTCTTTGCGGCGGTCTTTGTCGCGGTCTTGCCGGCTGCGGTCTTGGCGCCCGCGGTCTTCGCGCCGGGCTTCGGCTCGCGCACCTCGAACTCGAAACCGATCTTGCCGTCCGGCTGCTTGACCAGATAGGCCTTGAAGTTGCGGCCGGTACGCGATGACTTGAAGCCCGTCAGCAGATCGGTGCGGCCCTGGTCGAGCAGCTTGCCGATCTGCTCGCGCGAGATTTCCTGCTGCAGGATGATCTTGCCGGTCGTGAAGTCGCACGACTTCGGCGACCCGACCGCGTTCTCGCAGACGTACTTCATGCCGTGCTCGAACACCGAGCCGCTGCACTTCGGGCAGGTGCCGACCGGCTCCTGGCCGCTGAAGTCGACCGGCTCGCCGTCGTTCTCGTCCTCGTTCTGGCCGAAGTCAAACTCCATCTTGTAGTTGCCGTCATCGTCGCGCGCCAGCTTCAGGATCGCGGCGAAGGGGCGGCCCATCTTGCTGCGGAAGCCCTGCAGCGGCCCGATCTCCTTGTCGCGCAGCAGCGTCTCGACCTCGTCGATCTCGAACTGACGGCCGCCCGGGATCTTGCTGATCGAGAACTCGCACGCCGTGCAGGCAAAGCGCCGGTAGTTCTCCTTGACCTGGCCGCCGCATTGCGGACACGGCGTCTGCAGCGTCGCGTAGTCGCCCGGAATGGTGTCGCTGTCGTATTCCTTGGCGCGCTTGACGATCTGCTGCGTCATCTGCGCGATCTCGCGCATGAATTCGTCGCGCTTGAGGCGGCCGCGCTCGATCTGCGCCAGCTTGTGCTCCCACTCGCCGGTCAGTTCGGCTTGCGTCAGTTCCTGGACCCCAAGGCCGCGCAGCAGCGTCATCAGCTGGAACGCCTTGGCGGTCGGGATCAGCTCGCGGCCTTCGCGCACCAGATACTTTTCGGTCAGCAACCCTTCGATGATGGCCGCGCGCGTGGCCGGCGTGCCCAGGCCCTTGCCGGCCATCGCCTCGCGCAGCGCGTCGTCGTCGACCAGCTTGCCCGCACCTTCCATCGCCGACAGCAGCGTCGCTTCGTTGTAGCGCGCCGGCGGCTTGGTGGTCAGCCCGACCGGCTCCACCTTGTCGGTGCGGACCTTCTCGTCCTTGCCGACCTGCACCAGGTTGGCGTCGTCGCCCTGCGCCTCGCGGCCGTAGACCACCAGCCAGCCCGGGTTGACCAGCACCTTGCCTTCGGTCTTGAAGTGGTGGCCGGCGACCTCGGTGATCCGCGTGGTGATCTGGTACTCGGCCGCCGGGAAGAACACCGACAGGAAACGGCGCACCACCAGGTCGTACAGCTTCTGCTCGGGCTCCGACAGGTTCTTCGGCGCCTGCAGCGTCGGGATGATGGCGAAGTGATCGCTGATCTTGCTGTTGTCGAAGATCCGCTTGTTGGGCTTGACCCAGCCGCTGGCGAGGATCTTCTTGGCATGCGTCAGGTAGTTCGGCGAGCTGTCCGCCAGCATGTCCAGCGTTTCCTTGACCGTGCCCATGTAGTCCTCGGGCAGCGCCCGGGAGTCGGTACGCGGGTAGGTCAGCACCTTGTGCTTTTCATACAGCGCCTGCGCCAGGCCAAGCGTGTTCTTGGCCGAGAAGCCGAAGCGCGAGTTGGCCTCGCGCTGCAGGCTGGTCAGGTCGAACAGCGCCGGCGACAGCTGGGTCGACGGCTTGGATTCCTCGGTGACGGTACCGGGCTTGTCGCGGCAGGCGGCGACGATGCTCTTGGCCTCGGCCTCGCTCCACAGCCGCGACTCGCGCGCCTCGGGATCGAACTCGTTCTTCTTGAACTTCGGGTCGAACCAGCGGCCCTCGTACAGCCCGGCCGCGGCGATGAATTCGGCGCGCACTTCCCAGTAGTCGCGCGCCACGAAGTGTTTGATCTTCTCCTCGCGCTCGACCACGATCGACAGCGTCGGCGTCTGCACCCGGCCCACCGTCGTCAGGAAGAAACCGCCGCCCTTGCTGTTGAAGGCGGTCATTGCGCGGGTGCCGTTGATGCCGACCAGCCAGTCCGCCTCCGAGCGGCAGCGCGCGGCATCGGCCAGCGGCAGCATTTCGGCATCCTCGCGCAGGCTGGCGAAGCCGTCGCGGATCGCCTGCGGCGTCATCGACTGCAGCCACAGCCGCTGCACCGGCTGCTTGGCCCTGGCCTGCTGCACGATCAGCCGGAAGATCAGTTCACCCTCGCGCCCCGCGTCACAGGCGTTGATCAGGCGGGTGACGTCCTTGCGCTTGATCAGCCGGTTCAACACCTTCAGGCGCGACTCGGTCTTGGCGATCGGGCGCAGGTCGAAGTGCGGCGGGATCACCGGCAAGTTAGCGAAGCTCCACTTGCCGCGTTTGACTTCGTATTCGTCCGGCGCGGCGATCTCCACCAGGTGGCCGACCGCCGACGAGAGCACATAGTCGTCGCTCTCGTAATACTCGTCATGCTTGGTAAAGCCCCCGAGCGCACGGGCGATATCGGCCGCGACCGATGGCTTTTCCGCGATGATGAGAGCTTTGGACATGGGTGGGAATCCTTGCCGGCCGCCCTTTGGCGGGCCGCGTTTTGGCACAGCACTAATATGTAAACAGCACACTTGCGGCCCCCGGGGGGCCATGAGGCGCCAATAATAAGCGGGGTATTGACAACGGTGCAAGGCGAGTTCCATCCCCGCCTTCGCGCCTCATCCTTGGCCCGAACCCGGTCCGGAGCCAGCCCCTGCGGGCTTCAAACGCCGCTTTCTCCCTGCTGTGACCGGTCCAATCCCTCAGGATTCAACCAGCCGAGCAGATCCGGCGGCGGTTCGGCGCCGGCCGGCATGGCCGCGCCGCGGCTCAGCAGCCGAGCCAGCGTGTCGGCGTGGGGGAGCAATGTGCCATAGAACTGCGGCACCCCGCCGGCGGCATCCTGCACCAGCACGGTCGGGAAGTTCTCGATATCGAGATCGCCAAGCGCGTCGGCATGCGTTTCGATATCGACCCAGACGAAGCAATCCTCCGGATGGCGCGCCGCCTGCTCGCGCCAGACCGCCAGATAGTCGCGGCAGGTGCCGCACCACTCCGCGCACAGGCACGCCACCAGGCGACCCTCGGGGTGAGCCCGCAGCGCCGCCGCTATCGCGGCCGCATCGCGTTCGGGAAAGTAAACGGCCATCGGTCATCCAAACATGAGCAATGCGTGCGCCTGATCGAGCGCCTGATCAAGCACGAGGAACGGCGATTGTAGCGACTCCCGCCGTCCGCCGTGCCGCGAGGCCCCGGCGCTTATACCAGATGCCGTGCCAGCCGGCGGTACAAATTGCCAGGCATCCGCTCGACCGCACCGGCGAATTCCAGTTCCAGCAGCGCGGCGGTGACGGCCTCCGGCGGCAGCCCGGTACGGACGCACAACGTGTCGGGATCGACCGGATCGTACGCCAGCGCGGTGCCCAGTGCGTCGGCGCGCTCGGACGGCCGCGCGGACACCGTCGCGCCCGGCTTCCCGACGCCGGCCAGGCCTTCGCTCAAACCCAATTCATCGAACACATCCTGGGGGCATTCCACCAGCTTGGCGCCCTGCTGGATCAGCCGGTGGCAGCCCGCCGCCAGCGGCGCGTGGATCGAGCCCGGCACCGCGAACACCTCGCGACCGAGCTCCGCCGCCAGCCGCGCGGTGATCAGCGAGCCCGAACGCAGCGCCGCCTCGACCACCAGCACGCCGCGGGCCAGCGCCGCGATCAGCCGGTTGCGCTGCGGGAAATGCGGGCCGCGCGCCGGCGTACCCAGCGGCAGCTCGCTGAGCAGCAGCCCTTGGGCGGCAATCCGCTGGGCCAGCGCGCGATGGCAGGCCGGATAGCAACGGTCCAGCCCGGTGCCGACCACGGCGATGGTGCCGCCCGGGCCGCTCAACCCGCCGGCATGCGCGGCCGCGTCGATGCCGAGCGCAAGGCCGGACACCACCGTGATCCCCGCGCCGGAGAACGCCGAGGCGAACATCCCGGCGTCGTGCCCGCCCTGCACCGTGGCGCTGCGTGCGCCCACCACGGCCAGCGCCGGTGTGCGCAGCCGCTCCAGCGTGCCGCGGGCGTACAGCAGCAGCGGCGGGTCGCTCAGGTCCAGCAAGCCGTGGGGGTAGGCCGGGTCCGCCAGCGTCAGCAGGTGGTGACCGGGTTCGCGCAGCCACGCCACGGTATGCTCGATCCGAGCCGACAGGGCCGTATCCGGTCGCGCCCGGACGGCGCTGGCCACGGGGGCCGGCAGCCAACGCCCCAGCTGGGCCTCGCCGGCCGCCAGCACCTGTTGCGGCAAGCCGAACTTGTCCAGCAGCAGACGTGCGGTGCGGCGACCGAGGCCGGGCACGGCGTCCAGGCGCAGCCAGGCCGCGACCTCGTCCGGGTCGATCGCAGCGGCGCAGGCATCGGTGGCAGAAGACGATTTCCGCATGGGGTGGTCCGATAGGCTGTCTATTCGACTTCGGGCCGTCCGGCCGGCAAGGGCATCAGCAGGCTGCCGGGTGTCACCTCCCGGACGGACGACACGACGGTGACCACCGCGATGCCGTCCGCCCCGGCCGGACCCGAAATCAGCTCGACCGTACCCAGGTTCTGCGTCGGCGCACCGGCCGGCAGCGGTGGCGCGGCTTCGCCGCCTCGCCGGTCTGCCGCGTTCCCGGCGGCTGGTGCGTACACCTCCCAGCGGCTGCCCACCGCCGCGTCAAGCGGCATATCGACCACATAGGCAAGGTCTCCAGCCGCCCCGAACTGCCGCCCATCCGGCAGTGCGACGATGGTGGGGCCGGCGCCGCAGGGCACGGCCGCCGTCAGCCCGGCGACGGTCAGCACCCGGCAGGGCCATAGCCGCCACACCGGCGTTGTTACAGGTTCTTTGGTAAGATCGCGCACTTTGTTGAGCCAGCCAGATGCCTTGGCCGGATTGACTCCAGAATCGACCCTGAAGGGCGCAGCCCACTGCCGGCGCGCCTTGATTTTTTCCATTCGCGCCCCGATTTTGCTGACATGGGCCCTGCCGCGACAATGCGACAACGGCCCAATCGAAAGCAGCGGCAAGCAGCGGCGGCAACCGCGTCGCGCATCAGCACCATGGCCAAACTCGACATCCTCACCTACCCGGATCCTCGCCTGCACATCGTGGCCAAGCCCGTCGCGCAGGTCGACGACCGCATCCGCCAGCTGGTCAAGGACATGGCGGAAACCATGTACGAAGCCCCCGGCATTGGCCTGGCGGCCACCCAGGTCGACGTGCACGAGCAGGTCATCGTGATCGACATCTCGGAGACCCGCGACGAGCTGCGCGTCTTCATCAATCCCGAGATCGTCTGGGCCAGCGACAACCGCAAGGTCTGGGAAGAGGGCTGCCTGTCGGTGCCCGAGGTCTACGACCGCGTCGAGCGCCCCGACCGTGTGCGCGTGCGCGCACTCGACGAGAACGGCGAGACGTTCGAGCTCGAGGCCGACGATCTGCTGGCGGTCTGCATCCAGCACGAGATGGACCACCTGAAGGGCAAGGTCTTCGTCGAATACCTGTCGCCGCTGAAGGTGAACCGCATCAAGTCCAAGCTGCAGAAGCGCGCGCGTACCCGGATGTAGCCACGCGCCAACCGGCGGCAACCCGCGGCAGCGGGTTTGCTATGCTGATGCCTCCCTTGCAGTCCCCGCACCGGCCGCCTTCGCGGCCGGTGTTGCCTTTCAGAGCCCAACCGTCCAGCCGGAGCGTTCCATGACCAGCCCCGCCCCCCTGCGCGTCGCCTTTGCCGGCACGCCCGAATTCGCGCGCGTCGCGCTAGCGGCCATCGTCGATGCCGGCTTTCCGGTGGTTGCGGTGCTGACGCAACCGGACCGGCCGGCGGGACGCGGCATGCAGTTGCAGGCCAGTCCGGTCAAGCAGCATGCGCTGGCGCAGGGGCTCGGCCCGATACTGCAGCCGCGCTCGCTGCGCCGCCATGGCAAGTATCCCGACGAAGCGGTCGCCGCGATCGACGCGCTGGCGGCGCAGGCACCCGACGTGATGGTCGTCGCCGCCTACGGCCTGATCCTGCCGGCCGAGGTGCTGACGCTGCCCCGCCATGGCTGCCTGAACATCCACGCCTCGCTGCTGCCGCGCTGGCGCGGCGCGGCGCCGATTCACCGGGCCATCGAGGCGGGCGACGCGCAGACCGGCATCACGCTGATGCAGATGGACGAGGGCCTCGATACCGGCGCGATGATTGCGCGCGAGGCCGTGCCGATCGGCGAGGACACCAGCACCGGCGCGCTGCACGACACGCTGGCGGCGCTTGGCGGCCGCATGATCGTGCAGGCGCTGCGGCGGCTGGCGGCCGACGGCGCGCTGCCGGCCGAGCCGCAGCCGGGGCAGGGCGTCACCTATGCCGAGAAGATCGGCAAGGACGAAGCGAGGCTCGACCTGCGCCGCGCCGCCGTGGAACTGGCCCGGCAGATCCGCGCCTTCAATCCCTTCCCCGGCGCCAGCGTGCAGATCGGCGACGCGGCGATCAAGTGCTGGCAGGCCGAGCCGCTGGCACGCGCTGCCGAGCACGCCGACGCGGCGCCGGGTACGGTGCTGGCCGCCGACGCGCACGGCGTGGTGATCGCGTGCGGCGAAGGCGCGCTGCGGATCACGGAACTGCAGAAGGCGGGCGGCCGGCGCCTGCCCGCGCAGGCCTTCCTGCAGGGCACGCCGCTGCCCGTGGGCACGCGCTGCGCGGTGCCCGACGGCGCGGCATAATCCGGGCGAACCATTTCCGCAAGGACCGACCATCATGCTGGGCATCGTCGATCTGCCGTTGTTCATCGGCGCCGTGTTTCTGCTGAACGTGACGCCCGGCCCGGATACCGCCTATATCGTCGGCCGCAGCGTGGCGCAGGGCCGCGCTGCGGGCGTGATGTCGGCGCTCGGGGTCAGCGCCGGCTGCTGCGTGCATGCGCTGGCGACCGCGTTCGGCCTGACCGCGGTGCTGGCCGCCTCGCCGGTGGCCTTCACGGTGATCAAGTACGCGGGCGGCGCCTATCTGGCCTGGCTCGGCCTGCGGCTGCTGTTGTCGAGCTGGCGCACCCCAGCGCCCGGCGCCGACGCGCCCGCTGGCGCCCCGGCCACCGACCGCCGCAGCCTGCGCGCGCTGTTCATCCAGGGCTTCCTGACCAACGTGCTGAACCCGAAGGTAATCCTGTTCTTCGTGTCGTTCATCCCGCAGTTCGTCGATCCGCGCGCCGGGCAGCAGACGCTCGCCTTTCTCGCGCTGGGCGCGATCATGGTCGCGATGTCGACGCTGTGGACCGCGGCGGTCGCGTGGATGGCCGGCACGCTGACGCGCCGGGCCAGCGAAGCGCCGCGCCTGAAGTGCTGGCTCGACCGCGTGATCGGCGCCGCCTTCATCGGCCTGGGCGCGCGCCTGGCGCTGACGCAGCGCTAGCGCCGCCGCCGGCAAAAACCCTTGCCGGCATTGAATTTAGCGGTCCGGCCCCTATCTAACCGTCACCGCACGATCGCGCGCGGGCGCCCCGATGCAGCGGCAAGGCAGCCGCACAAGCAGGGCGCGCCGGGCGCGCGACGGCGTTACCACGGAGACCACGGCAATGTTCAACTGGGTCAAGACCTTCATGCTGATGGCGGCCATCACGGCGCTGTTCATCGTCATCGGAGGCATGATCGGCGGCCGCAGCGGCATGATGTTCGCGCTGGTGATGGCGCTCGGCATGAATTTCTTCTCGTACTGGTTCTCGGACAAGATGGTCCTGCGCATGTACAACGCGCGGGAAGTCGATGCGGCCAGTGCCCCGCAGTTCTACGGCATGGTGCAGGAGCTGGCGCAGCGCGCCGGCCTGCCGATGCCGCGCGTCTACCTGATCGACGAGGACGCGCCCAACGCCTTCGCCACCGGCCGCAATCCCGAGAACGCCGCCGTCGCGGCGACCACCGGCATCCTGCGCGTGCTGAGCAACCGCGAACTGCGCGGCGTGATGGCGCACGAGTTGGCGCACGTCAAGCATCGCGACATCCTGATCTCGACGATCGCGGCCACCATGGCCGGTGCGATCGCCGCGCTGGCCAACTTCGCGATGTTCTTCGGCGGGCGCGGCGAGGAAGGCCGTCCGGCCAATCCGATCGCCGGCATCGCGATGGCGATCCTGGCCCCGCTGGCCGCCTCGCTGATCCAGATGGCGATCTCGCGCGCGCGTGAATTCGAGGCCGACCGCGGCGGCGCGGAGATCAGCGGCGATCCGCAGGCGCTGGCGATGGCGCTGGACAAGATCGACCGCTATGCGCGCGGCATTCCGTTCCAGGCCGCCGAGCAGCATCCGGCCACCGCGCAGATGATGATCCTGAACCCGCTGTCGGGTGGCGGCATCGCCAATCTGTTCTCGACGCACCCGGCCACCGAGGAGCGGGTCGCGCGGCTGATGCAGATGGCGCAGACCGGCACGTATCCGGTCTGATCGATGGGCTGATTGGAGCCGCACGCCGGCCCCATCGAGGTCGGTCGGCGCCGACAAGGTAAACTGCCCGCCGTGCTCCTTGCGAGCCGGCGGGCTTTTTGATGTCCGCGCGTATTTCCGCGCGTATTTCCGCGTTTTATCTGTTCGTTTTCTCACGGTGTCCGATCCATGCGCTTGCCTCCCGATTCCCTTGCCTTCCAGATGCTCGCCGCCGCGGCCGCGGTGCGTGGCGTCAACGAGGGCAGCGCGCTGCCGCAGGCAATCGAAGCCGCCTGCGCGCAGTACCGGCTGGAGCGCACCCGCGACGCCAGCGCGCGCGGCGCGCTGCAGGACCTGGCCTATCGGACGATGCGCCAGTTCGGCACCGTCCGTGCGCTGGTCACGCGCATGGTGTCGCGCCCGCCCGGCGCGCTGGTCGACTCGCTGCTCGCGGTCGCGCTGACGCTGCTGATCGAGGGCGACAAGGAACAAGGACAGGACGGCGGGCAGGGCGGCTATGCGGCCTTCACCGTGGTGGACCAGGCCGTCAACGCGGCCGCGTCCGACCCGAAGTCGGCGCATGCGCGCGGCATGGTCAACGCGGTACTGCGCCGCTTCCTGCGCGAGCGTGAAGCGCTGCTGGCCGAAGTGGGCCGCGACGAGGAGGCGCGCTGGAACCTGCCGGCCTGGTGGCTGCGCCTGCTGCGCGAGGCCTATCCCGACCGCTGGCAGTCGCTGGCCGGCAGCGCCAGCGAGCGGCCGCCGATGACGCTGCGGGTCAATACCGCGCGCGTGTCGCTCGACGACTATCTGGCCCGGCTTGCCGCCGCCGGCATTGCGGCCGAACGCGTCGGCACGCAGGCGGTGCGGCTGGCGCGCGCGCTGCCGGTGGCGCAGGTGCCCGGCTTCGACAGCGGCGAGGTCTCGGTGCAGGACGCCGGCGCGCAGCTCGCCGCGCCGCTGCTCGAGATCGCCGATGGCCAGCGCGTGCTCGATGCCTGCGCCGCGCCCGGCGGCAAGACCGGCCATCTGCTCGAACTGGCCGACGTGGAACTGACCGCGGTCGAGAGCGATGCCGCGCGCGCCCAGCGTATCGACGAAAACCTGGCGCGGCTGCACCAGCGCGCGCAGGTGGTGATCGGCGACGCCAGCCGGCCCCAGGCCTGGTGGGACGGCAAGCCATACGACCGCATCCTCGCCGACGTGCCATGCTCGGCCTCGGGCATCGTGCGCCGTCATCCGGATATCCGCTGGCTGCGCCGCGAAAGCGATCTGGGCAAGCTCGTCAACGAGCAGCGCCGCATCGTCTCGCAGCTGTGGCCGCTGCTGAAACCGGGCGGCATTCTGGTGTATGTGACTTGTTCTATTTTCCCAACGGAGGGCGAGGAGCAGGCGCGCTGGTTTGGTGAGCAGCTACCAGATGCGATACGATTGCAGGCGCCCGGCCAGCTGCTGCCCGGCAGCATCCAACATGGCGTGGCTGATGGCGGGACCGGCAGCCACGATGGCCTGCCGTCGGACCACGACGGTTTCTTCTACGCCCGCTTCCAGAAACGCCTCTGATCCGATGCTCGCACCGCTTCGCTTGTCCGTCCTCCGTGCCCATGACGACAAGGCGTGCGGATCCGCAGCAGACCAGGCCGGTATCGGCGTGGCCGCGTTGCGCCGGCTCGCGTGGCTGCTTCTGATGGTGCTGGTCCTTTGCGCGGGCGCGTTATCGCCGCGCGTCGGGCAGGCACAGAACATCGAAATACGCGAGGCGCGCGTCGAATATCAGGACGGCGGCTTCGAGCTGAATGCCGGCTTCGACTTCGAATTGTCGCCGGCACTGGAGGACGCCTTGCACAAGGGCATCCCCTTGTATTTCGCGGTGGATTTCCAGCTGAGCCGCCCGCGCTGGTACTGGTTCGACGAAAAGCCGGTCAGCACCAGCCGCAGCGTCAGGCTGACCTTCCATCCGCTGACGCGGCAGTACCGGGTCTCGACCGGCGGACTGCAATTGCCCTTCATGCGCCTGAAAGGCGCGCTCGATTTCATCAAGCAGGTGCGTGGCTGGCGCGTGTTCGAGCGCGGCGACGTCAAGCTCGGCGTGCCATACCAGGCCGAGGTCCGCATGCGGCTGGACCTGTCGCAACTGCCCAAGCCATTCCAGATCAATGCGGTCAATACGCGCGACTGGAATCTGTCGTCCGACTGGCGCCGCTTCGCCTATACGCCGGTAGCCGAAGCTGCGCCGGCGCCGCCCCCCGCAGCGCCGGCGCCCGCTGCACCAGTTGCACCCGCCGCCCCGGCTTCGCCGCCCGCGCCAACGCCCGGACCGGCGAACGGACATGCCGCCTCGCCCGCGAACGCTTCGCCGGCCGCGGCCGCACCGGGACAGAGCCCGGCTCCGGCGTCGATGCCGCCGTCCGCCCCGGGCAGCGCTCCGGGTAGCGCACCTGCCCCTGCCTCCGCGCCCAATACCTCGCCTGCCTCCGCCCCGGGTATCGGCAACGCCCGTCCGCCATCGCCGGCCTTCGGGCGCCCGGTCGCCGGCATGCTGGCACCGATGTCGCTGTCGTCGCTGGTCGCCAAACCATGATCTCCCCGCTGAACAGCGTGCTCGACAGCCGGCTTCGCCGGGTACTGAGCCGCGTGGTCGCCGGCACCATCGTCTTCCTGGCGCTGGTGCTGGTGGTGCTGTTGGCGGCGGCCTCGGCCAACACCGAATTCTTCGACCGCTATTTCACACTGCTGTACAAGATCAATCTGGTGATCGGCGTGCTGATGGTGCTGATCATCGGCGCACTCGCGGTGGCGCTGTGGGTCCGCTATCGCCGCGGCAAGTTCGGCACGCGGCTGATGACCAAGCTGGCGCTGTTCTTCGGCATCGTCGGCGTGCTGCCCGGCGTGTTGATCTACCTGGTGTCGCTGCAATTCGTCTCGCGCAGCATCGAATCGTGGTTCGACGTGCGTGTCGAGACCGCGCTCGAGGCGGGCCTCAATCTGGGCCGCTCCACCATCGACAGCGCGCTGGCCGATCTGCAAGCCAAGGCGCGGCAGATGAGCGACCAGATCATCAGCGCCAGCGAACCCACCAACTCGCTGCAACTGAACCGGCTGCGCGAGCAATACGGCGTGCAGGAGGCCTCGATCTTCACCGGCGGCGGGCGCGTGATCGCCTCCGCGTCGAGCAATTACGCGATGCTGGTGCCGAGCCTGCCGTCCGGCGTGCTGGTCGAGCAGGCGCGGCTCGCGGGCGGCTATGCAGCGGTGGAGGGCGGCACCGATCCGGGCACGGACGGCGGCAGCGACGGTCATCCGCAAACCGAGCGCGCCGATGCCAATCACCTGTACCGGCTGCGCGTGATCATTCCGCTCGGCCCCGCGGCACCGGCCGACGAGTCGTCGCTGGGCGCGCCGCCACGTCCCGCGGGCAAGGACCGCTGGGCGGGCTCGGGCCTGTCGCTGGAGCGGCGCGCCGAGGACTATCCGTCGTCGGGCTTCGGGCTGATCGGCGATACGGTGCGCGAGGAACGCTATCTGCAGATCGTGCATCCGGTCCCCGCCGTGCTTGCACGCAATGCCGACGAAGTCCAGCGCGCCTATCAGGACTACCAGGAAAAGGCGCTGGGCCGCACCGGCCTGCGCAAGATGTATATCGGCACGCTGACGCTGACGCTGTTCCTCGCGGTGTTCATCGCCGTGATGCTGGCGCTGCTGCTGGGCGGCCAGCTGGCGCGGCCGCTGCTGATGCTGCTGCAGGGGACCAAGGAAGTCGCCGAAGGCGATCTGTCGCCCAAGCGCGAACTCAAGAGCCGCGATGAGCTCGGCATGCTGACCCAGCAGTTCAACATGATGACGCGCCAGCTGGCGGATGCGCGCCTGGCGGTCGAGCAGAATCGCGCGGCACTCGAGCAATCGAAGGCCTTCCTCGAAAGCGTGCTGCAGAACCTGACCGCCGGCGTGCTGGTGATGGACCGGCGCTTCTCGCTGGTGACCGCCAATCCCGGGGCCGAACGCATCTTCGGGCAGCCGCTCGGGCCGACCATCGGCCATCCCGTCGAGGCCATTCCCGGCATGGCCGCGTTCGGCGAGATCGTGCGGCAGGCGTTCTCCGAGCAGAGCACCAGCGAGGTGCTCGGCGGCGCCGCGCACTGGCAGAAGCAGATCGAACTGCCGCACGGCGCCGAGGAACAGCCGCTGACGCTGCTGGTGCGCGGCGCGCGGCTGCCCGGCGGCGACCATATCAGCGACCATGCCGAGCCCGGCTACGTGGTCGTGTTCGACGATATTTCCGATGTGATTTCGGCTCAACGGTCGGTCGCATGGGGCGAAGTGGCCCGGCGCCTCGCGCATGAAATCAAGAACCCGCTGACGCCGATCCAGCTGTCGGCCGAGCGGCTGCAGATGAAGCTCGCGCCCAAGCTGGAAGGCACTGACGCCGACGTGCTAAAGCGCGGGGCCACCACGATCGTTAACCAGGTAGCGGCGATGAAGCGCATGGTCGACGATTTCCGCGACTACGCCCGCACGCCGCCGGCGATGCTGCAGACGCTGCAGCTCAATGCACTGGTGGCCGAGGTCCTGCATCTGTACGGGATCGACGATCCGGGGCTGCACGAGCATCCCGTGATTCACCCGTCGCTGGCCAACGATCTGCCCGACATCAAGGGCGATCCGACCCAGCTTCGGCAGGTGATACACAATCTGCTGCAGAATGCGCAGGATGCGGTCGCGGAGAACCTGGCGGCGGGCCGTCCGGCGCCTTGTATCGCTCTGCACACCGAGACTGTAGAATACAAAGATCCTGCCGGCGAAAGCCGCCAGGCTGTCAAGCTGACCATCGCTGACAATGGTCCGGGGTTCGCCCCGCGCATCCTCAGCCGCGCGTTCGAGCCATACGTGACGACCAAGGCCAAGGGGACGGGTCTGGGTCTTGCGATGGTGAAGAAGATCATTGACGAACATGGGGCGCGCATCGAACTGCGCAACCGCATGGAGGGCACCGAAGTCGCCGGCGCCCAGATATCCATCCTGTTCGCCAAGCTGGCATAGTGATGCATGATGATGCGGTCCGACCCGGAACGCCGCGGAGGGGTTAAGAGGAAAGTATGGCAACCATCCTCGTAGTCGACGACGAAATGGGTATCCGTGAACTGCTCTCGGAAATCCTCAGCGACGAAGGCCATGTAGTCGAAGTAGCCGAAAACGCGCAACAAGCCCGTGAATACCGTGCCGGCAATACGCCCG
Source organism: Cupriavidus sp. (assembly GCA_031181345.1). Classification (GTDB taxonomy): domain Bacteria; phylum Pseudomonadota; class Gammaproteobacteria; order Burkholderiales; family Burkholderiaceae; genus Cupriavidus. Next base: position 47,145 of record JAPSLC010000027.1, on the reverse strand, counting down.
ACCTGGTGCTGCTCGATATCTGGATGCCGGACACCGACGGTGTGACGCTGCTCAAGGAGTGGTCCTCGCAGGGCCAGCTGACGATGCCCGTGATCATGATGTCCGGGCACGCAACCATCGATACCGCGGTGGAAGCGACCAAGATCGGCGCGCTCAATTTCCTGGAAAAACCGATCGCGCTGCAGAAGCTGCTGTCCGCGGTGGAGCAGGGCCTGGCACGCGGCCAGGAACGTCCGCGCGCGGCCGCCGCGCCGGCGGCACCGGCTGCCGAGCCTGCCGCCCGCGCCGCCGAAACCGCGCCGACGGAGGCCTCGGCCAACGGTACGCCGCAGCGCGTGCCCGAAGCCGAGATGCAGTTCTCCTTCGACATGCCGCTGCGCGAGGCGCGCGACATGTTCGAGCGCGCCTACTTCGAATACCACCTGCTGCGCGAACACGGCAGCATGACGCGCGTGGCCGAAAAGACGGGCCTCGAGCGTACCCACCTGTATCGCAAGCTCAAGCAGCTTGGCGTCGAGCTGAGCCGAAACAAGCCGGAGCCGGCCGAGCAATAAGGACGACGATTCCAGGCGGCAGGGGGTTGACCAGTCCCATGCCCACTGTTATAGTTTCGCTTCTTTGGCCCGGTAGCTCAGTCGGTAGAGCAGAGGATTGAAAATCCTTGTGTCGGCGGTTCGATTCCGTCCCAGGCCACCAGGTTGAAAGGAAAAACGGACGCTTCGGCGTCCGTTTTTCTTTGGTGCTTTCCTTCCCCTGGCCACGCAGCAATGTGGCCGTGACGTTCCAACGTCAAGCCGCCTGCGCGCCTCGCGATCGCGGTCATGCCGCTGCGGCCCTACGCTCCTGCTTCCTGCCCTGCAACGAGGTGCAGCACGAAAGCCATGCCTGCCGGCAAGGCTTACAAGCGTTGGTATCTCTTACCCTTCCGGCATGATTTCTTCCTGCGCCACCGGCAGACCCGTACCTTCCTCAGCGCTGTCCGCCATGGATTGGAACGCCGATTGCATATTGACGTTCGACTCCCGATGACGGGGGTTCATGTCAGCGCTACGGGGACTTAGCGCATCGCTGGAGGAAAACAACATGAGAAAGACGGCTTCTATCGCAACCCTGGCCTTCGCCTTTGCGCTGGGACTGGCCGGATGTACCGCCGCAGGCAGCGGCACCGGGTCCGGCTCCGGCTCCGTCTCGGGTTCGGGCGCCGTGACGCCCACGGACTCGTCGCGGTCCGGCACGGGTACCGCCACCGGCACAAGCGGCAGCGCGTCCGGCAGCTCGAGCGGATCCGCTACGGGCACGAGCGGCACCCGTTAAGCGCCGCTACCCACTTGCGACTGCATGTCGCCTGAAGCGGGCCCATCGGCGATGTCGATGCGGCCCGCTTGGCTTTTGAGCAGCGCTGCTGCCTGACTTCATCCAAAGGATCGTTGCCATGCCGACCGCCCCTGCGATCTCCGCCGATACCATCCATCCCCGCGCGTTCGAATGGGCGGGATACACGCTTGGCTTCGCGATGAGCGGCTTCTTCGACGGCATCCTGCTGCATCAGATCCTGCAGTGGCACCACCTGCTGTCCGGCATCGATCGCGGCGCGCTCGGCGACCTGCGCGTGCAGGTGATGGCCGACGGGCTGTTCCACGCGCTGATGTACGTGATCGCGGCCATCGGGCTATGGCTGCTGTATCGATCGCGCGAGACCTTCGGCGTCCCGCATGCGCATCGGCGTCTGCTGGCCAACTTCTGGATCGGCTTCGGCGTCTGGCACGTCGTCGATGCAGTTCTGTCGCACTGGATCACCGGCATCCACCGCATCCGCATGGACTCGCCCAATCCCTTGCTGTGGGATCTGCTGTGGCTGTTCCTGTTCGGCATCATCCCGCTGATCGTCGGCATCCGCATGCGAAAGACGCTGACGGGAGCCGGGCCGAACTCGGGTGCAGGCCCGCGCGGCCCCGGCATCGCGGCCAGTTGGGTCGCGGCCATGCTGGTCGGCGGCTCGCTGCTCGGCGCCGCCCTGAACCTGTTCCCGGTCCGCGCGGCACCGGTCGACACCACCACCGTCGTGATGCGCCCCGGCGTCGCGCCCTTGCATCTGTTCACCGCGCTGGAAGGCACCGATGCCCGCATCGTCTGGACCGACCCGCGCGGCGGCGTCTGGGTGCTCAGCGGCGCCGAGACGGTGGACCGCCTGCGCTTGTACCGGCATGGCGCGATGTACGTCAGCGGGACGGTCGCGCCGGCAGGATGTTCGGCCTGGGTCCGTTAAAACGCTAGAACGCGAAACACCCACGGTCACCGACGCGACTTTCCGCACGCCGCCCGCCCGGGCTCGTGCGGATTTCCATCCATGTCTGCCGGCATGCAGACATTGCCGCTGCGCAAAAACGCTTCTGTTTCAGAGGCTTAGTCTCCGCCGCCCAACCCCGCCCGCAATGGCACGCCCATTGCAACGCAGGCGCCTCGCAAGCTGCCGCGACAGACGGCAGACGCGCTGACCGCTCCCGTGCGGAGCGTGGAAAAGGCAATGCCGGCGACGCCGGCCAAACAGGAGACAACGATGCGGCAAACAGCAGCTCGGTGGAAGCGGCCGTCCTTGGGGACGGGCGCCATGGTGGCGGCATTGCTGGTCGCCGGATGCGGCGGCGGTGACGATGGCGGCGGCAATCTGCAGCCGCAGAGCGCCGAGAACGCGCCCGGCCTGGGCCTCGGACACAGGGCCACGGTCGAGGCGACCGTGCTGTCCTCCGCGCCCGAGCGCGTGACGGGCGGCGATGCGCTGATCCGCCTGAGCGCGAGCGAGCGCGCGCCCGGCAAGAAGTTCAAGGTCAGCCTCAACGGCGTCGATGTCAGCGATGCCTTCACGCCGACCGCCGATGGCGAGGCGCTCGGCATCGTCAGCGGACTGAAGCTCGGCGAGAACACCCTGGAGGTCAAGCACGGCCCCGCGCGCACCACGCTGACGCTGACCAACTATCCGATCACCGGTCCCGTCTTCTCCGGCCCGCACGAAAAGCCCTACATCTGCGCGACGCAGAACTTCACGCTGCCGGACGGCAGCAAGTTGGGCGCACCGCTCGACGAGAACTGCTCGGTCGAACGCCGCGTGCACTACGTCTATCGCTCGAGCGCCAACAGCTTCAAGCCGCTGCCGACGCCGGTCGCCGCCTATCCGGCCGACCTGGCCAGCACCACCAACAACGCGGGCGCGACCGTCCCCTACATCGTCCGCGTCGAGACCGGCACCATCAATCGCGCGATCTACCAGACCGCGATCCTGCACGACCCGTTGAAGGACGCCGAGCCGACGCCGTTGGCGCCGCCTTCGGGCTGGAACCGCAAGGTCATCTATCCGCTTGGCGGCGGCTGCCAGGGCGGCTGGTACATGCAGGGCACGCCGGTGGCCGTGCTGAACCACAACCACCTGCGCAAGGGTTACGCGGTGGTCAGCGCCTCGCTCAATACCTTCGGCAACAACTGCAACGACCTGCTGTCGTCCGAGACCATCGCGATGGTCAAGGAACGCCTGATCGAAAACTACGGCGTGCCGTTCTTCACGATCGGCACCGGCGGCTCGGGCGGCGCCTATCAGAGCCACCAGACCGGCGACAACTATCCGGGCCTGTTCGACGGCATCATCGTGACCTCGGTGTTCCCCGACGTCACCTCGTCGACGATCTTCAAGCTGCACGACTCGCGGCTGCTGCATCTGTACTTCACGCAGAGCGCACCTGGCCAATACAGCGATGCGCAGCGCTCGGCGATCTCGGGCTACCTGAAGCCGGGCAATATCGCCGCGATGAGCAGCAGTGCGGGCCGTCTCGATCCGGTGGTGTCGTTCCCGGCGGGCTTCCCGGCCGACCAGCGATACCATCCGGTCAACAACCCGACCGGCGTGCGCGCCACCGTCTACGACCACACGGTCAACGTCTACGGCAAGGACACGCGCGGCTTTGCCAAGCGGCCGATCGACAATGTCGGCGTGCAGTACGGCCTGAAGGCATTGAACGACGGCATGATCACGGCCGACCAGTTCATCGACCTGAACGAGAAGATCGGCGGCGTCGACGTCGACTTCAAGAAGATCGCGCAGCGCACCGTCGGCGACCTCGACGCGATCGCACGCGCCTACCAGTCGGGCCGCATCACCTCGACCGGCGGGGGCCTGGCGACCACGCCGATCATCGATCAGCGCGACTACTTCGACGATCGCGTCAACGGCGACATCCACAACAAGATCCACAGCTACTCGGTACGCGCGCGTCTGATCGCGGCCAACGGGCATGCGGACAATCAGGTCATCGTCGGACCGGGCACCATCCGCGACGACAACTTCGACCAGATGGATCGCTGGCTGACCGCGCTGCTGCGCGACACCGGTCCGGGCAGCAAGGCCGAGAAGGTGGTGCGCAACAAGCCGGCGGATCTGGTCGATGCGTGCTGGGACGCGGGCGGCAACAAGATCGTCGAGCCGCAGACCGCGCACGGCCCGGGGCAGTGCAATACCTTGTACCCGGCCGGCACCACGCCGCGCATGGTCGCTGGCGGTCCGCTGGCCGACGATGTCGTCAAGTGCCAGCTCAAGCCGATCGATCCCGCCGACTACAGGGTGATGATGACGCCGGCGCAGCTGGCGCGGCTGCAATCGATCTTCACGACCGGCGTCTGCGACTGGTCGCGGCCGGGCGTCGAGCAGCAGCCGTTGAAGGGCACCTGGCTGTCGTTCGGTCCGTCGCCGGTCAATCTGCTGTTCGATGTGACGCAGCCCTGCGCGGCCTTGCGCCGACTGACCCGCCTTGATTGGGGGGGGGCTCGCGCCGAGGCATCGACGAACCGATGCATCGGCGCGCCTGATGTTTACGCCGATTGACGCGCTGGGGTGCGGCTTTGCCTAATGGCCGGTCGTTGGCGCATGCCGCCGGTATCACCCTGCGCATCGATATGACCGACTCCTCCGCGACTTCCGCCGCGACGCAAGCGATGCCTCCCTCGGCCTGGCCGCGTGGACGGGCCCGACGCGCGGCCGCGATCGCGGCGGTCTGCGCGGTGATGGCGGTGGGCGTCACCATCGCCTACCTGTGGGGCGAGCGCGTCGGCATCCGCGCGCAGCGCGATGGCACCGCGCACCGCATCGAGGCCTATATCGGCGGGCTGCGCAGCGAGATGCGCCGCTACGAATATCTGCCGGCGGTCGTCGCGCTGAACCACGACGTGCAGCGGCTGCTGCGCGAACCGGCGACACCGGGCCTGCCGATGGCCGCCAATCGCTTTCTCGCCGAGGTCAATGCCGCCGCCAAATCGACCGCGATCTATGTCATGGACGCCCACGGCCTGACGCTGGCCGCCAGCAACTGGAACGAGGCGGCCAGCTTCGTCGGCATCAACTTCTCGTACCGGCCGTATTTCCGCGACGCGATGCAGGGCAAGCCGGGCCGCTTCTATGGCATCGGCACCGTCAGCCGCGAACCGGGCTACTACTTCTCGCAACCGATCGTCCGCGACGGCGCGATGCTCGGCGTGGCCGCGGTCAAGGTCAATCTGGACAAGATCGACGAGCCCTGGCTCGCCCACGACGACCGCATCCTGGTGGTCGACGCCAACGGCATCGTGTTCCTGAGCTCGCAGCCCGACTGGCGCTTCAAGTCGCTGCGCGAGCTGCCCAGCGAAACGCGCTGGCAGCTCGCCACGACGCGGCAGTACTCGACCGTCGATTCGCTCGACCCGATCGGCTTTCGCGAGCAGCGCCGCTTCGCCGCCGATATCAGCGTGGTGCAGATGCCGGACGGCGACGAGTTCCTGGCGCAGAGCCGCCGCATCCCCGACACCGATTGGCGGCTGATCGTGCTGTCCGACATGGAGCCGATCCGTACGCTGGCGCGCAACAGCGCGGTGATCGGCGCCTTCGCGCTCGGCTTTCTGCTGCTGCTGATTCTCTACGTGCTGCAGCGCCGCCGCGCCGCCGCGCAGAACCGCGCCGCCAAGGAGGCCCTGCAGCGCGCGCACGACGAGCTCGAACGCAAGGTGGCCATGCGCACGCAGGCGCTGTCCGGCTCGAACCTGAAGCTGCAGAAGGAGATCGCCGAGCGCAAGCGCGCCGAGCAGGTGCTGAAGGCGGCGATGGACGAGCTGGTGCAGGCGAGCAAGATGGCTGCGCTCGGCCAGATGTCGGCCGGCATCACGCACGAGCTGAACCAGCCGCTGGCGGCGCTGCGCACGCTGTCGGCGAACACCATCGTGTTCTTTCGCCGCGGCCAGACCGATGCGGTCGAGACCAACCTGAACGTGATCTGCCAGATGGTCGAGCGGATGGGCAAGATCACCGCACAGCTGAAGAAGTTCGCGCGCAAGACGCCGGTGCAGTCGGTGCCCACGCCGGTCGGCACGGTGATCGCCGACGCGCTGTTCCTGCTGGACTCGCGCATTCGCGCCGAGGGCGCGGAATTGGTGGTGTCGGTGCCGGAGCCGTCGCCCCTGGCGCTGTGCGAAGGCAACCGGCTCGAGCAGGTGCTGGTCAATCTGCTGTCGAACGCGCTCGATGCGATGAAGGACGCGAACGCGGATGCAGTGGAGGATGCGGCCGCCCGCGTGCTGGAAATCCGCGCGCACGCCGATACCCAGTGGGTCACGATCGAGGTGGCCGACCGCGGCTGCGGCATCGACGACGACGTGATGCCGCGTCTGTTCGAACCGTTCTTCACCACCAAGGAGCAGGGCGTGGGCCTCGGCCTGGGGCTTGCAATCTCCGCCGGCATCGTGCGCGAATTTGGCGGCACGCTGCGCGCGGAGAATCGCCGCGCGGTCGACGTATCGCGCCACGTATCCCGCCACGTATTCTGCGATGTATCCCGCGACGTATCCGGCGACGCGGCCGACCGCAACGAGATCGCCGGCGCGCGCTTCATCATCCAGCTGCCCACTGCACAGGAGAACCATGCCGATGCGAACTGACCTGTCGGTCCTCTACGTCGAAGACGATGCCGCGGTGCGCCTCGGCAGCACGCAGTCGCTGCAGATCGCCGGCCTGTCGGTCGAAGCGTTCGGCTCGGCCGAACAGGTGCTGCATCGCCTCACGCCCGGTTTTGCCGGCGTGCTGGTCACCGATGTGCGCCTGCCCGGCATCAACGGATTGGCGCTGCTCGACAAGGCGCTGGAGATCGACGGCGCGCTGCCGGTGATCCTCGTCACCGGCCATGGCGACATCTCGATGGCGGTGCAGGCCATGCGCCGCGGCGCCTACGATTTCGTCGAGAAGCCGTACTCGCCCGGCGAGCTGACCGAGGTCGTGCAACGCGCGATGGAGAAACGCGCGCTGACGCTCGAAGTCGAGGCGCTGCGCCGGCAGCTCGCCGACACGCAGGCGATCGAGGCCAAGGTCATCGGCCGCTCGGCGGCCGTCGAACGGCTGCGCAAGCTGATTCTCGACCTGGCGTGCACCGACGCCGATGTACTGATCCTCGGCGAGACCGGTACCGGCAAGGAACTGGTGGCGCGCTGCCTGCACGAATACGGGCCGCGCCGGCAGGGCAACTTCGCCGCGCTCAATTGCGGCGGCGTGCCCGAGTCGCTGTTCGAGAGCGAGGTGTTCGGCCACGAGTCGGGGGCGTTCACCGGCGCCGCGCGGCGGCGCGTCGGCAAGATCGAATACGCGCAGCGCGGCTCGCTGTTCCTCGACGAGATCGAGACCATGCCGATGTCGCTGCAGATCAAGCTGCTGCGCACGCTGCAGGAGCGGCAGTTCGAACGGCTGGGCTCGAACACGCTGCTGCCGATGGATTGCCGCGTGATCGCGGCCACCAAGGTGGACCTGCTGGCGCTGTCGGCGGAGCAGCGCTTCCGCGCGGATCTCTACTATCGCCTCAACGTCGCGGTGATCGACATCCCGCCCCTGCGCGAACGGCGCGAGGACATTCCGCTGCTGTTCTCGCACTTCCTGCTGCAGGCCGCGCTGCGCTACGAGCGGCCGGTGCCCGAGGTATCGCCGCCGCATATGCGCGAGCTGATGATGCATCCGTGGCCGGGCAATGTGCGCGAGCTGCGCAATGCGGCCGACCGCTTCGTGCTGGGACTGCCAGGTGGCAGTACAGGTGTGCCTGCTGGCAGCAACAACGGCACCGGTAACGGCAATGGCAGCGAGGCGCGTTCGCTCGACGAGCAGGTCGCGGTGTTCGAGCGGCATCTGATCGAGGAAGCGCTGCGCGCCGCGTCGGGACGCACCGCGGCAGCGAGCGACCTGCTGCGCGTGCCGAAGAAAACGCTGTACGACAAGATCAAGCGGCTGGGCGTCAATCTCGAGGCATTCCGCTCGACCGCGGCGACGGACTGAGCCAGGGCCTGCACGCTCCACGCGGGGACTGTCCACATCGAGCCTGTCCACATTGGGCTCCACCACATCGCCCTGACATGTCGCCAGTTCGACCGAGTCTTGCTAGACTGCGTGCGCGCATGGGTCGCGGGGATGGAAGGCATGAAAGCCATGCGCACTTCGGTGTCGGGCCTGGCGGTTTGCCGGCACCGTCGCAGCGGTAAACACGACGTCAAGAAAAGACAGGACTGCCAGGCGGCGTCTTTGTCGCGACAGCGGCAAAGACGCCGGTTCTGAGCGCGCTGCCACATCTGCAGTGTCCACATCGCCGTGTCCACATCGCGGCGTCCACATTCCCGCGCCGCAATTTCCCGCATTTGCCCTTCCCGTGCAGCGCCGAGCGCCTACACTGTAGTGACCGTTTTTCGCGCTCCCCACCCTCGCTGCACCATGGCCCATATCACCTTCGCACCGGCGATCCAGCGCCATGTCCCCACGCCCGATCGCCACCTGCCCGCTGCATCGGTGCGCGCCGCGCTCGACGCGGTGTTCGCCGAGCAGCCCGAGCTGCGCGGCTACATCCTCGATGACCAGAACCAGTTGCGCCGCCATGTGGCCGTCTTCATCGACGGCACCATGATCCGCGACCGGCAACGGCTCAGCGATGCGTTGCGCGAGGACAGCAAGGTCTACGTGGTGCAGGCGCTGTCCGGCGGATAGCACGCGCGGGCGGGAGCACCAAGGCTTCGACGATCCAGCTTCGACAGCCAACGCGCCGACGGCCACGCGACCGGCGGCCGATCGATACCAGGAGACCTGAACGATGAACGACCGACTTCTCGTGGCAACGCGCAAGGGCTTGTTCGAGATCGAACGCCAGCCGCAGGGGCAATGGCAGCAAACCCAGGCGCATTTCCTTGGCGAGCCCGTCAACATGGTGCTGTCCGACCCGCGCGACGGCACGCTCTATGCCGCCTTGAATCTGGGCCACTTCGGCGTCAAGCTGTGGCGCCGCGCGCGCGGACAGACAGAGTGGTCCGCTTGCGCGGTGCCGGTCTATCCGCCGCAGCCGCAAGAGCAGGCGGCGGCGTTGGCCGATGCGGCCAACGCGCCGGCCGACCCCGAGGCCCCCAAGCCCGCGCCCTGGTCGCTGCAGCAGCTGTGGGTGCTCGAGGCCGGCGGTGCCGACGAGCCCGGCGTGCTGTGGGCGGGCACCATTCCCGGCGGCCTGTTCCGCTCGGGCGATGGCGGCGACAGCTGGGCGCTGAACCGGCCGCTGTGGGATCGCCCGGAGCGCGCCGAATGGTTCGGCGGCGGCTACGACTATCCCGGCATCCATTCGATCTGCGTCGATCCGCGCGACAGCCGCCATGTGTCGGTCGCGATCTCCTGCGGCGGCGTCTGGCAGACCCGCAACGGCGGCGACAGCTGGGAGGCCACCACGCGCGGCATGAAGGCGGGCTATATGCCGCCCGAGCGCAGCGAGGATCCCAACATCCAGGACCCGCACTACATGGTGCAATGTCCGGCCCGGCCCGATGCGCTGTGGGTGCAGCATCACGACGGCGTGTTCCGCTCCGAGGACGGCGGCGCCAGCTGGCGGCGCATCGAAGGCAAGCCGTCGAAGTTCGGCTTCGCGGTCGCGGTGCATCCGCGCGATCCCGAGATCGCGTGGTTCGCGCCCGCGACCAAGGACGAATGCCGCGTGCCGGTCGACGGCAAGCTGGTGGTGTCCCGCACGCGCGACGGCGGCCGCAGCTTCGAGGTCTTCGATCAAGGCCTGCCGACGCCGCCGGCCTACGACCTGATCTATCGGCACGGCCTGGCGGTCGACGACAGCGGCGAACGGCTGGCGATGGGCTCGACCACCGGCGGCCTGTGGGTCTCGGAGAATGGCGGCGAACGCTGGACCTGCGTGTCGGCGCATCTGCCGCCGGTCTATTGCGTGCGCTTCGGCTAGCGGGCGCACGCGCGGGCGAACCACGCAAGACGGACGGCGCGGCGCGCATTCGATACCGCGGGTCAGGACACAACTGCGCCGGCGCGCATTGACGACACGCAGGGCGAACGGAACACTGCGCGCTCTGCGCCGGACCGCACCACGCCGCGCGCAGCACCCTGCTGGTCCCTTTCACCTTCGCTCCGCGTTCGATGTCCATCCGTCGTCCTCACGCCACGTCCCCGGCCGATGCCGCCTCCTTTGCAGCACCCGTATCGCTCGCACGCCGGCTGGTCGCCGAAGCCCTCGGCACGGCGCTGCTGATCGCGGTGGTGATCGGCTCCGGGCTGCGCGCCGAGCGGCTCGCGGCCGGCAACGTCGCGCTCGCCCTGCTGGCCAACTCGCTGGCGAGCGGCGCGGGCCTGGCCGCGCTGCTGCTCGCCTTCGGCGGCATTTCGGGGGGCCATCTGAATCCGGCGGTCACGCTGTCGGCCTGGCTGCGCGGCATGCTGCCGGCGCGCGAGGCGCTGCGCTATGTCGTCGCGCAAGCGCTGGGTGCGATCGCCGGCGTGATCGCGGTCCATCTGATGTTCGGCGAGCCGCTGCTGAGCGGGTCGAATCAGGCGCGCACCGGCGCGCCGCTGTGGTGGAGCGAATTCCTGGCGACCTTCGGCCTGATCTGCGTGGCGATGGGCACCGCGCGCGCCAGGCCGGCGCTGCTGCCGTTCGCGGTGGCCGGCTATATCGCCGCGGGCTACTGGTTCACCGCCTCGACCTCGTTCGCCAATCCGGCGCTGACGCTGGCGTGCGCGTTGACCGCGACCTTCACCGGCATCCGCGCGGTCGATGTGCCGGGCTTCGTGCTGGCGCAATGCGCCGGTGCGCTGACGGCGACGCTGGTGTTCGATTGGCTGCTGCGGCCGGTACCGCGCGATCGCGCGGCCCGGATCGCCGGCGGCGAGACGGCCAGCACCGCCCGGACCGCCACCCCTACCAGCGCCGATTGAGCTGGATGCCGAAGATCGAACCCGTGGCCTGTGAGGCCCAGGCATCGGCCGGCGGCGCGAAGCTGATGCCGTCGACGTCGCTGGCGCGGCTGTAGGTATAGAAGGCGCGCAGATTGGCGTTGCCGGCGGCCTTGCCGAACGTCAGCGTCGGCGCCACCGTCAGGGCGGTGCGCTGGCCGCTGACGCCGAAGCCGGACGAGATCTGGTCGTGCGCGACCTCGAAGCTCAGGCGGAAGCGCTCGGTCGGCGCATAGGCCGGGCGCACGCGGGTGGTCATCCATTGCATCGTGCCCAGCGCCGAGCGGTCGTATTGCAGGCTCGATTCGACCGAGCCGATCAGGCCCGCGCGGCCCTTCCATTCCATCGACTCGGCGACCCGTACGCGCGAAAGCGTATCGCCCATGCCGGTGTAGCCGGTCATTGCCGTGCGGCTGCCGGTGCCGTATTGCAGGCCGAAGCGATTGGTGCCGGCCAGCACGCCCTTCTGCTCGTGCATCGCCGACGCCCACCAGGCATTGCCGGCATCGCCGGCCAGCGCGTCGGCCTCGACGCGCGTGAAGCCCAGCTGCAGCGAGCCCTTGTCGTTCACGCCGATCGGTGCGGTGCGGACCGAGTGATAGCTGGGCAGATGCTGCCCATTGGTGTCGTTGCGGGCCGTGTACTGGTAGCTGACGCCGACGCCGGCGAGCTTGGCGTCATCGACGCCGAAACGCAGCGCGCTGGAGGTCGGCGGCAGCAGCCCCGACGACATCAGGAATGGCGAGGTATCGCGCCGGCCGGCCCACATGGTGGCGCCGTCGAGCGCGGCCACGCCCTTGACCGCGGTATAGAACTGCGGGATCAGCTGGTAGGGATCGACCGGGGCGGGGCGCCCGTCGACGGTGGTGGTATTGGTGCCGCGCGCCTGGGCGACGACCTCGATCGCGCCGCCGCCGTCCAGCGTGTACAACTGCTCGCGCAGCTTGACCTCGCCGCTGCTCTGGCACGCCACTCCTTGGCCGATGCCGGTCGACAGGCTGCCGCCCGGACAGGCCCGCATCGCATGGCTGTTGTCCTCGTAGGCCGCGCGTCCGCTGTACGACAGGCTCCAGACGGTCTCCTCGGCCGGCTCGCGGCTCGGCAGGTTGGAGGCGAACACCGGCGGGGCATCGCTCGGCGCCGCGGCATCGCCGCCGGCCGCGGTCCGCGTTTCGGGCATGAACTCTGGCATGAACTCGCCCAGCCGGTTCGGGAACAGCACCACCGGCGGCGGTGCGGGCGGCAGCGGCTCCGGCGGTCCCACCAGGCCCGGGTCCAGCTCGGCCAGCGCGGTCTGTTCGGGCGTATCGGCGGGGGGCAGGTTCAGCGTCTCGGTGGCGGCGTCGGCCGGCGCGGCGGCCTGCGCATCGCGCTGAAGCAGGCCGGCGAGAGGGTCGGCATCGGCAGCGGGTGCCGGCCGGTTTGGCTGTGGCTGGTTCGACGGCCAGCTCGACAGCTGCGCGACCGCCGGCACCGGGGCGGCCGGCGCGAACACCGGCGGCGCGATCGGCTCCGGCGCCGGCGGCGTCTGCGCGCAGGCGGCGATGCCCCAGGCTGCCAGGCCGGCCAGATACAGCGAGCCCGGACGCCACAGTACCGACGGACCCGCGGACGAAGCTGCGGACGAAGCTGCGGACGAACGGACTGGCGAACAGCGGGCGGCCCGGTTCAGCGAACGACGGCGAGAGGAAGACGACGCGGACAACGACATGCGGTGACAACAGGACAGCAAAAAGGGCACCGGCCGGATGCAACGGCAAGGTGCAACAGCAGGCAGGGGCGCGGCCGTGCCGGACCGACGGTTTTATCAGTCGGCCTGATTGGACAGCAAGAGAGGTTACAAAATCCATCGGCGGTGCACTGCTGGTAACCAAAGCGTACGGTCGGCCACCGATGCCGGCCCGGCCGATCGGGCAGGATCGGCCGCGAATCGCTCCTGACGAAGGCGCGCCATACCGCACTTTCCTAGCGAAAACCCGGACACTGGCGCGGCCCCGTGGCGAATTGGGCACCGCTATAATCGATCAGCCTGCTGGAACGGGTATGAGCGGGCAACCAAGGGGTGAATCCGGGCCTGTTATCGGCGCAAGCTGCCACGTCGGCGGGTGCGCCGGTAACAGGCCCGTTATTGCGCGCTGTCGTACCACGGCTTGCCGCGCGTTCCCGGCCAGCGCTGGAGTCGACGCACTCCCTCGCCCTCGGCCGGATCAAAATTCGAAAACGAGGAGAGTAGTCGATGGAACGTCGTTCCTTTCTGTTGAAAGCGTCGGCCGTGGCCGCCACCGGTGCCCTGGCCGCCTGCGGCAAGCAAGAGCAGGCCGCCGCCCCGGCCCCGGCCAGCGCGCCCGGAACGCCCGCCGCGCCTGCCGTGGTCGGCAGCAATCCGGCCGTCGAATGGCGCCTGGCGTCGAGCTTTCCGAAATCGCTCGACACCATCTATGGCGGCGCCGAGACGCTGTCCAACCGGGTCAAGGAACTGACCGACGGCAAGTTCAACATCAAGGTGTTCGCCGCCGGCGAAATCGTGCCGGGCCTGCAGGTGCTCGATGCCGTGCAGAACAACACCGTGCAGATCGGCCACACCGCCGGCTACTACTACTTCGGCAAGAACCCGACGCTGTGCTTCGACACCACCATCCCGTTCGGCCTGACCGCGCGCCAGCAAACGGCGTGGATGGTGCAGGGCAACGGCATGAAGCTGATGCGCGAGTTCTTCAAGGAATACAACGTCGTCAACTTCCTGGGCGGCAACACCAACGCGCAGATGGGCGGCTGGTTCCGCAAGGAGATCCGCACCGTCGCCGACCTGCAGGGCCTGAAGTACCGCGTCGCCGGTTTCGCCGGCGTGGTGCTGTCGCGCCTGGGTGTGGTGCCGCAGCAGATCGCCGGTGGCGACATCTATCCGGCGCTGGAAAAGGGCACCATCGACGCCGCCGAATGGGTCGGCCCGTATGACGACGAGAAGCTGGGCTTCTTCAAGGTCGCACCGTTCTACTACTACCCGGGCTGGTGGGAAGGCAGCGCGCAGCTGTCGTTCTACGCCTCGGCCAGCGAGTTCGAGAAGCTGCCGGCGCTGTACAAGCGGGCGCTGGAAACCGCGTCCTTCGAAGCGCACACCACGATGATGGCCAAGTACGACACCGTCAACCCGCAAGCGCTGGCGCGCCTGCTGGAGAACGGCGTCAAGCTGCGTCCGTTCTCGCGCGAGATCATGGAAGCGTGCTTCAAGGCGACCCAGGACGCCTACGCCGAGGAAAACGCCAAGAACCCGTCGTTCAAGAAGATCTACGACGACTGGCGCGTGTTCCGCAACAACCAGGCCGCGTGGTTCAACGTCGCCGAACAGGGCTTCGCGCAGTTCAGCTTCGCCCGCAAGCTGTAATCGCCGTTCGCTGTCGTCGTCCCTGCCTGCGGGCGGCTTCGCGCCGCCTGCAAGGCTCGGTCCGCACCGGTAGAATCCTCGGCTTCTGAGAGGATTCTCCGATGCAGACCGGCATACTCTACGCCCTGCTGGCGTACATCATCTGGGGCCTGCTGCCCCTGTACATCAAGTCCCTTCACGGCATCGCGCCCCTCGAGATCCTGCTGCACCGGATGGTGTGGTCGCTGGTCTTTCTCGGCGCCATCCTGGCGATCCGCCGGCACTGGGGCTGGCTGCGCGCGGTCTGGTCCGATCGCCGCCTGCTGCTCGGCTTCGTGGCCAGCGCGGCGCTGCTGTGCGGCAACTGGTTCCTCTATATCTGGGCGGTGTCCAACGACCGCGTCGTAGACGCGAGCCTGGGCTACTTCATCAATCCGCTGTTCAGCGTGCTGCTCGGCGTGGTGTTCCTGCGCGAGCGGTTGCGGCCGGCGCAATGGGCCTCGATCGCGCTGGCCGGCGCCGGCGTGGCGTGGCTGACCTTTGCCGCCGGGCATCTGCCGTGGATTGCGCTGGCGCTGGCTGCCACCTTCGGCGGCTATGGGCTGCTGCGCAAGACCGCTGCACTGGGTACGCTCGAAGGGCTGTCGCTCGAAACCCTGCTGCTGTTCCCGTTCGCCGTCGCCGCGCTGGGCTGGATGTTCTTCACCGGCCAGGCCGGTTTCCCCGATGCGAGCCCGGGCGTGCAGTTGCTGGTGGCGATGGCGGGGCCGGTCACCGCGGTGCCGCTGCTGTTCTTCGCCGCGGCGGCTCGCCGCATCCCGCTGTCGCTGCTCGGGCTGCTGCAGTACACCGGCCCGACCCTGCAACTGCTGCTGGGCGTCTGGCTGTATCACGAGCCGTTCCCCGCCGACAAGCAGCTGGGCTACGCGATGATCTGGGTATCGCTGGCGCTCTATGCGCTGGAGGGATTCTGGATGTCGCGGCGCCGTCCGCCCGCGGTCGCGGTGGACTGATTCATCGACGGTATCGATGAACTGCCTTGTCGACGAAGCCTGACCATTCATCCGTTCCATGATTTTGCCTATTGAGCCGGTGGCGGCGACGATCGCCATGCCGGCACTTCGAGCGGATCGGTGCGATGTCATCGACGCGACGGATGTCGCCAGCGCTCTGTCCGCAGCGTTTGATTATTGGCACGAATAATCCAACGTCCATGTCCAGCACGCCGGCGCCCCCGCTGCGCAAGATCATCCATTGCGATTGCGATGCCTTCTACGCCTCGGTCGAGATGCGCGACGACCCGTCGCTGCGCGGCCGGCCGATGGCGGTCGGCGGCTCGCCCGACCGGCGCGGCGTGATCGCGACCTGCAACTACGAGGCGCGCGCCTATGGCGTGCGATCGGCGATGTCGTCCGCGCAGGCGGTCAAGCGCTGTCCCGAGCTGCTGATCCTGCGGCCGGCGATGGACAAGTACAAGGAAGCGTCGCGCCGGATTTTCGGCATCTACCGCGAATACACCGAGCTGGTCGAGCCGCTGTCGCTGGACGAGGCCTATCTGGACGTCAGCGCGTGCCGCCTGCATCAGGGCAGCGCGACGCGCATCGCCGAGGAAATCCGCCGGCGCGTGCGCGAGGAGGTCGGCGTGACGGTGTCGGCCGGCGTCGGTCCCAGCAAGTTCATCGCCAAGATCGCCAGCGACTGGAACAAGCCCGACGGGCTGTTCGTGGTGCGGCCCGAAGCGGTCGACGCCTTCGTCGCCGCCTTGCCGGTCGAGCGCATCCACGGCGTCGGGCGGGTCACCGCGGCCAAGCTGAACCGCCTCGGCGTGAAAACGTGCGCGGATCTGCGGGCCTGGACGCCGGACCTGTTTCATCGGCACTTCGGCAGTTTCGGCGGCCGGCTCTACAACCTGTGCCGCGGCATCGACGAGCGGCGGGTGTCGCCCGAGCGCGAGCGCAAGTCGATCAGCGTCGAGGAGACCTATGCCGACGATCTGCCCGATCTGCCAGCCTGTCTGGCCGAGCTCGATCCGCTGATCGCGCAGCTGGAGGCCCGCATCGCGCGCGCCGGCGCCCAGCACCTGATCCACAAGCTGACGGTCAAGCTGCGCTTCTCGGATTTTCGCCAGACCACGGTCGAATGCCGCGGGCAGATGCCGGACCGGGCCGTCTACACGCGGCTGCTGGCCGAGGGCCATGCGCGGCGGCGGCTGCCGGTTCGCCTGCTCGGTGTCGGCGTGGCGACCAGCGATCCGGACACCGCGCAGCTGGATCTGTTCCGGGATCTGGACGATGCCGGCGACCGCGCGGGCGAGGCGGGTGAGCAGGGCGACTGGGACGAAGGCGGCTGACGCCGGCCCTCGCCATCGTTACGGCAACTGGTTGCGCATCAGCACCAGCCAGGGCGCATGCGAATTGGTGAAGCCGTCCACCAGGCCGGAATCGCCCAGCTCGACCAGCTCCATCGACACCGACTGCTGCAGATTGCCGCCGATGGTCTTGACCACGCGCGCGGTCGCATCGACCTCGACCACGATATCGCAGTGCATCGGCGTGGTGCCGAAGCCGATCTCGTCGACGCTCGTCAGGTATTTGTCGCGCCCGCGGCCGGCGCACAGGATGTCGCCGGGCCGCGGCATCGCCGGCAGCGGCTCAAGGCGGAAGGCCGGTGCCGGCAGGACGCCGTCGCGCGCGTCCACCACATACATCGAATGCGATTGCCCGGTCAGGAACTGGCGCTCGTTGAGCCCCGCCTGGCGCAGCACCCACGAAATGAACACCGCCGACCAGGCCCACCGTCCCTCGGTGATCTGCTGGCAATCGACCTCCTTGCCCACGATGGCCCAATAGCGCTGCGCCAGCGCGCAGCCCTGCGGCGTCGCCTCCATGCCGGTGCCGTCCGGAAAACCGGCGCAGCCAGGCGCGGCGGTGGTGCCGAAGCTCTCGTCGGTGTCTGCCGACGAGGCCAACGACCCATTCAGCGTTCCGTTCTGGATCAGCGCTTCGATGCCATCGGGCAGCGCCGGCGGCGGCGGCAGCGGACTGCTGACCACGCAGGCGGTGTCGTCGCGTCCGATGCGGATGGTCTGGCCACCCCAGCGCTGCCATTCCTGCAGCGCGATCTGCACGATGCGCTGGCGCGGCGTGGCGCCCGGCATCGGCGCCGGCGGTTGCTGCCCGGCCTGCGCCAATGGGACCGCCTGCGGCCGCGCGGTCGGCGGCGAGGCAGGCGCGGCAGGCGGCTGCACCGCGCAGGCGGTCAGCAGGCAGGCTGCGACCATGCCGGCGAGCGCGGCAAGACGGGTACGCAGCGCGGTCAACACACCACTCAACGCACCGCTCAACGCACGTCCCGGTAAACCGGCTGGGCGCTGTGGAAAATCATGTGAGAAACAATGTGAATAACGCTGTGGAAATCCGGGTGGCAAGGCGCGCATCGACATGACCTGAAAGCGGCGGGCGGCGACGAACCACGGGCGCGTCATGGCGCCGAAAGGCCCGCTGGATGCGGAAAAAACGCGGAAAAACGCCGGAAAGAACGCGGAACCGGCATGCCGCACAAGGCTTCGCGGCACCGCTTCGGGCGCCGCACGGCCCAGGGGCCGATGCCGGTGGAAAAACGGGGAAAAGCCTTGCGGCTACGTTGTGGATAACATTTCCCGCCCAGTGCCCCACGCTCGCCTTGCGGCGACAGGCGGCGGCACGGCGGGACCATGCAGAACCGGGCTGGTCGGTACCGCCCGACAGCTTACTGATTGACGGCGTCCTTGAACTTCTGGCCTGCCTTGAACTTGACCGTCTTGGCGGCTTCGACCTTGATCTCTTCGCCGGTACGCGGGTTGCGGGCCATGCGCTCGCCGCGCTCGCCCTGGCTGAAGGTGCCAAAGCCGATCAGGCTCAGGGTGTCGCCCTTGGCGACGGCGTCCATGATGGCGTTCAGGGTCACGTTCAGCGCCTGCTCGGCCTTGGCCTTGGTCAGACCATCCACACCCGCGGCGATCGCGTCGATCAGTTCGGTTTTCGTCATGCTTCACTCCGTATCGAGTTGAAAAAACACATTGCCTCCCGCCCGCCCGGTGTGCCGGACGTGGCCCCGGAAAAGGCGCTGCGGGCCACATCATACCGTGTCGCGCCGACCGGTCCCCGCGCGACATTGTTACAGCAGGCCTTGGCTGGACAAGGCTCGCGGGGGTTGGAGCGGGGGACGGGACGGTTTACGGGCGGTATACGCGACCGTGTCGGCAACCATGCAGTTGGCCGCGTAGGCCGCCGTATACGCCTCGTGGCGCCTGCGGGCCGGCAAGGACGTGCCATGTGCCGTCCAGGGCGTTAACCGCGCTCTGAGAGGCTCTGAGAGGCTCTGAGGCCTTTCAGTCGCGTTCCGGGCCTTCCGGCCCTCCCTTCCCGCCCCTTGCAGACTCTGCCGTGCGTATACGCCGGTTTGTCGGCGATCGGCTTTGAAGGTTCAGGCGGAACGTTCAGGCCGAAGGTTCCGGCGTATACCGGGCTCGACGCCGGGCTCGACGCGCGATCGAACCATCAGTGTCACCGCAGGTATACCCGCCGGCGGTATACGCGCAGCGGATCGAAGGCTCGTTTCGGACGCGACGGGAGACGCATATGCGCGACGGGAAAGACGCCGATGCGGTAAACGCGGCCCGGAAGGTTTACCTCGTTTCGCCGCTTTCGCTTCGCAGCCGATAGAGGGACGTAGTCCCTTTGGTTTAGATAGTTCTTTTGATGTATACGGATAGTAGTAGTAGGTAAACCCGCCCCCCTTCTGTGGACAAGTCGGTAAACGCCATGCGCATCAATGGTTTACCGAATGCAGAACCATCGGGACGAAATCCCGGGGCAGGTGGATGACTCAGCCGTTTGGTGTAGGACCCACCAACAAGGCTAGGACTTATGCCTGAGGCATCCCCATGCCAGCCCCAGGCGACCCACATCAATCCCGCGTGCTTATCCACAGAAGAAGGGCGGGTTGTCCACAGAACGGGGCCCCATCGCCGACCCCGGCATCGGTATACGTCGGCGGACGGCGAGCGTCGGATGGACTGCTTCTTGCAGGTTCTTGCGTTAACCGTTCGCCCGCACTTGCCAACCGGGCGCCAGGTATACGCCGCGGCACGCACCGTCACGCGGCGCGGGTATCATCCCGCATCGTCCGGCCGGTAAGCGCCGACCGGGGGCACACGACCAGCAGACAGACCGAACCACGGTAAACGACGGTAAACAGGATCGATATGGCCGAACAGTCGAAGCGCAAGCAGGACAGCAAGGGGGAAAAGAGCGACAAGGCAGGGAAGGTGCAGAAGACGCCGAAGGCCGGCAAGGACAGCAAGCCCAAGACCGCCAAGGACCGCATCGAGGTCCGCCAGTCGGGCGTGCACGGCAAGGGCGTCTATGCGATCGCGCCGATCGCCGCCGGGGAACGGATCATCGAATACAAGGGCGAGCGGATCTCGTGGGAGACCGCGCTGGATCGCCATCCGCACGATCCGAACGATCCAAACCACACCTTCTATTTCAGCCTCGAGGGCGGCGACGTGCTCGACGCCAAGTTCGGCGGCAACCGTTCGCGCTGGATCAACCATGCCTGCGAACCGAACTGCGAGGCGCGCGAGAAGAAGGGCCGCGTGTTCATCCACGCGCTGCGCGATATCGAGGCGGGCGAGGAGCTGTTCTACGACTACGGGCTGGTCATCGACGCCCGCTATACGAAGAAGCTGAAGAAGGAGTTCGAGTGCCGCTGCGGCAGCCCGAACTGCCGCGGCACCATGCTGGCGCCCAAGGGCCGGGGCTGACGTACTGCCAGGGGCCGGCCGGGCTAGGCCGCGCCCGGCGCCTCGCAGGGAATCCGGATCACGAAGCGCATGCTCGCGCGTCCCTGGCCATCGGCGTGCGGCGATTCGGCAGCCGGCACGTCCTCGATGCTGATGCTGCCGTGGTGCAGGCTGATGATCTCGTGGACGATCGCCAGTCCCAGCCCGGCGCCGCCCGGCGTGGCCTCGGGACTGCGCCCGGGAACATGGTCGCCGCGGAAGAAGCGCTTGAACACCTCCTCGCGCCGCGCCGGCGCGATGCCGGGCCCGTTGTCCTCGACCATCACCACCGCCATGCCGCGATGGCCGATCGCCTCGCCGCCGGCGCGCACCGTGATGCGGCCGCCGGCGGGCACGTACTTGACCGCGTTGTCGATCAGGTTGTTCAGCGCCTCGCGCAGCAACAGCCGGTTGCCGCGCACCATCGAGGGCGCCGCGCCGGTGAAGGTCGGGCCCGGCAGCGTCTCGAAGCCCAGGTCGATATGGCGCGCCAGCGCCTGCGGCACCCACTCGGCCCCGGTCTCGAAGGCGAGCGTGGCCAGGTCGAAATGCTCGATGGGCCCGAGCCGCTCCAGCGACAGGCCGGGCTCGGCGCGCGCCAGCGACAGCAGCTGATTCGACAGCCGCACCGCCCGGTCCGCCGCCGATTGCAGCTCGCGCAGCGCGTGGCGGGTCACCTCCGGGTTGTCCGCCTCGACCGCGCGGTCGGCATGCAGCTTGACCGCGGTCAGCGGCGTGCGCAGCTGATGGGCCGCATCGGCGATGAACTTGCGCTGGGCGTCGAGCGCGTCGCGCAGCCGCGCCAGCAGCGCGTTCAGCGCGCGGATCAGCGGCTCGACCTCGGCCGGCACCTGCGTCTCGTCGAGCGAGGCCAGCGAGCGCGCGGTCTGCCGGTTCAGCTTGTCGGTCAGGATCTGCAGCGGCACCAGCTCTTCCTTCAGCACGTGCGACAGGATCAGGCTGCCGACCAGCAGCAGCAGGATCAGCGGCACCGACACCGACAGCAGGATTTCGTTGGCGGCGGTCTCGCGCCGGTCCAGCAGCTCGGCCACTTCGACCACGATGGGCCCGCGCGACGGGGCGCCGGCGGCCTGCGGCCCGCTTGCCGCGGTGTTCGCCGTGCCGTTCGCCGCGATGCCCGCCGCGCCGGTCACCACGCCGCCGGCTATGTCGGCGGTGGCGTCGATGTCGCCATCGGCCGGCGTGATCTGTACCGGATCGAGATGCACCGGCAGCCGGACCGCGCGTACCTGCCGCCCGCTGAACCAGGCGTAGAACAGCCGCGCGTCGTGCAACGTGGTCTGGCCGGTGCCGTAGCCCAACCACGTGTCCATGCCGCCGATCAGGCCGTCGGGCCCGTGGATGCGCCAGTAGATGCGGTCGCTGCCCTCGGCTTCGACCAGGGTCTGCGCGATCGCGGGGATATCGTGTTCGAGCCGGGGGCCGGCGATGCGGATCTGCTGCGCGATATTGTTGGCGACGCCGTACAGCGCGCGGTCGAACACCTGCGTGGTGTAGTGGGCCGCGAGCCAGTAGGACAGCGAGCCGCTGGCGAGCACCAGCGCGAACAGCGGCGTGGCCAGCGCGCGCAGCAGATGGACGCGCAGGCTCTGCGTCGAGGCCAGGCGCACCTGCTGGGCGCCGCCGCCGTTCGTACCGGTCCCGCCAGTCCCCCCGGTCCCGCCCTCACCGCCAGATGGACCCTCGCCGCGCGCGCTCCGCAGAGGCGCCTGGAGCCGCCGCACGCCGGGCCTCGCGCTAGCCGTGGCCGCGGCTTTGCAGCAGGTAGCCGAAGCCGCGCACCGTCACGATCTCGACGTCGCTGTCCTCGAGCTTCTTGCGCACGCGATGGACGTAGACCTCGATCGCGGTATCGCCGACGGTGTCGCCGCCATCGCCGGCCGGATGGGCAAAGGTGGCCAGATGATCCTGCAGCTGGGCCTTGCTGACCACGCGCCCCTGCCGCTGCAGCAGCAGCTCGAGCACCGCGAATTCGCGCGGCGACAGTTCGAGCGGCTTGCCGTCGAGGAACATGCGCCGGTCGCTGCCCGACAGGCGCAGCCGGCCCAGCCGCACGTCGCGGTCGGGCGCCGCCTCGCCATGCTGGCTGCGGCGCAGCAGCACGCGCACGCGTGCCTCCAGTTCGGGAAAGTCGAAGGGTTTGACCAGGTAGTCGTCGGCGCCGGCGTTCAGGCCGGACAACTTGTCCTCGAGCTCGTCGCGCGCGGTCAGGATCAGCACGGGGGTGGTGCGGTTGCGCGCGCGGTAGCGCGACAGCAGCGTCATGCCGTCGATGCCGGGCAGGCCCAGGTCGAGGATCACCAGGTCGTGCTGCTCCTTGAGCAGATGCTCGGTGGCATAGACGCCGTCATGGACGACGCGCACCTGGTGGCCCGCCTGGAACAGGCCGGCTTCGACGCCGCTGGCGATCTGGCGGTCGTCTTCGATCAACAGGATGCGCATGGGCGAAAGGTTCGGCTGGGTCGGCAGGAATGCAGCGGGGAGCGCCGGTGGAGCGCGCTTGACGTCGCGCTTCGGGTGCCGGGGCGCCCGCCATGGCCGCCGATTGTACCCCGCATGGCGCGGGCCTTCCTTTCGATTGGCTTGCGGTCAGGGGGCCGCGGCCGGCCCCCGACGGCATGGCAGCGCGCGTGGCCGCGCGCCGCTCGCTCAGCGCTTGGCCAGCGTCGCCGCGGCCTGCTCGATGAAGCGGGCCAGGTCGATGTCGCGCTGGGTCAGGCCGTTGGCGTCATGGGTCGACAGCGTGATGTCGACGCGGTTGTAGACGTTGAACCATTCGGGATGGTGGTCGGCCTTCTCGGCCTGCATCGCCACGCGCGTCATGAAGGCGAAGGCGGCGTTGAAGTCGGCGAAGGTGAAGCGCTTGTGGATCGCGTCGCGATCGGCGACCAGGGTCCAGCCGGGCAGCGACGCCAGCAGCGGCGCGCGTTCCTGTTCGGACAAGGGGGAAAGAGCGGGTGAGGTCATGATGGCAAGGCCCGTAAAGTAGGGAATCGGAACAAGGCAGAGCCGGCCTGCCCGACCATCGCGGTCGGACATGCCGGCATTGTTTCATAAAGCGCAGAAGGCAGCGGCGTCAGATGTCGTCGCTGTCGCTCCAGCCCTCGCGATTGCCCACCTGCAGCACCAGGTCGCCGTCGGCGACGTCGCCGGCGCCCAGCGTCGGCTGCTGGCGCAGCTCGGCATACAGCGGCGTGAAGTCCGGGCGGGTCGCGTCGAACAGCTGCTCGAAGCTGTCGATCACGAAATAGGTCTTCTGGAAGGTGTCGATCCGGTAGCGGGTGCGCATGATGCGGCGGACGTCGAAGCCGATCCGGTTCGGGCTGGCCGAATCCAGGCTGTAGATCGACTCGCCCTGGCTCGAGACGATGCCGGCGCCGTAGATGCGCAGGCCGTCGGGCGTGCGGATCAGGCCGAATTCCACGGTGTACCAGTACAGCCGCGCCAGCATGTCGAGCGCGCCCATGCCGGCCGCCTTCAGGCCGCCCTGGCCGTAGGCCTGCATGTAGTCGGCGAAGACGGGGTTGATCAGCAGCGGCACATGGCCGAACACATCGTGGAAGCAGTCCGGCTCCTGCAGGTAGTCCAGCTGCTCCGGCTTGCGCATCCACCAGCTGGCCGGAAAGCGCCGGTTGGCCAGATGCTCGAAGAACACCTCGTCGGGCACCAGGCCGGGCACCGCCACCACCTGCCAGCCGGTCGCGGCCATCAGCTTGTCGTTCAGCCGCGCGAAGTCGGGTACGCGGTCGGCGTCCATGCCCAGCGTGTCCAGGCCGCGCAGGAATTCGTCGCAGACCCGGCCGCGCAGCATCGAGGCCTGGCGCGCATACAGCTGGGCCCAGACGGCGTGGTCGGCGTCGGTGTAACGGTGCAGTGGTTGCGCAATGGTGAAGTCGGGGTTCAGGTCCGGGTCGGACAGCAGGCCGGCTTCGAACTGTTCCTTGAGCTTGTCGGTCATCGTGCCGGTGAAGGCGGGGCTGGCCGCGGCAGTCTGGTCTGGGGTCTGGTCGAGGATCGCTTCCATCTGGCTTGTCTCCGGCGAATCGGTGCGGGGCGTGCCCGGTATCGTTTGCGGTATTGCCGCACGCGCTCGGTTGCGTATGCGGGATTTCTGCAAAGTCTACCGAGATGACGCTGCATAGAGCCCGCAAAAACGGCTTGGATTGCCGTTCCGATGCGGGTAATCTGCATAAAACGCAAAACCGATGCAGGATCTTTGTATGCTCAGCCTCGACCACTTCGATCTGGCCCTGCTGGCCGCGCTGCAGGCCGACGGCCGCAGTACGCACCAGCAACTGGCCGAACAGGTCCATCTGTCGCCCAGCCAGGTCGGCCGGCGCATCGCCCGGCTGGAGGCCGAGGGGGTGATCGCCGGCTATCGGGTGGTGCTGTCGCCGCCCGCGCTGGGCCTGGGCGTGCTGGTCTTCACCAGCGTCAAGCTGGCCCACCACGGCGACACCGCGATCGAACGCTTCAAGGAGGAGATCCTGCTGCTCGAAGAAGTGCAGGAGTGCTACTCGGTCGCCGGCGAGGCGGACTATCTGCTGCGCATCGTGGTCACCGACCTGCCGGCGCTTGCCGACTTCACCATGCGCAAGCTGATGCGGGTGCCGGGGGTCGAGAGCGTGCGCTCCAACATCGTGCTGACCGCGCTCAAGCGCGAAGGGGCCTTGCCGCTGTCCCATCTGCGCTGATGCTGCGGCGCTGACCCCCGGTTGGCTTGCGCACAGACGCCTCGCATGTCACTCTCGCCAGGTGCCCGCTGATGCACCAAGGGGGGCCGACCATGCGGAGAGGGACGAGATGCGAGACCGGGCCACGGGCTTTGGCGGGGTAGGCGGAATGGATGTTGCGGAGGATGTCGCGGCGGATGTGGCCAGAGCCAAGGCCCGCAAGCCGGATCGCCGGCGCCAGTTCGCCCATGCGCTTGCGGCCTGCGCGCTGGGGCTCGGCACCCACGCCGCGCTGGCGACGCAGCTGACGCGCGTTTCGCCGGAAGGCCAGGTCTCCAAGGTCCGCCAGGTCACGCTGCGCTTTGACCAGTCGATGGTGCCGCTGGGCGATCTGCGCGCGAGCCCGCCGGCCGCCGTGCAATGTACCGGCGCCGCCGCGGCGGATCTGGCCGGCGAGGGCCGCTGGGTCGACGACCGCAACTGGGTGTTCGACTTCGTCCGCGACCTGCCACCCGGCGTCTCCTGCACGATCCGGATGCGCGCGGGCCTGAAGAGCCAGGCCGGCCAGGACTATCGCGGCAAATCCGACTATCGCTTCGAGACCGGCGGCCCGATCGTGGTATCGAGCCGCCCCTCCGGCGGCCAGATCGAGGAGGACCAGGTCTTCGCGCTGCGCTTCAACGGCCCGGCCACGCCCGACTCTGTGCGCCAGCATGCCTGGTGCCAGGCGCAAGGCGTGGGCGAAATGATCCCGGTGCGGCTGATCACCGGTGCGGACCGCGAGGCGGTGCTCAAGGCGCTGGGCTGGAAGCCGCGCGGCGCCGATAGCGTGCATCTGCTGGCCTGCCAGCAGCGGCTGCCGGCCGGCGCCAAGATGGAGCTGCTGCTGACGCCGGGCATCGCCACGCCTTCAGGTCTGGCCAGCAAGGAAGGGCGCCGCTTCGAATATCGGGTGCGCGAACCGTTTACCGCCAGCTTCAGTTGCGAGCGCGAGAACGCGCAGGCGCCCTGCACGCCGCTGCGGCCGATCACGCTCGAATTCTCGGCGCCGATCGCGCGCCGCGCGGCCGAATCCGTGGTGCTGCGCACGCCGTCGGGCGCGGTGGCGCCGAAGCTGGAGGCAAACCTCGCGGCCGATGCCACGGTCACCTCGCTGCGCTTCGAGCCGCCGTTCGCCGAGAACGCCAGCCTGACGCTCGAGCTGCCGTCCGGCCTGAAGGACGACAGCGGCCGCCCGCTCGCCAACGCCGATCTGTTTCCGCTGCGGGTGGCGACCGCGCCGATGCCGCCGCTGGCCAAGTTCGCCGCGGCGCCGTTCGGCGTGATCGAGCGCTTCGGCGAGGTGCCCAGGAGCCGGACCGACAAGCCGGCCGATTACCCACCGCTCTTGCCGGTCACGCTGCGCCATGTCGAGCGTGAACTAAAAGTGCTCGGCGTGCGCGCCGAGGCCGGCACGGTCAGCCGGGTACGGGTCGACGACGATGCCGCGGTGTTGCGCTGGCTGGCGCTGGTGCGGCGCATGCACGAGACCAGCTGGACTCGCGCCGAGCTCGACGCGATCCTGGCCGGCAAGCCGCCGTCGGCCGCCCGCATCCCGCGCAACGCGCCGCAGGTCCAGACGCGCGCCGTGTCGCTGCTGGCCGGGGTGCCGGGCGTGCGCCAGCTCGCGGTGCCGGCCTCCACGGGCGAGGGCGCCAGCCGGCCGTTCGAGGTGGTCGGCATTCCGCTGCCCGAAGCTGGCTTTCACGTGGTCGAGATCGCCTCGCCGAACCTGGGCGCGGCGCTGCTCGGCAAGCCGGCGCCAATGTATGTGCGCACCGCGGCGCTGGTCACCAATCTCGGCGTGCACTTCAAGGCGGGGCGCGACAACGCGATGGCCTGGGTCACCACGCTCGACGGCGGCAAGCCGGTGCGCGAGGCCAACGTCGCGGTGCGCGACTGCAGCGGCCGGCTGATCGCCAGCGCGCGCACCGACGATGCCGGCGTGGCGCGCTTCGGCCGCCTGGGCGATGGCGATGGCGCCAGCGGCTCCAGCCGCTATTGCGAGGACACCGGGCTGTCGGGCTACTTCGTCTCGGCGCGCATCGTCGCCGCGCATCCGCAGGCGCGCGGCCAGGCCGACATGGCCTTCGTGATGTCCGACTGGAACCGCGGCATCGAAAGCTGGCGCTTCCATGTGCCGACCGATACCAGCCCCACGCCGACGGTGCGCGCGCATACCGTGTTCGACCGCACGCTGCTGTCGTCGGGCGAGACCGTCTCGATGAAGCACTTTCTGCGCGTCGAGACCGCGAACGGCTTCGCGCTGCCGCCGGGCGGCGCCGACGAGGCGGGACAGTGGCCCGACAAGCTGGTGATCCGCCACGAGGGCAGCGGCCAGACCTACGAACAGCCGCTGCAATGGCGCACCACCGCCTCGGGCGGGCGCAGCGCCGAGAGCCGCTTCGCGTTGCCGCCGGCGGCCAAGCTGGGCCGCTATACGGTCGAGCTGGCCGATGCCCGCCAGCGCAGCTACGACAGCGGCGCCTTCCGCGTCGAGGCCTTCCGCCTGCCGGTGCTGACCGGCACGGTGCGCGCCGCGGCCGCGGGCGGCGCCCAGGCGCTGGTCGCGCCGAAGACGCTGCCGCTCGACGTCGAGGTCCATTACGTGTCCGGGGGCGCGGCGGCGGGTTTGCCGGTGCGGGTGTCGGCGCTGCTGCGCGAGCGCCTGCCGCGCTTTGCCGATGCCGCCGGCTACCGCTTCGACGCGCCGCGCGCGACGGACGAGCAGCGCGACGAGTCGGACGAGGTCGAGGCAGCGGACCCAGACCCGGACCCGGGCCGGTCCCCGGCGCAGGACGGGCAGACGCTGATCGCCGACAAGCGCGCGCTGACGCTGGACGCCAACGGCGGCGGCCGCCTGACGCTCGACACGCTGCCGCCGGTGACCGCGCCGCGCGATCTGCTGGTCGAGGCCGCCTTCGCCGATCCCAATGGCGAGATCCAGACGCTGCGGCAGACGCTGCCGCTGTGGCCCGCCGCGGTGGTCGCCGGCATTCGCGCCGACGACTGGGTCGCGGTCAAGCGCCAGGCGACGGTGCAGGGCATCGCGCTCGATATCGACGGCAAGCCGCGCGCCGGCGTGCCGATGGAGGTGCATGCGCGCGCCCGCATCACGACCTCGGCGCGCAAGCGCGTGGTCGGCGGCTTCTATCGCTACGACAACCGCACCGAGGTGCGCGAGCTGGGCAAGGTCTGCGAGGCGAAGACCGATGCGCGCGGCCGCATGCAGTGCGCGGTGACGCTGGAACAGGCTGGCGAGGTGGAACTGATCGCGCGTGCCCGCGACGATGCGGGCCGCGTGTCCGAAGCGGCCACCAGCGTCTGGGTCACCGGCCAGGGCGAGCTGTGGTTCGGCGGCGACAACCACGACCGCATCGACCTGCTGCCCGAGCGGCCGTCTTACGCCCCGGGCGATACCGCGCGGTTCCAGGTTCGGATGCCGTTCCGCCAGGCCACCGCGCTGGTGGCGGTCGAGCGCGAGGGCATCCTCGAGACCAGCGTGGTGACGCTGGCCGGCAAGGACCCGACCGTCAGCGTCAAGGTCAAGCCGGAATGGGGACCGAACGTCTACGTGTCGGTGCTGGCGCTGCGCGGTCGCCTGCACGAGGTGCCCTGGTATTCGTTCTTCACCTGGGGCTGGCGCGAGCCGCGCGAGTGGTGGCGCGCCTTCCGCAGCGAGGGGCGCGAATACGTCGCGCCGACGCCGCTGGTCGATCTGTCCAAGCCGGCGTTCCGGCTTGGGCTGGCCGAGATCCGGGTCGGCAACGAGGCGCACCGGCTCGACGTCAAGGTGGCCACCGATCGCACCAGCTACCCGGTACGCGGCCAGGCCAGGGTGACCGTGCAGGTCACGCTGCCCGACGGCAAGCCGGCCGCCAACGGCGAGGTCGCGCTGGCCGCGGTCGACGAGGCGCTGCTCGAGCTGATGCCCAATACCAGCTGGAACCTGCTCGAGGCGATGCTGCAGCGGCGCAGCTACGGGGTCGAGACCGCGACCGCGCAGATGGAGATCGTCGGGCGGCGCCACTATGGCCGCAAGGCGGTGCCGGCCGGCGGCGGCGGGGGCAAGAATCCGACCCGCGAACTGTTCGACACGCTGCTGCTGTGGAATCCGCGCGTGCAGCTCGACGCGGCCGGCAAGGCCGCGCTGACGGTGCCGCTGAACGATTCGCTGACGCGCTTTCGCATCGTCGCGATCGCCGATCTGGGCGTCGCCCGTTTCGGCACCGGCAGCGCGACCGTGGCGGCGACGCAGGATCTGCAACTGATCTCGGGTTTGCCGCCGCTGGTGCGCGAGGGCGATCGCTACCGCGCGATGTTGACGCTGCGCAATACCACCGCGCGGGCGATGACGGTGGAGGTCAGCGCGCGCAGTGTGCCTGCCGGCGGTGGCGCCGCTTCTGGCGCTGCTTCTGGTGCTGCGTCCGGCGCTGCGTCCGGTGCTGCGTCCGGTGCTGCGTCCGGTGCTGCGTCCGGCGCTGCGTCCGGTGCTCCGGCAGCCGACCCGGGTACGGCGGCGCTGCCCACGCAGACCGTGTCGCTGCCGGCGGGACAGGCGCGCGAGATCGGCTGGGATGTGGTCGCGCCGCTGATCGCGCAGGCGAGCGGGCAGACCACGGTCACCGAGACCGAGCTGCAGTGGGAGATCGCGGCGACGGAGAAGGGCAAAGCCCAGGGCCAGGGCAAGGGGGACGACAGCGGTCCCGCATCGGACCGCATCCGCATCGCGCAGCGGCTGGCCGCGGCCGTGCCGCTGACCGTGCAGCAGGGCACGCTGGCCCAGCTGGCCCCGGCGCTGTCGGTGCCGGTCCGCGCCCCTGCGGCCGCGCTGCGCGAACCCTCTGGCGCGCCGCGCGGCGGCCTGCAGATCGGCCTGCAATCGTCGCTGGCCGGCGGCCTGCCCGGCGTGCGCGACTGGTTCGCACGCTACCCGTATACCTGCCTGGAGCAGCGCGCGTCGAAGGCCGTGGGCCTCGCCGACGCCGCGCTGTGGCAGGCGCTGATGGCGCAACTGCCGGCCTATCAGGACGACGACGGGCTGGTGGCGTATTTCCCGATGCAGGGCGAGGCGGTGCGCGACGGCGGCAGCGAGGTGCTGACCGCCTATCTGCTGGCGCTGGCCGACGAGGCGCACCGCGCCGGCCTGCCGCTGCAATTGCCGGCGCAGGCGCGCGAGCGGATGGAGCAGGCGCTGGCCGCCTTCGTCGAAGGGCGGCTGCGGCGTCACGCCTGGGCGCCGACCGCGGACCTGGAGATCCGCAAGCTGGCCGCGCTCGAGGCGCTGTCGCGCGTCGGCAAGGCGCAGGCCCGCATGCTCGGCCCGATCCAGATCGCGCCGCAGCAGTGGCCGACCTCGGCGCTGCTGGACTGGACCGCGCTGCTGCAGCGCCTGCCCGATGTGCCGCAGCGCGAGGCGCGGCTGGCCGAGGCACAGCGCCTGCTGCGCGCGCGGCTCGACCTGCAGGGCACGCGGCTGGCGTTCTCGAGCGAGCGCGACGACCACTGGTGGTGGCTGATGGCGGGTGGCGACATCAACGCCGCGCGGCTGCTGACGCTGGCGCTCGAACTGCCCGAGTGGCGCGAGGATGCGCCGCGGCTGGCCAGCGGCCTGCTGGGCCGCCAGAGCGCCGGCGCGTGGAACACCACCAATGCCAATGCCTGGGGCGTGCTGGCGGTGCGCCGCTTCGCGCAGATCTTCGAGCGCGAGCCGGTCGGCGGCGCCACGCGCCTGACGCTGGGCGAGGCCTCGCGCAGCTTCGAATGGCGCTCGGCCGCGGCCGGCAAGGACGGCGTGGCATCGGGCGGCCTGATGCTGCCATGGCCGCCGCAGCCTAATCCCGCCGGCGGCCCGGCCACGCTGCAGCTGCAGCACGAGGGCGCCGGGCGCCCGTGGGCGACGGTACGCGCGCTGGCCGCGGTGCCGCTGGCCGAGCCGATCGCGGCGGGCTACCGCATCCGCCGCAGCGTCAGCGCAGTGGAGCAGGCCACGCCGGGACGCTGGTCGCGCGGCGACATCTACCGCGTCAAGCTCGAGATCGACGCGCAGGCCGACATGACCTGGGTGGTGGTCAGCGATCCGGTGCCCGCTGGCGCCACCATCCTCGGCAGCGGCCTGGGCCGCGACTCGCAGATCGCCACGCGCGACGAGCGGCGCACCGGCGCCTGGCCCGCCTTCAGCGAGCGCACGCCGCAGGCCTACCGCGAGTACTACGCCCACCTGCCCAAGGGCACGGCGACCATCGAGTACACCGTGCGGCTGAACAACGCCGGCGAGTTCGCGCTGCCGCCGACCCGCGTCGAGGCGATGTACGCGCCCGAGGTGTTCGGCGCCGCGCCCAACGCGCGCCTGACCGTGGGGCCGCGTTCGTGAGCGACGTCCTCGAACGGCGCGGCTGGACGATGCCGCCGCGGGTGCGCGAATGGTGGATGGCCGGCGCCGTCGCCGGCACCATCTACGGCACGCTGCTGGTGAGCGCCGCGCTGGAGCTGCCGCCCGGCACGCCCCTGACGGGCAGCTTCGCCTGGCAGCCGGCGTGGAAGACCGCGATGGCGCTGCTGCTGGCGCGCGCGGCGTGGTTCCATCCGGTGCGCCGCGAGCGCCGCTGGCTGATCGCCGCCTTGCTGTGCTCCGCGCTGGGCGATCTGCTGCTGGCAGTACCGTGGCTGCCGTTCTCCTTCGTCGGCGGCCTGGGCTTCTTCCTGCTGGCGCACCTGGCCTATCTGGCGCTGCTGCTGCCGCTGGCCGGCGACGATCGGCCGCACCGGCTGCTGGCCTGCGGCGTGGTGATCGGCGCGGTCGGCACGCTGCTGGGACGCTTCTGGCCCAACCTCGGCACGCTGGCGGTCGAGGTGTGCGCCTATGTCGTCGCGCTGACGACCATGGCGTGCGCGGCGCTGCTGGCGCGGCTGCCGACGCCGCTGGCCGCGCTCGGCGCGCTGTGCTTCGTCGTCTCCGATGCGCTGATCGGCATCGCGCGCTTCCTGTCGCCGTTCGACCGCTTCGAGCTGGGCATCTGGTGGACCTATGCCGCGGCCCAGGTATTGCTGGTCGCCGGCATCGTCGCGGGGCGGCGGCCATGACGTGGGCCCGGGGATTCCTCGGTATCCGGCGCGTGGCATCGATATGCACGGCACTGTCTGTGCTGCTGTCCGCGCCGGTATCCGCGCCGGCATACGCTGAGACGCTCCCGACCTTCGAGCAGGTACGCGAGAGCTATCGCAGCGCCGACGTGATCGTGCGCGACCGCCATGGCGAGCCGGTCGCCACGGTGCGGACCGATTTCAGCGCGCGGCGCGGGCAATGGGTGTCGCTCGAGGAGATCTCGCCCGCGGTGCGCACCGCCATCGTGCTGTCGGAGGACCGGCGCTTCTATCGGCACAGCGGCGTCGACTGGCAGGGCGTGGCCGGCGCGGCCTGGGCCAATCTGTGGAACACGCGCACGCGCGGCGCCTCGACGCTGACGATGCAGCTGGCGGCGCTGCTCGACGACGATCTGCGCCGCGGCGCCGGCGGGCGCAGCGCCACGCAGAAGATGAGCCAGGCCTGGCGCGCGGCGCGGCTCGAACACGGCTGGAGCAAGAGCCAGATCCTCGAGGCCTATCTGAACCTGGTGCCGCTGCGCGGCGAACTGGTGGGACTGTCCGCGCTGTCGCACGCGCTGTTCGCCAAGCTGCCGAGCGGACTCGATGCGCGCGAGGCGGCGCTGGCGGTGGCGCTGGTGCGCGCGCCCAATGCCGCGCCGGCGCGCGTCACGCAGCGCGCCTGCCAGATCCTGCGCGAGATGGCGCAGCCCGAAGGCTGCCGCGGACTCGACGGCTTCACGCAGTTGGCGCTCGCGCGCGCCGCCATGTCGCCCACTGGACCGGGCCGCGCGCAACTGGCGCCGCATCTGGGCCGGCTGCTGGTCGAGCGGACCCGGCAAGGCGCGGGACAGCCGGCGCCGGCCGCGATCGACTCGACCCTCGACGCCGGCGTGCAGCGCCTGGCGATGGCCAGCCTGCAGCGGCATCTGCGCGAGCTG
The DNA here is from genome assembly GCA_031181345.1 of Cupriavidus sp. Classification (GTDB taxonomy): domain Bacteria; phylum Pseudomonadota; class Gammaproteobacteria; order Burkholderiales; family Burkholderiaceae; genus Cupriavidus. Next base: position 13,940 of record JAPSLC010000027.1, on the reverse strand, counting down.
GCCGGACGGCATGTCGAGGACGGCGCGGTGGTGGTGCTCGACAACGCGAGCGGCGACGTGCTGGCCTATGTGGGCTCGTCGGGCGCGCTGTCGGCCGCGACGCAGGTCGATCACGCGGCCGCGCTGCGCCAGGCGGGCTCGACGCTCAAGCCATTCCTGTATGCGCAGGCGCTGGAGGAGCGGCGCCTGACCGCCGCCTCGCTGCTGGACGACCGGCCGGTCAACCTGCCGACCGGCGGCGGCCTCTACATCCCGCGCAACTACGATGGCCGCTATGGCGGCTGGGTCAGCATGCGCGCGGCGCTGGCCGGTTCGCTCAATGTGCCGGCGGTGCGCACGCTGGTGATGGTGACCCCGCACCGCTTCCACCGGCGCCTGGTCGCGCTCGGGCTGCCGCTGACCGAGGCCGGCGACTACTACGGCTACAGCCTGGCGCTGGGAAGCGCCGACGTGTCGCTGCTGACGCTGACCAATGCCTATCGGACGCTCGCCAACCAGGGCCGGCAGGCGCCGGTCCGGATGCGGCTGGCCGAGCCGGCGCCGCGGCCGGTGGCGGTGATGTCTTCTGCCGCGACCCATGTGATCGGCGACGTGCTGTCCGACCGGCATGCGCGCGCGCGGACCTTCGGCCTTGACAGTCCGCTGACCACGCGCTTCTGGACCGCGGTCAAGACCGGCACCAGCAAGGACATGCGCGACAACTGGTGCATCGGCTGGTCGCAGCACTACACGGTCGGCGTCTGGGTCGGCAACGCCAGCGGCGCGGCGATGCGCGATGTGTCCGGCGTGTCGGGCGCGGCGCCGGTCTGGCACGAGGTGATGGCGCACCTGCATCGCGATCGCGCCAGCCGGCCGCCGCTGGCGCCGGCCGGTATCGAACGCGTGGCGGTGCGTTTCGAGGGCGTACCCGAGCCTGCGCGCGAGGAGCTGTTCCTGGCCGGCACCGCGGTGCCGGTCGTCGCCGTCGGCAGCCACCACCCGCGCAACCCCGCGGCGCGGATGGCTGCCGAGTCCGGTGGCGGCGCGGCGATCGCCAGCCCGGCCGACGGCACCGTCTTCGCGCTCGATCCCGATATTCCGCCGCAGGCCCAGCGGGTCTGGCTGCATGCCGAGGATGTCGCCGGCCGACCCGCGCGGGCGGTGGCCTGGCGGCTCGACGGCAAGCGGATCGGCCGCGGCGGCAAGCTGGCCTGGCTGCCCTGGCCCGGACGGCATCGGCTGGAACTGGTCGATGCCAGCGGCACGGTGCTCGATGCGGTGCGCATCGAGGTGCGCGGCGCGACCGTGCGCGAGGCCGGCGCGCGTCCGACGGCGGCACAGGGCAGGGCGGCGCCGCGGCAGGCCGCCGCGGCCGATCGCGGATAATCGCCGCTTCCCTGCCGCCGGCGGCCATTCCCAGCATTCTCAGGAGCTTCGATCCCGTGTCCACCGATACCCAACCGTCCGCCTCGCCGCTCTCCTCGCCGATGCTGCTCGATGCCGCCCAGACCGCGGCGCGTCTGCCGTACCCCGAACTGGCCGTTGCCATTGCCGACATGCTCGGCGAACTGCGCGCCGGCACCGCGATGGCGCCGCCGCGGCTGGCGCTGCCGGTCGGCGACGTGACCGCCGCCAGTCCGGAAGGCGAGGGGACGCTGCTGGTGATGCCGGCGCGCAATGCCGACCTGGTGATGACCAAGAACATCACGGTCCATCCCGGCAATCCCGCGCGCGGGCTGCCGAACATCCTCGGCGAAGTGGTGGTGGCCGAAGCGCATACCGGCGTGCGCCTGGCGCTGCTCGACGGACCGACCGTGACGGGGCGCCGCACCGCGGCGGTGTCGCTGCTGGCGGCGCAGCGGTTTGCCGCGCGGCCCGACGGCGAGCTGCTGATCGTCGGTGCCGGCGTGCAGGCCACCACGCACCTCGAGGCCTTCGCCGCGGGGCTGCCGCTGCGGCGGGTCTGGCTGCATTCGCGCACGGCGGACAAGGCCCATGCGCTGGCGGTGCGGGCACGGGAACTGGGCCTGGGGGCCGAGGTGCTCGAATCGGCCGGCGAGGTCGAGGCGGTGCTCTCGCGCGTGTCGATGGTGGTTACCGTGACGTCGAGCCGCACGCCGGTGCTGCCGGATCTGGATGCGGGCTGCTGGCGCGACGAGCACTTCATCGCCGCGGTCGGCGCGTTCCGGCCGGACATGTGCGAGCTGCCGCCGGCGCTGTGCCGCGGCGCCGCGAAGGCGGGGCGGCTGCTGGCCGATACGCTGTTCGGCATCGAGGACGAGGCCGGCGACCTGCTGCAGGCCGGCATCGACTGGGCCGCGGTGCAGCCGTTCGAAACCGCGATCCTGGCCGCCGACGCGATCCGCGCGCGCACCGGCAGTCCGCTGGTGTTCAAGAGCGTGGGCTATGCGCTGTGGGATCTGGCGGCGTGCGCGCTGGCCGTGCGAAGCGCCGGCGCATGACCTCGCCGAAGGCATCGGGCCGAGGCCCGGTGTCACATTCCTGAGACACTTCTGCCGCCTCTCTCCCGACTACGGTGGCCCTTCGGATACCGCGGATTGCGGTAAACCCTCAAATTAGTGGCGCTCCTCTACAAAATGTATCTAGATTGAAACGATGCCGGCATCGGCAGCGGGATAATGCTGCCCTTGCAGTTGAAAACCACGAAGGAGAGAGGATGTCGCACAAGAAAAAAATCCTGGTGGCTGTCGCGGCCATGGCGGTGGGCGGTGTCGCCCAGGCACAGTCGGCCGGCAGCACCGTCGTCAGCGCGGGCTGGTTCCGCGTGATGCCGAACAGCTCGGCCGATCCGCTGACCATCGACAGCGTCGGTGGCCGCCCGGTCGGCATGCAGCGGCCCAATACCGGCGCCGACATCAAGGCGGCCAATACGCTCGGCCTGTCGATCGACCACTTCGTCACGGACCACATCTCGGCCGAGTTCGTCGTCGGTATCCCGCCCGAGCACGATGTCGAGGGCGACAAGGGCTACGGCAAGTACGGCAAGCTCGGTACGGTGCGCCAGTGGAGCCCGGCGGTGCTGGTCAAGTACCACTTCCTGGAGCCGGCCTCGCGCTTCCGCCCGTATGTGGGCCTGGGCGTCAACTACACCTGGTTCAGCGACGAGACCATCACCAACCAGCAGTTCGTGCGCCAGGAATTCGGCCCGAACGCCACCATGACCGCCAGCGCCAAGGCGTCGTGGAATCCGGTCTTCAACATCGGGGCCAACTACAAGATCAACGAGCGCTGGCACGTCGGCCTGTCGGTGTCCTACCTGCCGCTGGACACCCGCGCAACCTTCGTCACGCGCAATTCCGCGCAGGGCGGTGCGACCGTGGTGTCGCACACCAAGATCAAGATCGATCCGATCGTGACCTTCCTGAACGTCGGCTACCGCTTCTGAGCGTCGCCGAACGCTATTACGTCATTCCCGCGCACGCGGGAATTCGGCGTCTTTTGAAGCCACTGGGTCCCCGCATGCGCGGGGACGACAACGCCAAGGCCAGGGTCAGCCCTTGACCGGATAGCCGGCCGATTCGATGGCCTGCCGCACTTCCTGTGCATCGGCGTCCGATTCCACGCTGACCGCCTGCGCCGCGATATCGGCCGAGACCCGTGCGTCGGGATCGATCTGCTGCACCGCACGCGTGATCGCGCCGACGCAGTGGCCGCAGGACATGCCTTCCACTTGAAACTGCATCATCGTTGAACTCCTGGGTATGGATGGTGAACGTCGCCATTGTGAACCTTCCCATCATGTCAAGCGCAAGCCCCGCCACCGGTTACCAACAATTGGCGCAGCGGCCTTGACCTTCCTAGCATGGTAAGGTCCAACATCCAGTGACAGGCTATGTCAACGAGGATGTCAACCGCCATGTCCACTTCTTCACTTCCGCTGTCTCCGGCCCCGGCCGGTACGAACGCCACGCCGGCCGCGCCCGAATGGCGCCTGCCGATCGAAGGGATGACCTGCGCCTCCTGCGTGCGCCGGGTCGAGAACGCGCTGGCCAAGGTGCCGGGCGTGCGTTCGGTCGCCGTCAACCTCGCCACCGAAGAGGCCACCGTCCAGGCGGACAGCGCGGCCGTGCTGCCGGCGGCGGCCGACGCCGTCGTCGCCGCTGGCTACGCGGTGCCGCGCACCGAGCTCGAGCTGACGGTGCGCGAGATGACCTGCGCCTCCTGCGTCGGCCGCGTCGAACGCGCGCTGCGCGCGGTGCCCGGCGTGGTGGACGCCCAGGTCAACCTGGCCACCGAACGCGCTCTTGTGACGCTGGTCGGCGGCAGCGCGGCCGACATGCTGCCGGCGCTGACCGAGGCCGTGTCCCGCGCCGGTTATGCCGCCGAACCGGTGGTCGAGACCGCGACGGCGGGGCAGGCCGCGCCGGAGCGCGCCGCGGACTTCTGGTCCGGACCCTGGTCCGTGGCGATCCCGGCCGCGCTGTCGCTGCCGCTGGTCGCGCCGATGGTGCTCGGCTGGTTCGGCATCGCGTGGAACGTGCCGGCGCTGTGGCAATGGCTGCTGGCCACGCCGGTGCAGTTCGTGTTCGGCTGGCGCTTCTATCGTGCCGGCTGGAAGGCGCTGCGCGCCGGCACCGGCAATATGGACCTGCTGGTCGCGCTCGGCACCTCGGCCGCCTACGGCCTGTCGCTGTGGCTGATCTGGCGGGGCGCCGCCGCCCATGGCGAGGGCCATCCGCACCTGTATTTCGAGAGCGCGGCGGTGGTGATCACGCTGGTTCGCCTCGGCAAATGGCTCGAGGTCCGCGCCAAGCGCCAGACCGCGGACGCGATCCGCGCGCTGGCCGCGCTGCGGCCGGATACCGCGCGCGTGCGCCGCGACGGTGTCGACACCACGGTGCCGCTGGCGCAGGTACGCGTCGGCGACCAGGTGGTGGTGCTGCCGGGCGAGCGCATCCCGGTCGACGGCGTGGTGATCGACGGCGACAGCCATGCCGACGAATCGATGCTGACCGGCGAAAGCCTGCCGGTGCCCAAGCAGGTCGACGACCGCGTGACCGGCGGCGCCATCAACGGCGAGGGCCGCCTGGTGCTGCGCACCGCCGCGGTCGGCGCCGAAACGGTGCTGGCCCGCATCATCCGCATGGTCGAACATGCGCAGGCGGCCAAGGCGCCGATCCAGCGGCTGGTCGACCGCGTCAGCGCGGTGTTCGTGCCGGTGGTGCTGGCGATCGCGCTGGTCACGCTGCTGGGCTGGGGGCTGGCGCTGGGCGACTGGCAGTCGGCGCTGCTCAACGCGGTGGCGGTGCTGGTGATCGCCTGCCCGTGCGCGCTGGGCCTGGCCACGCCCACTGCGATCATCGCCGGCACCGGTGCCGGCGCGCGGGCCGGCATCCTGGTCAAGGACGCCGAGGCGCTGGAGACCGCGCATCGCGTCAACGTGGTCGCGTTCGACAAGACCGGCACGCTGACGGTCGGGCAGCCGGAGGTGGTGGCGCTGCTGTCGGCTGACACCACGGCCGACGCAACGGCCGACGATGCGTCGTCGCTGCTGCTGTCGCGCCTGGCCGCGCTGCAGGCCGGCAGCGAACATCCGCTGGCCCGTGCGGTGCTGCATGCCGCCGAGCAGCGTGCGCTGGCGGTGCCGGTGGCGAGCGAACTGCGCGCGCTGCCGGGCCGCGGCATCAGCGGACGCATCGACGGCGTCGCCTGCGCGCTCGGCAGCGAGCGTCTGCGCAAGGAACTGGGCGCCGAACTGGACGAGGGTTCCGAACTGCATCGCCAAGCCGACGCGCTGCGCCGGGCCGGCCGCACGGTGTCGTGGCTGATCGGCATCGAGGCGCGCCGCGTCGAAGGCCTGGTCGCGTTCGGCGATGCGATCAAGCCCGGCGCGCGCGAAGCGGTGGCGCGCCTGCATGCGGCCGGCGTGCGCACCGTGATGCTGTCCGGCGACAGCTATGGCGCCGCGGCGCAGGTGGCCGACGCGCTCGGCATCGACGACGTGCAGGCCGAGGTGCTGCCCGAGGACAAGGCGGCGCGCGTGGCGGCGCTCAAGCGCGGCGGCGCGGTGGTCGCGATGGTCGGCGACGGCGTCAACGACGCGCCGGCGCTGGCCGCGGCGGACGTCGGCATCGCGATGTCCACCGGCACCGACGTGGCGATGCACGCGGCCGGCATCACGCTGATGCGCGGCGATCCGGGCCTGGTCGCCGATGCGCTGGCGATGTCGCACCGGACCGTGCGCAAGATCCGGCAGAACCTGTTCTGGGCCTTCGTCTACAACGTGATCGGCATTCCGCTGGCGGCGGCCGGCCTGCTCAGCCCGGTAGTGGCCGGCGCGGCGATGGCCTTCTCGAGCGTCAGCGTGGTCGGCAACGCGCTGCTGCTGCGGCGCTGGCGGCCCGAGGCGGGCACGCAGTCGGTCGGCACGCAGGCAGTCGGCACGCAGGCAGTCGGCACGCAGGCAGCAGGCAAGGCGGCCGTGCAGCGCTGAAACATGGAGGAAGCAAGGCGATGAATATCGGCGAAGCGGCGGCCGCCTCTGGCGTGTCCGCCAAGATGATCCGGCACTACGAATCGATCGGGCTGCTGCCCGTGCCGCCGCGCAGCGAAGGGGGCTATCGGCGCTACGACGAGCGCGCGCTGCATACCTTGCGCTTCGTGCGGCGCGCCCGTAATCTCGGGTTCTCGCTGGACGAGATCCGCAACCTGCTGCTGCTGTGGCAGGACCGCGGGCGCGCCAGCGCCGACGTCAAGGCGTTGACGCTGCGCCATGTCGCCGAGCTGGAAACGCGCATCGCGGAACTGGCGGCAATGCGCGATACGCTGCGCACGCTGGCCGAGGCGTGCAGCGGCGACGAGCGGCCCGATTGCCCGATCCTCGCCGACTTTGCCGAGCCCGGGCGCGCGCAGTCCGCCGACGACACGCCCGACCGCAATGCGCCCGACGGCAATGCGCGCCACGCCTGCCACTCTTGAACGCTGACCGGCGTGCGGCCGCGCCGCGCGCCGACGAGGAGAGCGATCGAATGGATGCATCCGAGCCCGCCGCCATCGCGCCGGCCGAAAGCCGCCAGCGCATGCGCGACGGTACCGAACTGCTGCTGCGCACCTGGCTGCCAGACTCGCGGCAGTGGCCCGAGCCGTCGGGCACGCTGCTGCTGGTACACGGGCTGGCCGAGCACTGCGGGCGCTATGCCCACGTGGCGCAGCGCCTGTGCGCGCTGGGGTTGCGCGTGGTCGCCTACGACCAGCGCGGCCATGGCGCCAGCGGCGGCGCACGCATGGTGGCCGAGCGGCCCGACGTCTTCCTCGACGATCTGGTCGAGATCTACGACCGCGCGGTGCAGCGCTGGCCCGAACTGCCGATCGTGCTCGGCCACAGCATGGGCGGGCTGGTGGCGGCGCGGCTGGCGACCTCGCGGGTGCGGCCGGTGCGCGCGCTGGTGCTGTCCTCGCCGGCGCTGGCGCTGCGCATCGACGGCGCGATGCTGACGCTGCAGCGGATGCTGCTGACGCTGGCGCCGAACCTGCGCGTACCCAGTCCGGTCCGTCCGACCGACCTGAGCCACGATCTTGCCGAAGTGGCCGGCTATCGCAGCGATCCGCTGGTGCAGCGCACGCTGACGGCCGGCATCCTGCAAAGCATGATGCTCGGCATCGAGCGCGCGCAGGCCGATGCGCCGCTGCTCGAGGCGCCGACGCTGCTGCTGGTGGCGGGCGCCGATCGCGTGGTCGATCCGGCGGGCAGCCGGCGCTTCTGCGACAATGCGCCGGCCGACCTGCGCGAATGCATCTGGTTCGAGCACGCCTACCACGAGATCTTCAACGAGCAGGCGGCGCTGCGGGCCGAGGTGCTGGACGCGCTGAGCGACTGGCTGCGGCGCCATCTGCAGCCGGTGACCGACACGGAGCGCTGAAGCGCACGCGGGCGCGATTCGATCCGATTGGCTCCGATTCGACCCGATTCGACCCGATCGCCGATATCGACGCAACGCCCAACGCCTGAACGCCAACACCTCGCTTGCCGGCCGTCCTCCCGCGGCGGACGACTGCAGCCCGATCGACTACCCAACCTAGAAGAAAAGCATGGAGACCTACGACTACATCATCGTCGGCGGCGGCACCGCGGGCTGCGTGCTGGCCAACCGGCTGACGCAGGACGCCGATGTCAGCGTGCTGCTGCTCGAGGCGGGCGGCAAGGACGACTACCACTGGATCCATATTCCCGTCGGCTATCTGTACTGCATCGGCAATCCGCGCACCGACTGGATGTATCGCACCGTCGCCGAGGCCGGCCTGAACGGGCGGTCGCTGATCTATCCGCGCGGCCGCGTGCTCGGCGGCTGCTCGTCGATCAACGGCATGATCTACATGCGCGGGCAGCGCGAGGATTACGACGAGTGGGCACGCATCACCGGCGATGACGGCTGGCGCTGGGACAACGTGCTGCCGCTGTTCAAGCGCAGCGAGGACCATCATCGCGGCGCCGACGACTATCACGGCGCCGGCGGCGAATGGCGCGTCGAGCCGCAGCGCCTGCGCTGGGACATCCTCGAGCGCTTCATCGACGCGGCCGAGCAGACCGGCATTCCCCGCACCGATGACTTCAACCGGGGCGACAACTTCGGCGTCGGCTACTTCGAGGTCAACCAGCGCCGCGGCATTCGCTGGAACACCTCTAAGGCCTTCCTGCGGCGCGCGTCCGAACGGCCGAACCTGACCATCGTCACCGGCGCGCAGGTCAGCGAGCTGACCTTCGACGGGCGCCGCTGCAGCGGCCTGCATTACGTGGGCGGCGGCCAGGCGCATACGGTGGCGGCGCGGCGCGAGGTGATCCTTGCCGCGGGCGCGGTCAACACGCCGCAGCTGCTGGAGCTGTCCGGCATCGGCCAGCCCGAACGGCTGCAGGCGCTCGGCATCCCGGTGCGGCAGGCGTTGCCGGGCGTGGGCGAGAACCTGCAGGACCATCTGCAGCTGCGCATGATCGTCAAGGTCGAGGGCGTGCGCACGCTCAATACGCGCGTCGGCAACTGGTGGGGCAAGCTCGGCATCGGGCTGCAGTACGCGTGGAACCAGAGCGGACCGATGAGCATGGCGCCGTCGCAACTGGGCGCGTTCGCGCGCTCGGATCCGGACCAGGCGCGGCCCAATGTCGAGTACCACGTGCAACCGCTGTCGCTGGACAAGTTCGGCGAGCCGCTGCATCGCTTCAACGCCTTCACCGCCAGCGTCTGCAATCTGCGGCCGACCTCGCGCGGCAGCGTCCACATCGACAGCCCGGACTTCCGCCAGGCGCCGGTGATCGCACCCAACTACCTGTCGACCGACGAGGACCGCAAGGTCGCGGCGGACTCGCTTCGGCTGACCCGCCGCATCGTCGCCGCGCCGGCGCTGGCACCGTACCGGCCGCAGGAATGGCTGCCGGGTCCGCATGTCGAGGACGACGAGTCGCTGGCGCGCGCGGCCGGCGATATCGGCACCACGATCTTCCACCCGGTCGGCACCTGCCGCATGGGCAAGCCGGACGATCCGCAGGCGGTGGTCGACCAGCGCCTGCGCGTGATCGGCGTGCAGGGCCTGCGCGTGGTCGACGCCTCGGTGATGCCGCTGATCACCTCCGGCAATACCAACTCGCCGACCATCATGATCGCCGAGCGCGCCAGCGACATGATCCGCGAGGACTGGCGCAGCGGCGCGCGCGGCTGACCCGCGGGCGCAGCATGACGGTGCGGCGCCGCCCCCGCGGCGCCGCACCGATCTCCTTTGGCAGTTCTCCACGGCAACACGTCCGCACTGCCTGACAAACATGACAGCTGGTTCATGTTTCATGCTCAGTGCAAACCCGGATGTTTTGCGACGCAACAGGTGCCCACAATAGACGCCGGACAGTCGTGATGCCGCGCTCACATCTGTGGTCGCATCTGCGCTGGCATCCGCGCTTGCATCCGACCGCGCCGCCGCTGCCACCCAGCGCGCTGCTACACAACCAATAAGACATTGCAGACAAGGCGATCCCACCCGCGCGGACTTTCGCGCAGCGCCGGCCGGGATCGCGGGTCGAATCCGGGCACGACCGGCCAGAAGCCATGCGTCGCGCCGAACGAGGACGGGCAGGAGACATGAACCAGCAGGAAACCATCCTGGAGACGCGCAACCTCACCAAGGAGTTCAAGGGGTTTACCGCGGTCAGCGACGTCAATCTGCGGGTCAGGCGCGGCTCCATCCATGCGCTGATCGGCCCCAACGGAGCGGGCAAGACCACCTGCTTCAATCTGCTGACGAAATTCCTGGTGCCGACCACCGGCACCATTCTGTTCAACGGCATCGACATCACCGGCGAGAAGCCCGCGCAGATCGCGCGCCGCGGCGTGATCCGCTCGTTCCAGATCTCGGCGGTGTTTCCGCACCTGAGCGTGCGCGATAACGTGCGCATCGGGCTGCAGCGCAAGCTCGGCACGCATTTCCACTTCTGGCGCAGCGAACGCACGCTGTCGGTGCTCGACGACGAGGCGATGGCGCTGCTCGAACAGGTCGGCCTGACCGAGTTCGCCGACACCGTGACCGTCAACCTGCCGTACGGCCGCAAGCGCGCGCTGGAGATCGCCACCACGCTGGCGATGGAGCCGGAGCTGATGCTGCTCGACGAGCCGACCCAGGGCATGGGACACGAGGACGTGGACCGCGTCACGCAGCTGATCAAGAAGGTGTCCGCCGGCCGCACCATCCTGATGGTCGAACACAACATGAACGTGGTGTCGTCGATCGCGGACACCATCACCGTGCTGCAGCGGGGCGCGATCCTGGCCGAAGGGCCGTACGAGCAGGTCTCGAAGGATCCGCGCGTGATGGAAGCCTATATGGGCACGGCCGAGGCCGAGCTGCAGGGCGCGCACTGACAGCCAGCGGAGCGACGACATGACGACAGAAAACACGCCCGCCCTCGAGATCCGCGGCCTGCAGGCCTGGTACGGCGAATCGCACATCCTGCACGGGGTGGACCTGACCGTGAACCGCGGCGAGGTGGTCACGCTGCTGGGCCGCAACGGCGCGGGCCGCACCACCACGCTGCGCGCGATCATGGGCCTGACCGGCACGCGCAAGGGCTCGATCAAGATCGACGGCCACGAGACGATCCACTTGCCGACGCACAAGATCGCGCACTACGGCATCGGCTACTGCCCCGAGGAACGCGGCATCTTCGCCAGCCTGTCCTGCGAGGAGAACCTGCTGCTGCCGCCGCAGCTGAAGGGCAGCGCGGCCAAGCAGGGCATGAGCGAGGCCGAGATCTACGAGATGTTCCCGAATCTGGCCGAACGCCGGCAGAGCCAGGGCACGCGCCTGTCGGGCGGCGAGCAGCAGATGCTGGCGGTCGGGCGCATCCTGCGCACCGGCGCCAATCTGCTGCTGCTCGACGAGATTTCGGAAGGACTGGCACCGGTGATCGTGCAGGCGCTGGCCCGCATGATCCGGATGCTGAAGCAGAAGGGGTACACGGTGGTGATGGTGGAGCAGAACTTCCGCTTCGCCGCGCCGCTGGCGGACCGCTTCTATGTGATGGAGCACGGCACCATCGTCGAGCGCTTCGGCGCCGGCGAGCTCGAACAGAAGATGCCGGTGTTGCACGAACTGCTTGGGGTCTGATCCTTCGGGGTCGCAGGCATGGTCGAAGGTACGGTCGAAGGTACGGTGGTAGGAACGGGCGGCGCGAGGCCGCCGAAACACAGGAGACAAGCAATGAAGATCAAACGGCTCGCAGCCGCGATGGCGGCCTTGGTGACGGGCATGGCGGCCGGAGCGGCCTCCGCCCAGGTATCGGGTGACTCGGTCAAGATCGGCTTCATCACCGACATGTCCAGCTTGTACGCGGACATCGACGGCAAGTCGGGCGTCGAGGCGGTCAAGATGGCGATCGAGGACGCCGGCGGCAAGGTGCTCGGCAAGCCGATCGAGCTGCTGTCGGCCGACCACCAGAACAAGGCCGACATCGCCGCGTCGAAGGCGCGCGAATGGATGGACCAGCAGGGCCTGGACATGCTGCTGGGCGGCACCAACTCCGGTACCGCGCTGGCGATGAACAAGGTCGCGCAGGAAAAGAAGAAGGTCTACATCAACATCGGCGCCGGCACGGCCCGCCTGACCAACGAAGAGTGCTCGCCGTACACGGTGCACTACGCCTATGACACGGTGGCGCTGGCCAAGGGCACCGGCAGCGCGGTGGTCAAGCAGGGCGGCAAGTCGTGGTTCTTCCTGACCGCGGATTACGCCTTCGGCCACTCGCTGGAGAACGACACCTCGGCGGTGGTCAAGGCCAATGGCGGCACGGTGGTCGGCTCGGTGCGCCATCCGCTGTCGGCATCGGACTTCTCGTCCTTCCTGCTGCAGGCGCAGTCTTCGAAGGCGCAGATCCTGGGCCTGGCCAACGCCGGTGGCGACACCATCAACTCGATCAAGGCGGCCAAGGAATTCGGCATCACCAAGAACATGAAGATCGCCGGCCTGCTGATGTTCATCAACGATGTGCACAGCCTCGGGCTGAAGAACACCGAAGGCCTGCTGATGACCGACAGCTGGTACTGGGACATGAACGACGAGACCCGCAAGTTCGCCAACCGCTTCTTCGCCAAGAACAAGAAGATGCCGAGCAGCCTGCAGGCGGCCGACTACTCGGCGGTGCGCACCTACCTGAAGGCGGTGGAGGCGGCCAAGACCGACGATCCGGACAAGGTGATGGCCGAGCTGAAGAAGATGAAGATCGACGACTTCTACACCAAGGGCTATATCCGCGCCGACGGCCGCGCCATTCATGACATGTACCTGATGCAGGTCAAGAGCCCGGCCGAGTCGAAGAAGCCCTGGGACTACCTGAAGGTCGTGGCCACGATCCCGGGCGACCAGGCCTTCACGACGCCCGCCGAGTCGAAGTGCGCGCTGCTGAAGAAGTAAGCGAGGGCGGCCGTGCGGTGCGCGCCTTGCGCATCGCTGCGGCCCGATGAACGACCGGCGCCGCGTGCGCGTTCGCTGCCCCCGGCCCATGCCTTCCTCGATGGATGGCGGGCCGGCGCGGAACGGGCCCGCGGCGCCGCATAGCTGACGCCTGCGATGGACATCTTCGGTATTCCCTTGCCCGCCATGTTGTCCCAGCTGTTGCTCGGGCTGGTCAACGGGGCTTTCTATGCGATGTTGAGCCTTGGCCTGGCGGTGATCTTCGGCCTGCTCAACGTCATCAATTTCGCGCACGGTGCGCTGTTCATGCTCGGCGCGGTGCTGGCCTGGATGGGCATGGAGTACGCCGGGCTCAACTACTGGGTGATGCTGCTGCTCGCCCCGGTGGTGGTCGGCGTGATCGGCGTGGTCATCGAGAAGACCATGCTGCGCTGGATCTACAAGCTGGACCATATCTACGGGCTGCTGCTGACGCTGGGCATCACGCTGGTGATCGAGGGCGTGTTCCGTTCGATCTACGGCGTGTCGGGCCTGCCGTATTCGACGCCCGAGTTGCTGTCGGGCGCGACCGACCTGGGCTTCATGATCCTGCCCAACTACCGCGCCTGGGTGGTGGTCGCTTCGCTGGTGGTGTGCCTGGCCACCTGGTACATGATCGAGAAGACCAAGCTCGGCGCCTATCTGCGCGCCGGCACCGAAAATCCGAAGCTGGTCGAGGCCTTCGGCGTCAACGTGCCGCTGATGGTCACGCTGACCTACGGCTTCGGCGTCGCGCTGGCCGCCTTCGCTGGCGTGCTGGCCGCGCCCGTGATCCAGATCTCGCCGCTGATGGGGCAGAACCTGATCATCGTGGTGTTCGCGGTGGTGGTGATCGGCGGCATGGGCTCGATCCTGGGCTCGATCGTCACCGGCCTCGGGCTGGGCGTGGTCGAGGGCCTGACCAAGGTGTTCTATCCGGAAGCGTCGTCGACCGTGGTGTTCCTGATCATGGTGATCGTATTGCTGCTGCGGCCGGCCGGGCTGTTCGGGAGGGAGAAGTGATGGACGGACAAAGC
>JAPSLC010000094.1 GCA_031181345.1 Cupriavidus sp. | reverse complement strand
GGTTTGAGCGCCTGCTCTTTCCGCTCCAGTACGGTGCCTGCATCGCGTTGTGGGACATTCGCCAGCCGTGTAGCCATGGCTTTATTCTAACCCCTCCGCTCAAGTCTGCAATTTGGGCAAAAGCTGTTGGTTTCAAGGGCCAGCTACCATTTCCGGACCATTCCTCGACCCTCTAACCGCGCTGCCCGGCGCAGCGGGTAACGGCGTGCCCGGGAGCGTGCCCGAACGCGTGCCAATACGCTGCGCGAGCCGTCACAGTAGCACGGTTGCCGGCCGTCCCATTCCTGCCACATTGGCGTCAGGGTCGGGAATGTGCCGTCTTGACAGTCTGATTGTTTGCCAGAAGAATCGTTCGGACATTCAGGTCCGGTCCCGCGAGCCAAAGCAACAGGCCGGACCCCGAATGCTCCGTGAGCAGGGAGGCCTACGGAGCCGGTAGCGGCGCCTCGACAGAGGCGCTGCTGTGTTTGGTGCAACCGCTCGTTGCGCCGGCGGCTGGCCTGAGCGCCCCCCTGTTTGAAATCTGTTTTTTCGTTGGGGGAGTTTATGGCAAGCGGTACGGTCAAATGGTTCAATGATGCCAAGGGCTTCGGGTTTATCACCCCGGACGACGGTAACGAAGAACTGTTTGCGCACTTTTCGGCTATCCAGATGAATGGCTTCAAGACCCTGAAAGAGGGCCAGCGCGTTTCGTTCGAAATCGTGCAAGGTCCGAAGGGCAAGCAAGCCACGAACATCCAGAGCGCCGCCTGAGCGCGACATCGCGACCGCACCGGCCGGCAGAGCGCGCGGCGGTCGCTACAGGCTTCGGCGGCACGCGTCCGGCGGGGGCAATCGGATCATCGATTGCCGAGGCGCAGGTCGTTGAATCCTGGGGAAAGGGCCCGGCAATGCCGGGCCTTTTCCATTCCTGCTGCCGCGAGGCGCCCCCGGGGGCGACGCCAGTTTCAATGCGACTTCCCGGCCTTGAATCCGCGCTAAAAAACAAACCCCCGCTGCCTGACGGCAACGGGGGTTCGCGCAACGCGAGCGAGGTCGGCGATTACATGTTGTCGATCATCACCTGACCGAAGCCCGAGCACGAAACCTGGGTCGCGCCTTCGAGCAGGCGGGCGAAGTCGTACGTGACCTTCTTCGACAGGATCGACTTCTCCATCGACGAGATGATCAGGTCCGCCGCCTCGGTCCAGCCCATATGGCGCAGCATCATTTCCGCCGACAGGATTTCCGAACCCGGGTTCACGTAGTCCTTGCCGGCGTACTTCGGCGCGGTACCGTGGGTGGCTTCGAACATCGCCACCGAGTCCGACAGGTTGGCGCCCGGCGCGATGCCGATGCCGCCGACCTGCGCGGCCAGCGCGTCGGAAACGTAGTCGCCGTTCAGGTTCAGCGTGGCGATCACCGAGTACTCGGCCGGACGCAGCAGGATCTGCTGCAGGAACGCGTCAGCGATCGCGTCCTTGACGATGATGTCCTTGCCGGTCTTCGGATTCTTGAACTTGCACCACGGGCCGCCGTCGATCAGCTCGGCACCGAATTCCTTCTGCGCCAGCTCGTAGCCCCAGTCGCGGAAGCCGCCTTCGGTGAACTTCATGATGTTGCCCTTGTGGACCAGGGTCACCGAGGGCTTGTCGTTGTCGATCGCGTACTGGATGGCCTTGCGGACCAGGCGCTGGGTGCCCTGCTTCGACACGGGCTTGACGCCAATACCCGAGGTCTCCGGGAAGCGGATCTTCTTGACGCCCATTTCGTTCTGCAGGAAGGCGATGACCTTCTTGGCCTGCTCGCTCTCGGCTTCCCACTCGATACCGGCGTAGATGTCTTCCGAGTTCTCACGGAAGATCACCATGTCGGTCTTCTCGGGCTCGCGCACCGGCGAGGGGACGCCCTTGAAATAGCGCACCGGGCGCAGGCACACATACAGGTCCAGCTGCTGGCGCAGCGCGACGTTCAGCGAGCGGATGCCGCCGCCGACCGGCGTGGTCAGCGGGCCCTTGATCGAGACCACGTACTCGCGGAGCACGTCCAGGGTTTCGTCGGGCAGCCACACATCCGGGCCATAGACCTTGGTCGACTTCTCGCCGGCGTAGATCTCCATCCACGAGATCTTGCGCTTGCCGGCGTAGGCCTTGGCCACGGCCGCGTCCACCACCTTGATCATCACCGGGGTGATATCGAAGCCGGTACCGTCGCCTTCGATATAAGGGATGATCGGATTGTCCGGAACATTCAGCGAGAGATCCTGGTTGACCGTGATCTTCTCACCGGCCGGGACCTTGATGTGTTGGTACATGACGTCTCCAGTACGGAACGGGGGTTTTCGAACGGCCGGCAGGTTCGTGACCAGACGGCGAAATGCGGGCCTAGCGGGAGGCATTGTAACGGTCCTCGCGACGCCGGCATTGCTGCATCGCGAGACTGCGTCCTATCCGGGTCTTATATAAGACACAAGACCGGTTTCGTATTATGCAGCAATTTTTCATCATCCGCCATCCCGGTCAGGGGCTGGCGTCGCGCCCGCTGCGGCATACTGGCGCCTTTCCCGCACCGGTTCCCCCATGACCCTGATCGCCCTGAACA
Source organism: Cupriavidus sp. (assembly GCA_031181345.1). Lineage (GTDB taxonomy): Bacteria > Pseudomonadota > Gammaproteobacteria > Burkholderiales > Burkholderiaceae > Cupriavidus. Next base: position 7,942 of record JAPSLC010000094.1, on the reverse strand, counting down.
AGCCGTTCGGCACCATGAGCCAGTTCTCGCCCCATCCGAGCCGCCAGACGCTCGCCGACTGGATCGCAATGCCGGACGTCTACCCCGCCGGCCGGCTAGACGCCGACAGCGAAGGGCTGCTGCTGCTGACCGATGACGGCGTACTGCAGGCGCGCATCGCCGATCCGAGGCAGAAGCTGGCCAAGACCTATCTGGCGCAGGTCGAGGGCGTGCCTGACGAGGCGGCCCTGGCGCGGCTGCGTGCGGGCCTGGACCTTGGCGATTTCCACACGCTGCCGGCGCAGGCCGCGTTGATCGACGAGCCGGATTTCCTGTGGCCACGCACGCCGCCGATCCGCTATCGCGCTGCGATCCCGACCCAGTGGCTGGAGATCGTGATCCATGAAGGCAAGAACCGGCAGGTGCGCCGCATGACCGCGGCGGTCGGCTACCCGACGCTGCGGCTGGTCCGGGTCGGCATCGGCGCGCTGGACCTGCGCCAGTTGGGCCTCGCGCCCGGGCAATGGCAGCAGGTCGCGCCGCAGAGCCTGGGCATGAGCGGCCCCGCCCGCGGTGCCATCCCTGTCCGACCTCGGTCGGGTCCGGGTCGCACGAACGCCAGCCGCATCGACGGGGACCGTACCAACGTCGGCCGCACTCCGAACGCAAACCGGCGCGGGCGGCCAGCCTAGCCGCGCTGCGCTATGCTTGCGGCTGCGGTTCTGCCTTCTTCTTCCGCCTTCGCCGCCATGACCTTCGCGATTTCCGCCATGCCCTTCCGCCGTCCGCCGTCCGTCGCTTCGTTCGATCCCGCTTCGCTTCCTTCGGCCCGCCGTCCGCTGGCACGTTGGCTCGCCGCCCTCGCCTGCGGCGCGGCGCTGCTGGCCCCGCTCGCGCAAGCGCAAACGCAAACGCAGCAGCGGCTGCCGGTGGTGTCGCTGAGCGCCGGCATGTACGTGATCCGGGCCGAGGTCGCCGCCGATCAGCAGTCCCGTCAGCAGGGGCTGATGTACCGCAAGTCGATGCCCGCCAATACCGGCATGCTGTTCGTGTTCGAGCAGAAGGCCGGCCATTGCTTCTGGATGAAGAACACCGAGCTGCCTTTGTCGATCGCCTTCCTGGCGGACGACGGCACCATCGTCAATATCGAGGACATGCGGCCGCACAGCGAGGACAACCACTGCCCGAAGGCGGCGATCCGCTATGCGCTGGAGATGAACCAGGGATGGTTCGCGCAGAAGGGCATCAAGGCCGGCGCGAAGATCGGCGGCCTGCCCGCGCAATAAAGGGCGTCAGGAAAACGGGCCACGAAGAAAGACGCGGCCCGTCAGCGGCGCCGCGTCGGCATCCCAATGCCCCGGTCCGGACTTCAGTCGCGGAAGTTGTTGAAGTCCAGCGGCGCCTCGGGCACGTCCTTGCGCAGCATCGCGATCACGCCTTGCAGATCGTCGCGCTTGGTGCCGGACACGCGTACCGCATCGCCCTGGATGCTGGCCTGCACCTTGATCTTGCTGTCCTTGATCATGCGCACGATCTTCTTGGCCAGGTCGCCGGTAACGCCCTTCTTGATCGTGATGACCTGCTTGACCTTGTCGCCGCTGATCTTCTCGGTCTTGCCGTAGTCGAGGAAGCGCACGTCGACATTGCGCTTGGCCATCTTGTTGAGCAGCACATCCTTGACCTGGCCGAGCTTGAAGTCGTCATCGGCAAACGCGGTCAGCTCGCCTTCCTTCTGCTCGACACGGGAATCGGAACCCTTGAAGTCGAAGCGGGTCGAGATTTCCTTGTTGGCCTGCTCGACCGCATTCTTGACCTCGACCATATTCGCTTCGCACACCACGTCAAACGACGGCATCGCCTACTCCTTCTGTATTTCCGGTACCTCGGACCTCGGGTACCCATGTTCGATCCGTGAACCGGCCGGCCCTCGCCGGTGGTTCCGTATAATCCCGCCAACCCTGCAGTCAGGCCGTTCCGCTCCATCCCGCTGTTCGGGCGTTCTCGTCCGGCAACTTTTTCCGCATGGCAGATTTCCACGAATTTTATCCGCTGCGCCAGCACAACACATTGGGTTTCGACGTACGCGCGCGCTTCGCGGTGGCGGTGCGCAGCGAAAGCGACCTCGTCGAGGCGCTCGCCGACCCGCGCGCCGCGCAGCGTCCGGTGGTCGTGCTGGGTGGCGGCAGCAACGTGGTGCTGACCGGCGATCTCGATGCGGTGGTGCTGCTGATGCAGATTCCGGGCTACGCGGTCGCCGCATACGACGATGCCTGGCTGGTGACGGTGGGTGCCGGCGAGAACTGGCACGCCACCGTCAATCGGACCATCGCCGATGGCATGCCCGGCCTCGAAAACCTGGCGCTGATTCCCGGCAGCGTGGGCGCCGCGCCGATCCAGAACATCGGCGCCTACGGCGTCGAGCTGCGCGAGCGGTTCCACAGCCTGCGCGCCTGGGACCGGCAAGCCCGCCGCTTCGTCACGCTGAGCCTGGGCGATTGCGCCTTCGGCTATCGGGACAGCCTGTTCAAGCAGGCCGGCCGGGATCGCTACGTGATCACCGCGGTCACGTTGCGCCTGCCGCGCTGCTGGCAACCGGCGCTCGGCTATGCCGAGCTGGCGCGCGAGCTGCACGATCGTTTGGAGCCCGATGCGGCCGCGATCCGCGATGCGGTCATCGCGATCCGCCAGCGCAAGCTGCCCGACCCCGCCGTGCTGGGCAATGCCGGCAGCTTCTTCAAGAACCCCGTCATCAGCGCCGCCCAGCGCGACGCGCTGGTGGCCCGGCATCCGGACCTGGTCAGCCATCTGCAGCCCGATGGCAGCTACAAGCTGGCCGCTGGCTGGCTGATCGATCGCTGCGGTTTCAAGGGCCTGCGCGAAGGCGCGGTCGGCGTGCACGAGCGGCAGGCGCTGGTGCTGGTGCACCACGGCGGCGGCGACGGCCGCGCGCTGCTGGCACTGGCGACGCGCATCGCGGACACGGTGCGGGAGCGCTTTGGCGTCGGGATCGAGCCCGAGCCGGTGGTGCTGTAGCGCCGGCGATATTGCCTGCGCTCTGCCCTCTCCCCCGGCTCCTCTCCCGCGAGCGGGAGAGGAGAGAAGACCTCCGGCCGCTCGATCGCCGATCGCCGATTCCTTACAACGGCAGGTCCTGCAGGAACTCCTTGCGGATATCGACGGTGCCGCGCTTGCCGACGGCGTCGTAATGCTGCTCGAGCCAGGCCTGCGCGGCGGTGCGTCCCCGCTCCCGCAGCATCAGCAGGAAATTCCAGTCGGTCACCAGCTTGCTCGACGACGACAGGTCGGCCAGCGCCTCGTCGGCGCGGATCGAATGCAGCAGGATGTATTTGAGCTTGTCGCGGTATTCGGGCTTGAGCCACTCCTCGTCGAGCAGCTTCTGCACGAAGGCGATCGCACGCATCTCGCGCAGCAGCGACGCATTGAAGGTGATCTCGTTGAGCCGCTCCATCACTTCCTGCGGCTGCGTGGGCACGTCGGGTCGCGAGATCGGATTGATGTGCACCACCAGGATGTCGCGCGTCGCGGTCTGGTAGAAGAACGGGAACAGCACCGGATTGCCCATATAGCCGCCGTCCCAGTAGTAGCGGTCGCCGATCTCGATGGCCGGATACAGATAGGGCAGGCAGGCCGAGGCCAGCACGGCGTCGACCGTCAGGTCAGCCGTCTGGAACACGCGCACGTTGCCGCTGTTGACGTCGGTGGCGGCAATGAACAGCTTCGATTCCGGGCAGGCCCGCACGCGCTCGAAGTCCACCTGATCCTCCAGCAGCGAGCGCAAGGGGTTGAACGTGCTGCCCTGCGCGGTCGCGCTCCACCAGCCCGACCACATCCGCATCCAGTCCTGCAGCGGCCAGCTGTTGCCCGGCTGGCCGGACAGCCAGTCGACCGTCTGCTGGCCCAGCGTCGAGAACGGCGAGCCGGCGCGCGACACGCCGAACCAGAAGTCGTGCAGCTTCTCTCGCGCACGTTCGGGGCCGCCTTCGAGCAGGCCGTCGATCATCACCACCGCGTTCATCGAGCCGGCGCTGGTGCCGCTGATGCCGTCGAAGCGCAGGCGGCCATCCTCCAGCAGCGCGTCGAGCACGCCCCAGCCGAAGGCGCCGTGCGCGCCGCCGCCTTGCAGGGCGAGATTGATCGGCTTGTGTCGATTTGCCATGCCGGAACTCCGTGAAGCGGGACGATCGGGAGACGGCCGCCGTATTCGCGCGGCCGCGGACGCGCGAGGGGCGATCAGCCGAAGTGGCAGACGTAGTCGAGGGTCTGCTGTATCTCGATATCGAAACTGCTGTCGCCCGGGACGTTGAACTGCTGGCCCGCGCCGTAGGTCTGCCACTCGTCCGAGCCCGCCAGCCGCACGCGGCAGACGCCGGCATTGATCTCCATGATTTCCGGCGCGCCGGTCTTGAAGGTCAGCGACGCGGGGAAGATCACGCCCAGCGTCTTGCGCGTGCCGTCCGGAAACAGCACGGTATGGCTGACGCATTTGCCGTCGAAATACAGATTGGCTTGCTTGACCACGGAAACATTGTCGAACTGGCTCATCACTGCTCTCCTGATAAACGATGGAAGTCGGGTGCGGACATGTGCGGACATGTGCGGACATGTGCGGACATTCGCGGACATTCGCGGGCATGAAAAGAGGGGCCGCCTGGGCCCCTCTCCTTCCTTACCGATGCGCGTAGCAGCCGCTCGCTGGCGACTTACTCGCCGCGCTGGCGGCGCGCATTTTCGGCGATACGCATGCGCAGTGCGTTCAGCTTGATGAAGCCGCCGGCGTCGGCCTGGTTGTAGGCGCCGAAGTCTTCGTCGAACGTCGCAATGTTCTTGTCGAACAGCGTGTCCTTCGAATCGCGGGCCAGCACGATGACGTTGCCCTTGTACAGCTTGACGCGCACCCAGCCGTTGACGTTCTGCTGGGTATGGTCGATCAGCACCTGCAGCGCGCGGCGCTCCGGGCTCCACCAGTAGCCGTTGTAGATCAGGCTGGCGTAGCGCGGCATCAGGTCGTCCTTCAGGTGGGCGACTTCGCGGTCCAGCGTGATCGATTCGATCGCGCGGTGGGCGCGCAGCAGGATCGTGCCTCCCGGGGTTTCATAGCAGCCGCGGCTCTTCATGCCGACGTAGCGGTTCTCGACCAGGTCCAATCGGCCGATGCCATGCTTGCCGCCCAGGCGGTTCAGTTCGGTCAGCACTTCGGCGGGCGACATGCGCTTGCCGTTCAGCGCGACGATGTCGCCCTGCTCGAACTCGATGTCGAGGAACTCGGGCGCATCCGGCGCCTGCTCCGGCGACACCGTCCAGCGCCACATGTCTTCCTCGGCCTCGGCCTTCGGGTCTTCCAGATGGCGGCCTTCGAACGAGATGTGCAGCAGGTTGGCGTCCATCGAGTACGGGGCGCCGCCCTTCTTGTGCTTCATGTCGATTTCGATGCCGGCCTTCTCGGCGTAGGCCAGCAGCTTCTCGCGCGACAGCAGGTCCCACTCGCGCCACGGGGCGATGACCTTGACGCCCGGCTCCAGGCCGTAATAGCCGAGCTCGAAGCGCACCTGGTCGTTGCCCTTGCCGGTGGCGCCGTGCGACACGGCGTCGGCGCCGGTGCTGCGCAGGATCTCGATCTGGCGCTTGGCGATCAGCGGGCGGGCGATCGACGTGCCCAGCAGGTATTCGCCCTCGTAGACCGCATTGGCGCGGAACATCGGGAAGACGAAGTCGCGCACGAATTCTTCGCGCAGGTCGTCGATGAAGATGTTCTCGGGCTTGATGCCGAACTTGAGCGCCTTCTGGCGAGCCGGCTCCAGTTCCTCACCCTGGCCGATGTCGGCCGTGAAGGTGACCACCTCGCATTGGTAGGTGTCTTGCAGCCACTTCAGGATCACCGAAGTGTCCAGCCCGCCGGAGTAGGCGAGCACGACTTTCTTGATATCGCTCATGTTCGACTCGATGCGCAAAAGAGACGCGGACCGGCAGGTAAGACAGCCCGCGCATCTGGATAACGAAAAACGGAAAGCCGCTATTTTGACATGACCGCCCGGGCTTGGGCGGCACATCGCCGGACGGCGCGGCTCGGGCGCGCTAAACGATCGATCGGATCATCGATCCGACGCGTCGCTCAATAGCGCCCGCACAGCAGGTACTCCATCAGCGCCTTCTGCACGTGCAGCCGGTTCTCGGCCTCGTCCCAGACCACGCTCTTGGGACCGTCGATCACGGCGGCCTCGACTTCCTCGCCGCGGTGCGCCGGCAGGCAGTGCATGAACAGCGCGTCGGGATTGGCGCGGTCCATCATCGCCGTGGTCACCATCCAGTCCTGGAAGGCACGCTTGCGGACCTCGTTCTCGGCCTCGAAGCCCATGCTGGTCCAGACGTCGGTGGTCACCAGATCGGCGCCCTGGCACGCGGCCAGCGGGTCCTCGAAGACCTTGACCAGGCTCGCGGCGCTGGCCGGCACCATCGCCGGATCGAGCTGATACCCCGGCGGCGCCGAGAAATGGAAGGTGAAACCCAGTCGCTCGGCGGCCTGGATCCACGTGTAGGCCATGTTGTTGGCATCGCCGATCCACGCCACCACCTTGCCGCGGATGCTGCCGCGATGCTCGATATAGGTGAAGACGTCGGCCAGCACCTGGCACGGATGGTATTCGTTGGTCAGCCCGTTGATCACCGGCACGCGCGAATGCGCGGCGAACCGGTCGATGATCTCCTGCCCGAAGGTGCGGATCATGATGATGTCGACCATGCGGGAGATCACCTGCGCGGCGTCCTCGATCGGCTCGCCGCGCCCCAGCTGCGAGTCGCGCGTGTTCAGGAATACCGCGTGGCCGCCGAGCTGGTGGATGCCGGCCTCGAACGACAATCGCGTGCGGGTCGAGTTCTTCTCGAAGATCATCGCCAGCGTACGGTCGTGCAGCGGATGCCAGGTCTCGTAGTTCTTGAACTTGGTCTTCAGAATCCGGGCGCGGTCGAGCAGGTACTCGTACTCCTTCGCATCGAGGTCGCTGAACTGGAGGTAGTGCTTGATCGGCGTTGGGCTCATAAAACAAAGAAGGCGGCTCGATGGGGACACGCGAGGCCATGAACGGTCATGGAACCACGCTGTCGCGGAGCCGCCTTTCGCGTCGCTTGCGCAATGTGAGTTCAGGAATCATAAGGGATTATTCCTGCTTTGGCGAGCCTGCGCGGGCGCACGGCCGAGCCAGGGGGGACCCTCACGGCTTATGCGGCAGTCTTATATAAGATATAATACTCGCTGATTCACGCGGGGCCCGGCATACCCTTGCCGCCGCCCGCCGCCGGCATCAAAAGTGCCCCCGCCACTACCGACGCCCCGCCTTCCGGCAAGATTCGCGCGAACCCATCGCCGCTCGCCGCGTCAAACGGGCGCCCGTTGCGGGTTTCCCGTCGAGTCACCAGCCTCACCGCAGTCCATGAATTCCACCGTTCGCCAGTACTTCATCCAGGGCATCACCAAGGAAGGCAAGACCTTCCGTCCGAGCGATTGGGCTGAACGGCTGTGCGGCGTGATGGCGCAATTTCGGCCGCCCGGCGACACCGGCGATCCCCGCCTGAGCTATTCCCCCTACGTGCGCCCGGTGATGGCCGGCGGCGTCAAATGCGTGGTGGTCGATGCGCGGCTGCGCGAGATCGAACCGAAGGCACTGGACTTCGTGCTGAACTTCGCGCGCGACAATCACCTGCAACTGGTCGAGGCCTGCTCGCTCGATTGAGTCCAACAACGAAACGCAAGACGAAATGCAAAAAGCCCGTCATCAGACGGGCTTTTTTTACTGCGCCGACCGCGCGCCAGGCGCGGCCGGTGAACGCGGCAATCAGGCGGCCATGGCCTTGATCGCAGCCGACAGACGCGACTTGTGGCGCGCTGCCTTGTTCTTGTGAACGATCTTCTTGTCGGCGATGCTGTCGATCACGGCTTGCGAGTTCTTGA
>JAPSLC010000093.1 GCA_031181345.1 Cupriavidus sp. | reverse complement strand
ATATGTCACCGTCGCACGAAACCACCCCCTCTCCCCAACCCTCTCCCCCTGAGGGGGAGAGGGAGAACACCGGTGGAAAATCCGGAGAACACCGCGGGAGACCCCGGCCCGTGGTGCCCCGCCCATCACATCATCCCCACGCCTTCAGGGCTTGTCGGACTAACGCCGGTGGCGCCGGCGGGCAACTGCGTTAAGCTTGTCAGCCTGTTCCCGCCCGATCCCATGCCCTACAAGATTCCCGAATCCGTGCTGGTCGTGATTTACACGACCGATCTGCAGGTCCTGCTGCTGGAGCGCGCCGATCGTCCCGGCTTCTGGCAATCCGTCACCGGCAGCCTCGATACCCCCGACGAACCCCTGGCATTGACCGCCGCCCGCGAGGTGGCCGAGGAAACCGGCATCGTCGCGAGCGAGCACCGCCTGCAGGACTGGGGACACCACATCGAATACGAGATCTATCCCGAATGGCGCCATCGCTACGCGCCCGGGGTCACGCGCAATGTCGAGCACTGGTTCGGCCTGTGCGTGGACCGGCCGCTGCCCGTCACGCTGGCGCCGCGCGAGCATCTGCAATCGGTCTGGCTGCCGTGGGAACAGGCGGCCGCGCGCTGCTTCTCGTCGAGCAACGCGGAAGCGGTGCGCCAGCTGGCCTGGCGCGCGGCGGCCGGGGCTTCCGCCGGGGTATCCGCGTGCGCGGCGGGCGCCGTCGAGGCCGTGAGCGCCGGCCAGGCCGGAGGGCCGCGATGAAGCTGCGCGTGGTCACCTACAACATCCACAAGGGGCTGACCGGCTTCGCGCGCCGCCCGCGCATCCAGCATGTCCGCGACGGGCTGCAGACGGTCGACGCCGACATCGTCTTCCTGCAGGAAGTGCAGGACCGCAACGATCGCCTGGTGGCCGCCGCGCTGTTCGATTCCGATCACACCCAGTTGAACTATCTGGCGACCGATGCCTATCCGCATTCTGTCTATGGCCGCAACGCGGTCTACGACCATGGCCATCATGGCAACGCGATCCTGTCGCGCCATCCGATCCTGATGTCGGAGAACCTCGATATCTCCGACCATCGCTTCGAGCAGCGGGGGCTGCTGCATGCGGTGGCCGATGTCCATGGCATCGAGGCCCATCTGATCTGCGTGCATTTCGGCCTGTTCGCCCGCAGCCGTGCGCGCCAGGCGGAGGCGCTCGTCGAACGGGTGCGCAACGTGGTGCCGGCGGACGCGCCGCTGGTGATCGCGGGCGACTTCAACGACTGGAACCACCGGCTCGACGCGCTGATCTGCAATACGCTGGGCGCGCTGGAGGCCTCGCAGGCACGCGGGGCGCGGCTGCATACCTTTCCGAGCCATATGCCGTGGTGGCAGCTCGACCGGATCTACGTGCGCGGCTTCGAGATCGAGCGCGCCCGCGTGCTGACCGGGCGCGACTGGGCGCAGCGCTCGGACCATGTGCCGCTGGTCGCCGAGCTGGCGCGGCCGCAGGTGCCCGAGGCCAATCCGCGGCACAGCGACGAGACGGCGGGCGCCGCCGGCTAGCCGTCGGTCCGGCGGCGGGGCACCGCTACAGCCCGGCCTGCTGGCGCACGAAGGCCTCGATGGCGTCGATCCGGTTCAGATCGAGCACCGGCAGACGGGTCAGCGCAGCCACCTCGTCCGGGGCGTCGGTCGCGACGCCGACGATGCCCGGCACCTCCGGCCACAGCGGCGGCCGGCCGTGGCCGGGACGATAGACCTCGAGCTTGGGCACGTCGCTGTGCTTGTACCCCTCGACCAGCACCAGGTCGGTATCGGCGGGCAGCACAGCCAGCGCATCAGCCAGTTCGGGCGGCGGCGCATCTTCCTCGTAGCGCCGCATCAGCGTCAGATGGCGCGCGCCGACCAGCACCACATTGGCGCAGCCCGCCTCCCGCATGCGCCACGAATCCTTGCCGGGGGTGTCCGGGTCGAAGCCGTGATGGGTATGCTTGACGCCGGCCACGCGCAGCCCGGCCGCGACGAGGCGGGGGATCAACTGGTCCAGCAAGGTGGTCTTGCCGCTGCCGGAAGTGCCGGCGATACCGAATACCTTCACGATCGAATCAGCTCAGTGCGCGGGGGCGAGGGTTGGGACGATGCCAGGGACAACGTCCGGAAGAAAGCGCGACGATAGCAGAGTCGGCGTGGGCCCGTCCCGCTCCGTCCGCGTTCCGGCGCCAATGCCCGTCGGGTGGCGTTTCCGCCGCGAGGTGACCGATAATGCGGCCATGCCCTTGTCCGTGAGCCCAAGCGAATCCACCCGTTCCTCCGCGACTGCGGTCCATGCCACGGAAGCTGGCACGGCCGCCCCAGCCCCCGCTGCCCTCGAGGGGCGGCACGGCCCCCGCCTGCTGCGCAGCGGGCCCGGCCGGCCGGTCGGCGGCAATCGCGTCGAGCTGCTGCGCGGTGGTGGCGACTATTTTCCCGCGCTGATCGCGGCGATCGACCAGGCGGTGCTGTCGGTCTCGCTGGAGACCTATATCTATGCGGACGACGAGGTCGGCCGGGCGGTCGCCGATGCGCTGCTGCGTGCCGTCGAGCGCGGGGTGCGCGTCCATCTGCTGGTGGACGGCTTCGGCGCCGGCGACATGCCCGCGCCGCTGGTCCAGCGGCTGGAGCAGGGCGGCGTCAGGCTGCGCGTGTACCGGCCGCTGCGGGGCTTTCGGCTGGCGCGCCGGCATCTGCGCCGGCTGCACCGCAAGCTCGCGGTGATCGACCGGCGCATCGCCTTCGTGGGCGGCATCAATATCATCGACGACCACAATCACGGCCCCTTCGACGAGGCCCAGCTCGGTCCGCGCTACGACTTCGCGGTGCGGGTCACCGGTCCGCTGGCCAGCCAGATCGCGCTGACCGCCGAGCGGCTGTGGTGGCGGCTCGCGCTGCGCGGCGAGATGCAGGGCGGCGGGATCGGGGGTGGCCTGTCGGGAGGACTGTCGGGGCTGGCCGCCGATTTTCCGCTGCCGCAGGGCTCGCTGCCTTCGCCTACCGAAGCCGGCGTGCGCGCGGCCCTGCTGCTGCGCGACAACCTGCGCAATCGCCGCACCATCGAGCGCGCCTATCTGCAGGCGCTGGGCGCGGCGCGGCACGACGTCATCATCGCCAACGCCTACTTCCTGCCGGGCGCGAAGATGCGGCGCGCGCTGCTGGCCTGCCGCCGCCGCGGCGTGCGCGTGCGGCTGCTGCTGCAGGGCATGGTCGAGTACCGGCTGCAACACTACGCGACCCACGCGCTGTACGCGACGCTGCTCGAGGCCGGCGTCGAGATCCACGAATACGCCGAGAGCTTCCTGCACGCCAAGGTCGCGGTGGTCGACGACAGCTGGGCGACGGTCGGTTCCAGCAATATGGATCCCTTCAGCCTGCTGCTGGCGCGCGAGGCCAATGTCGCCGTCTACGACGAGGCCTTCGCCGCGCAGCTGCGCCACGAACTGGAGCGCGCGATCGCACTGCGCAGCGCCCCGGTCGTGCCCGAGGACCACGCCCGCCGCGGACGCGTGCGCCGCTGCCTGGACTGGACCGCCTACATGCTGTTGCGCTTCGGCGTCATGGTGGCCGGCGCGGCCGGCCGCTACTGAACCTGGCATGCCGGTGCTGCCTTGCGGCAAAATGCGGCGCGCACCCGGATGTCGGTCTCGCCACGCACGCCGAGCGCCGGATGTTGCAGCGCAGTTCGGCCGGCGTGCGGTTTAGAAACGAAGGTCTAATTAAAAACTTGATAGCGGCAGGCGCGGCCAGAATAATCTGAACGACCGTTCTTTTTTGGCTTAGACTGCGTGCATTCGCTACCCGGTACCGCTTCTACCCGGCGGACCGGGGCGATCGACATAACAGGCCAGGGCCATGCGCGGCATCGCGAACCGATGCCGCAAAAAGTACGGAGAAAAATCATGCGACACCAGTCAGCCCGTCTCGAATCGGCCGCCAACGCTTCTCCCACCCCGATGCGCAAGGGGGAGATGACGCGCGTGGCGATTCTCGACGCCGCACTGGAATTGTCGTCCCGCGACGGACTCGAAGGTTTGACGATCGGTCTGCTCGCGGAACGCATGCAAATGAGCAAGAGCGGCGTGTTCGCGCATTTCGGTTCGCGCGAAGACCTGCAGGTGGAGGTGGTGCGCGAGTATCACCGCCGGTTCGAGCAGGAGGTCTTCTATCCCTCGCTGAACGAGCCGCGCGGTCTGCCGCGTCTGTGGTCGATGGTGCGGCGCTGGATGGAAAAACGGATCCAGGAAGTCACCACCGGCTGCATCTACATCAGCGGGGCGGTCGAATACGATGACCGCGCGGAAAGCCCGGTACGCGACGAGCTGATCAAGAGCGTCACGATCTGGCGGGCCGCGCTGACACGCGCGATCGAACAGGCCAAGGAAGAGGGCCATCTGCGCGCGGACTGCGATCCGCGCCTGATGCTGTTCGAAATGTACAGCCTCGAACTGGGGCTGCATCACGACGCCCGCTTCCTGCGCCTGCCCGACAGCGCCGAGCTTGCCATGGTCGCGCTCAACAAGCTGATTCAGTCCTACCGTACCTGATGCCGCCGCGGGCATAGCGTGCCTGACAGCACGAGCGGCGCGGCGGCTTCGCCAACTCCAAGGAGATCTTGATGGGCCAGTACACCGCTCCGCTGCGCGACATGCAATTCGTGCTGCACGAACTGCTCGGCGTCGAGGCCGAGCTCAAGGCGATGCCGCCGCACGCCGACGTCGATGCGGACACCATCAACCAGGTCATCGAGGAAGCCGGCAAGTTCTGCTCGGAAGTCATTTTCCCGTTGAACCAGAGCGGCGACCGCGAGGGCTGCACCCACCACGGCGACGGCGTCGTCACCGCGCCGTCGGGCTTCAAGGAAGCCTACCGGCAGTACGTCGAAGCCGGCTGGCCGGCGCTGGCGTGCGATCCCGAATTCGGCGGCCAGGGCCTGCCGATCCTGGTCAACAACGCGCTGTTCGAGATGCTGAACTCGGCGAACCAGGCCTGGACCATGTACCCGGGCCTGTCGCACGGCGCCTACGAGGCGCTGCACGCGCACGGCACGCCGGAGCTGCAGCAGCGCTACCTGCCCAAGCTGGTGTCGGGCGAGTGGACCGGCACCATGTGCCTGACCGAGCCGCACTGCGGTACCGACCTGGGCATCCTGCGCACCAAGGCCGAGCCGCTGGACGACGGCTCGTACAGCCTGACCGGCACCAAGATCTTCATCTCGGCGGGCGAGCACGACCTGTCGGCCAACATCATCCACCTGGTGCTGGCGCGCCTGCCTGACGCGCCGCAGGGCACCAAGGGCATCTCGCTGTTCGTGGTGCCCAAGTTCATTCCCGATGCCGACGGCAATCCGGGCGAGCGCAACGGCATCGTCTGCGGCTCGATCGAACACAAGATGGGCATCCACGGCAATGCCACCTGCGTGATGAACCTGGACGGCGCGCGCGGCTGGCTGGTCGGCGAGCCCAACAAGGGCCTGAACGCGATGTTCGTGATGATGAACGCCGCGCGGCTCGGCGTCGGCATGCAGGGCCTGGGCCTGACCGAGGTCGCCTACCAGAACTCGGTGGCCTACGCGAAGGAGCGTCTGCAGATGCGATCGCTGACCGGGCCGAAGGCACCGGACAAGCCGGCCGATCCGATCATCGTCCACCCTGACGTGCGCCGCATGCTGCTGACGCAGAAGGCCTTCGCCGAGGGCGGCCGCGCCTTCAGCTACTGGACCGCGCTGCAGATCGACCGCGAGCTGTCGCACCCGGACGAGGCCGTGCGCAAGCAGGCCGGCGACCTGGTGGCGCTGCTGACGCCGGTGATCAAGGCCTTCCTGACCGACAACGCGTTCATCGCCACCAACGAGGGCATGCAGGTGTTCGGCGGCCACGGCTACATCTCCGAATGGGGCATGGAGCAGTACGTGCGCGATGCCCGCATCAACATGATCTACGAGGGCACCAACACGATCCAGGCGCTGGACCTGCTGGGCCGCAAGATCCTCGGCGACATGGGCGCGAAGATGAAGGCCTTCGGCAAGATCGTGCAGGAGTTCGTCGAGGCCGAGGGCACCAACGAGGCGATGCAGGAGTTCGTCAATCCGCTGGCGGACCTGGGCGACAAGGTGCAGAAGCTGACGATGGAGATCGGCATGAAGGCGATGGCCAATCCCGACGAGGTCGGCGCCGCCGCGGTGCCGTACCTGCGCGTGGTCGGCCATCTGGTGTTCGCCTACTTCTGGGCGCGCATGGCCAGGATCGCGCTGGAGAAGCAGGGGACGCAGGATAGCGGCGACAAGTTCTACACCGCCAAGCTGGCCACCGCGCGCTTCTATTTCGCCAAGCTGCTGCCGGAGACCGCCGCGCAGATCCGCATGGCCCGCGCCGGCGCGAGCACGCTGATGGCGCTGGACGCGGAACTGTTCTGAGGCACTGAACATATTCTCTCGGTGTGCCCTCTCCCTTTGGGAGAGGGGCAGGGGAGAGGGCAGCGGCGGTTGCTGTGCGATATCGCCGCCATGGCCGCCGAAAGCCCTCTTCCCCGACCCCTCTCCCGCAGGCGGGAGAGGGAGAAGACCGCGGGACACCATTCATTCAACGCTCACTACCAGGAGCGCGCATGTCCAATTTCATCGTCAAGAAAGTCGCCGTGCTGGGTGCCGGCGTCATGGGCGCGCAGATCGCGGCCCACCTCGTCAATGCCCGCGTGCCGGTGGTGCTGTTCGATCTGCCGGCCAAGGAAGGCCCCAAGAACGGCATCGTGCTGCGGGCCATCGAGAACCTGAAGAAGCTGTCCCCGGCGCCCCTCGGCCTGAAGGACGACGCCGGCCTGATCCGCGCCGCCAACTACGAGGACGATCTCGCGCTGCTGAAGGAATGCGACCTGGTGATCGAGGCGATCGCCGAGCGCATGGACTGGAAGCACGACCTGTACAGGAAGGTTGCCCCGCATCTGGGCGCCGACGCGATCTTCGCCACCAACACCTCCGGCCTGTCGATCACCGCGCTGTCCGACGGCTTCGATGCCGAGCTGAAGGCGCGCTTCTGCGGCGTGCACTTCTTCAATCCGCCGCGCTACATGCATCTGGTCGAGCTGATCCCGACCGCGGCGACGCAGCCCGCCATCCTCGACCGGCTGGAAGCCTTCCTGACCACCACGCTCGGCAAGGGCGTGGTGCGCGCCAAGGACACGCCCAACTTCATCGCCAACCGGGTCGGCATCTTTTCGATCCTGGCGGTGTTCGCCGAGGCCGAGAAGTACGGCATTGCGTTCGACGTGGTCGACGACCTGACCGGCAGCAAGCTGGCGCGCGCCAAGTCGGCGACGTTCCGCACCGCCGACGTGGTGGGCCTGGACACCATGGCCCACGTGATCAAGACCATGCAGGACAACCTGCAGGATGATCCGTTCGCGCCCGTGTACCGGACGCCCGCGGTGCTCCAGTCGCTGGTCGATGCCGGCGCGCTGGGCCAGAAGACCGGCGCCGGCTTCTACAAGAAGGACGGCAAGCAGATCAAGGTGCTGGACGCGAAGAGCGGCCAGTATGTCGACGCTGGCGGCAAGGCCGACGAGATCGTCGCGCGCATGCTGAAGAAGGACCCGGCCGAGCGCATCAAGCTGCTGCGCGAATCGGGCAACCCGCAGGCGCAGTTCCTGTGGGCGATCTTCCGCGACGTGTTCCACTACATCGCCGTCTATCTCGAGCAGATCGCCGGCTCGGCGGCCGACGTCGACCTGGCGATCCGCTGGGGCTTCGGCTGGAATTCGGGCCCGTTCGAGGACTGGCAGGCCGCGGGCTGGCAGCAGGTCGCGCAATGGGTCAAGGAAGACATCGAGGCAGGCAAGGCGCTGTCGAACGCGCCGCTGCCGGAGTGGGTCTTCGCCGGCCCGGTCGCGGACAACCAGGGCGTGCATTCGGCGCAGGGCTCGTGGTCGCCGGCCACGCAGTCGTTCGTCGGCCGCAGCGCGCTGCCGGTCTATCGCCGCCAGGCCTTCCGCGCCGCGCTCAAGGGCAGCGATGCGGTGGATCCGCGCAAGGCAGGCCGCACCGTCGAGCAGAACGACGCGGTGCGGATCTGGGTCTGCGAGGGCCAGGACGATGTGCTGGTGATCTCGTTCAACAGCAAGATGAACACGATCGGGCCGGACACCATCGACGGGTTGATCCGCGCGATCGATCTGGCAGAGAGCGCCTACAAGGGCCTGGTGGTGTGGCAGCCGACCTCGCTGCAGCTGGGCGCCCCGGGCGGCCCGTTCTCGGCCGGCGCCAATCTGGAGGCGGCGATGCCGGCCTTCATGATGGGCGGCGCCAAGGGCGTCGAGCCGTTCGTGAAGAAATTCCAGGACGGCATGATGCGCGTCAAGTACGCTGCAGTGCCGGTGGTGTCGGCGGCCTCCGGCATCGCGCTGGGCGGCGGCTGCGAGCTGATGCTGCATTCGGCGCGGCGCGTGGCGGCGCTCGAGACCTACGTCGGCCTGGTCGAGGTCGGCGTGGGCCTGGTGCCGGCCGGCGGCGGGCTGAAGGAGGCCGCGCTGGCGGCCGCGCGCGCGGGGCAGGCGGCGGGCAGCACCAACTATCTGCAATTCCTGACGCAGCGCTTCCAGAATGCGGCGATGGCCAAGGTCTCGGCCTCGGCGCTGGAGGCGCGGCAGATGGGCTATCTGCAGCCGACCGATCCGATCGTCTTCAACGTGCACGAGCTGCTGCATGTCGCCTGCAGCGAGGTGCGCGCGCTGCACGAGGCCGGCTACCGCCCGCCCGCGCAGGGCGAACTGGTGCCGGTGGCGGGCCGCTCCGGCATCGCCACCATCAAGGCGTCGCTGGTCAATATGCGCGACGGCGGCTTCATCTCCGCGCACGACTTCCTGATCGCCTCGCGCATCGCCGAGGCGGTCTGCGGCGGCGACGTGGAAGCGGGCGCGCTGGTCAGCGAGGAATGGCTGCTGGCGCTGGAGCGCCGCGCCTTTATCGAACTGCTGGGCAACGCCAAGACGCAGGAACGCATCATGGGCATGCTGCAGACCGGCAAGCCGGTGCGCAACTAATCGGCACGCGAGGAAATCGATCATGAAACAACTGCAAGACGCCTATATCGTTGCCGCGACCCGCACGCCGATCGGCAAGGCGCCGAAGGGCGCGTTCAAGCACTACCGGCCCGACGATCTGCTGGCCACCACGCTGCGGGCCGCGCTGGCGCAGGTGCCGAACCTGGACCCGGCGCTGATCGAGGACGCCATCGTCGGCTGCGCGATTCCGGAAGCGCAGCAGGGCCTGAACGTCGCGCGCATCGGCGCGCTGCTGTCGGGCCTGCCGACCTCGGTCGGCGGCATCACCGTGAACCGCTTCTGTGCCTCGGGCCTGAGCGCCGTCGCGATGGCGGCCGACCGCATCCGCGTCGGCGAGGCCGACGTGATGATCGCCGCCGGCGTCGAATCGATGAGCATGGTGCCGATGATGGGCAATACGCCGTCGATGTCGCCGTCGATCTTCGCGCGCGACGAGAACGTCGGCATCGCCTACGGCATGGGGCTGACGGCCGAGCAGGTCGCGCGCCAGTGGCAGGTCAGCCGCGAGGACCAGGACGCCTTCGCGCTGGCCTCCCACCAGAAGGCGCTCGCTGCGCAGCAGGCCGGCGAGTTTGCCGACGAGATCACGCCGGTCGAGATCGTCGAGAAGCTGCCGAACCTGGCCAGCGGCGAGGTGGAGCTCAAGACCCGCACGCTGTCGCTCGACGAGGGCCCGCGTCCGGATACCTCGCTGGAAGGGCTGGCGAAGCTGCGCCCGGTGTTCGCCAACAAGGGCAGCGTGACGGCCGGCAACAGCTCGCAGACCTCGGACGGCGCCGGTGCGCTGATCCTGGTCTCGGAGAAGATCCTGAAGGCCTGCAACCTGGTGCCGTTGGCCCGCTTCGCGTCGTTCGCGGTGCGCGGCGTGCCCCCGGAGATCATGGGCATCGGCCCGAAGGAAGCCATTCCGGCCGCGCTGAAGGCCGCCGGCATGACGCAGGACCAGCTCGACTGGATCGAGCTGAACGAGGCCTTCGCCGCGCAGGCGCTGGCGGTGATCCGCGATCTCGGCCTCGATCCGGCCAAGCTGAACCGGATGGGCGGCGCGATCGCGCTGGGCCACCCGCTCGGCGCGACCGGCGCGATCCGCTCGGCCACCGTGGTGCACGCGCTGCGCCGGCACAACCTGAAGTACGGCATGGTGACCATGTGCGTCGGCACGGGCATGGGCGCCGCCGGTATCTTCGAACGGGTTTGACGCAAGCCGCGGGGCGGCCCCGTTTTTGCGGGGCGGTTCCCGGCGGTCGGCATCGTCGCCGAGAACACAGGCAAGAACACCGGCAAGAACACCGACAGCAACACCGACCAACAAGGAGACACCATGAGCATCCTGACCCGCATCGAGCAAGGCGTGCTGACCATCGAGTTCGACCGCCTGGACAAGAAGAACGCGATCACCGCGGCGATGTACCAGCAGATGGCCGACGCACTGCGCGCGGCCGCGAGCGACGACGCCGTGCGGGCGATCGTGATCCGCGGCAAGGACGAGATCTTCACCGCCGGCAACGATCTGGAAGACTTCATGAAGCGGCCGCCGAGCAGCGAGGAGGAT
>JAPSLC010000092.1 GCA_031181345.1 Cupriavidus sp. | reverse complement strand
CCAGAACCACCACGACCACCCGCACCGATCCCTCCGTCCTGCCTTCCCGCATCGGCAAGCTGTTGGGAGAAGTGCGCTGGTTCCTGCTGCTGGCCGCGACGCTGGCCTTCCTGTGCATCCTGGCCAGCTACAGCAAGGCCGATCCGGGCTGGTCGCACGCCAATCAGGTCGCGCAGATCCATAACCTGGGCGGCCGCGTCGGCGCCTGGATGGCCGACGTGCTGTTCTTCATCTTCGGCTTTTCCGCCTACTGGCTCGGCGTGCTGCTGGTGCGCCGCTGCTGGCGCGGCTGGCGCGTGCTGACCGCCGAGTTCCCCGACCAGGTCGAGCAGGCGCGCCAGGGCGTGGTGGTCAGCTGGATCGGCTTCGGCCTGACGCTGGCCGCCAGCATGGGCCTCGAGGCCGTACGCATGTATCCACTGCGCGAGGCGCTGCCGCGCGCGCCGGGCGGCGTGCTGGGCGATCTGCTGGGCGGCTGGCTGCAGACCGCGCTGGGCTTCACCGGCGCCACGCTGCTGCTGCTGTTGATGCTGGCGATCGGCCTGTCGCTGTTCTTCCATTTCTCGTGGCTGTCGGTCTGCGAGAAGGTCGGCGGCTTCGTCGAGACGGCCTTCCTCGGCTTCAAGGCGCGCCGCGAGAGCAAGCAGGACCGCATCATCGGCGAGGCCGCCAAGGTCGAGCGCACCGAGACCGTCGAGGTCCAGCGCGTGCGCATCGAAGAAGCGGCGCCGGTGCAGATCGTGCGCCCGCAGGCGGTGCCCAAGCACGAGCGGGTCGAGCGCGAGAAGCAGCAGCCGCTGTTCGCCGACCTGCAGGATGCCGACCTGCCGCCGCTGTCGCTGCTGGACCCGGTGCCGGTCTCGCAGGAGACCGTCAGTGCCGAGACGCTGGAATTCACCTCGCGCCTGATCGAGAAGAAGCTCAAGGACTTCGGCGTCGAGGTCAAGGTTGTGGCCGCCTATCCGGGTCCGGTGATCACCCGCTACGAGATCGAGCCGGCCACCGGCGTCAAGGGCAGCCAGATCGTCAACCTGGCCAAGGACCTGGCGCGCTCGCTGTCTCTGGTGTCGATCCGCGTGGTCGAGACCATCCCGGGCAAGAACTACATGGGCCTGGAGCTGCCGAATCCGAAGCGCCAGGCGGTGCGCCTGGGAGAGATCCTCGGCTCGCAGGTCTACAACGAGAGCGCCTCGCAGCTGACGCTGGCGCTCGGCAAGGACATCGCCGGCAAGCCGGTGGTCGCCGACCTGGCGCGCATGCCGCACTGCCTGGTCGCCGGTACCACGGGCTCGGGCAAGTCGGTCGGCATCAACGCGATGATCCTGTCGCTGCTGTACAAGGCCAAGGCCGACAGCGTGCGGTTGATCCTGATCGATCCGAAGATGCTGGAAATGAGCATCTACGAGGGCATCCCCCATCTGCTGTGCCCGGTGGTCACCGACATGCGCCAGGCCGGCAATGCGCTGAACTGGGCGGTCGGCGAAATGGAACGCCGCTACAAGTTGATGAGCAAGATGGGCGTGCGCAACCTGGCCGGCTACAACAAGAAGATCGACGAGGCCACGGCGCGCGAGGAAAAGATTCCGAATCCGTTCAGCCTGACGCCGGATGCGCCAGAGCCGCTCGACAAGCTGCCGATGATCGTGATCGTGATCGACGAGCTGGCCGACCTGATGATGGTGGTCGGCAAGAAGGTCGAGGAGCTGATCGCGCGGATCGCGCAGAAGGCGCGCGCGGCCGGCATCCATCTGGTGCTGGCGACGCAGCGGCCCTCGGTCGACGTGATCACCGGCCTGATCAAGGCCAACGTGCCGACCCGGATCTCGTTCCAGGTCAGCAGCAAGATCGACTCGCGCACGATCCTGGACCAGCAAGGCGCCGAGGCGCTGCTCGGCATGGGCGACATGCTGTACCTCGCGCCGGGTACCGGCCTGCCGGTGCGCGTGCACGGCGCCTTCGTCTCGGACGACGAAGTGCACCGCGTGGTCGACAAGCTGAAGGAAGCCGGCGAGCCGAACTATATCGAGGGCATCCTCGAGGGCGGCCTGGTTGACGGCGAGATCGGCGTCGATGGCCTGGGCGGCGGTGCCGGCATCGGCGGGGGCGGCGAGGCCGACCCGCTGTACGACCAGGCGGTCGAAGTCGTGCTGAAGAATCGCCGCGCGTCGATCTCGCTGGTGCAGCGCCATCTGCGCATCGGCTACAACCGCGCCGCGCGCCTGCTCGAGGACATGGAGAAGGCCGGCCTGGTCTCGGCAATGTCCGGCAACGGCAACCGCGACATCCTGGCGCCCGCGAGCGGCGCCCGCGAGGAATAACGTCTCAGCAATGGCGCCCCAGGCATCTCCCCCGGCATGGCGCGCCGGTCGGCCGGTAATATGCCGTTACGCGTGTCACGCTTGCTGACGCCCGCGGGCGGAATCCGGCGCCGCTCTCCGGCTCTAACCGGACAATTACCCAACACAAGGATCGATTGCATGCCTCATCGCGTAATGGCGTCCGCCCTTGCCGCCGTCGGCACCGCTGCCACCCTCGCATGGGTCGCGCTGGCCCCGGCCACCGCACAAGCCGCCGCCACCGATCAGCTGAAAACCTTCGTCACCACCGTCAAGAGCGCCCGCGGCGAATTCACGCAGCGCCAGGTCAAGGGCACCGGCGAGGCGATGCGCATCACCGGCACCTCGAGCGGCACCTTCGTGTTCTCCCGCCCCGGCAAGTTCGCCTGGCGCTATACCAAGCCCTACGAGCAACTGCTGCAGGCCGACGGCCAGACGCTGTACATCTACGACAAGGATCTGAACCAGGTCACCGAGCGCAAGCTCGACGCCGCGCTCGGTTCGAGCCCGGCCGCAATCCTGTTCGGCAGCAACGACCTGGAGAAGAGCTTCGTCGTCAAGGACGGCCCGACCCGCGACGGCATCGAATGGCTGGAGTTGACGCCCAAGGCCAAGGACACCCAGTTCGAACGGATCGGCATCGGCTTCAAGGCCGGCAATCTGGAAGCGATGGAGCTGCGCGACGCCTTCGGCAACACCACGCTGCTGACCTTCTCGGCGATGCAGAAGAACCCGTCGCTGCCCGCCGACACCTTCCGCTTCAGCGTCCCCAAGGGCGCCGACGTGATCCGCCAATGAGGCCCGCCACCGTGCGACGCGCGGCGCTGCGGTGGGCGATAGGGCCGGCGCTGGCGGCGCTGCTGACGCTGGGCGCCTGCGCCGGCGGCAAGACCCCGGCCGCCAACCGGCAGTTCGACATCGACGCCTTTCTGCGCGCCCCCGACACCACGCTGGCCGAGGTGCTGACCAACCCCGATTTCCTCGCGGCCACGGCCGCGTCGGCGCGCGACTGCGCGACGATGCTGCAGTCCGAGCGCAGCGGCGTGCTGGAGGAGTTGCCGGGCACCACGCGCGGTGACGCCTGGCTGCTGCGTCCGACCGGCCAGCCCGGCCGGGTCTGGCTGGTCACGCAGCGGGGCGGCGGCGAGCGCGGCTGCCATGGCCCGCTGCCGGCCGACGCCGTCGGCGCGCTGGTTTCGCGCGCCGGCGGCTGAGGCGCGCCATTCCGGCTGTGTGATATTCCGCCCGTGGACGGGCCCTGTCGCGGCCGTTCCACGCGGGGAAACCGACATTGACTCCGCAAACGGGAATCATTATTGTTTGCGCTCGCCCGCTGGCATTCGGCCAGCGGCGCAATCGCAAAGTCCGGAGGAGTCCATGACCGTGTTTCGTCGTCTGCTGCCCGCTGCAGCAGCTCTCGCCATGGCGGCCAGCGCCGCGTCGATTCCCCTGGCCGCGATGGCCCAGGGCTCCCAGGAAAAGGTGCTGAACCTCTATACGGCCCGGCATTATCAGACCGACGAGGCGCTGTACAGCAACTTCACCAAACAGACCGGCATCAAGATCAATCGCATCGAGGGGCAGGAAGATCCGCTGCTCGAGCGGATCAGGAGCGAGGGCGCCAACAGCCCGGCCGACGTCTTCATCACCGTCGATATCGGCCGCCTGTGGCGCGCCCAGCAGGCCGGCGTGTTCGCGCCGGTCAAGTCGAAGGTGCTCGAGTCGCGCATCCCCGCCAACTTTCGCGATCCCAACGGCGAATGGTTCGGCTTCTCGGCGCGCGCCCGCGTGATCGCCTACAACAAGGACACCGTCAAGCCGGGCGACATCAAGACCTATGAGGACCTGGCCGATCCGAAGTGGAAGGGCAAGCTGTGCACGCGCTCCAGCGGCCACGTCTACAACCTGTCGCTGATCTCCAGCCTGATCGCGCACGACGGCGAAGCGAAGACCGAGCGCTGGGCGCAGGGCGTGGTGGCCAACCTGGCGCGCACGCCCAAGGGCGGCGACACCGACCAGCTCAAGGCCGTGGCCGCCGGCGAATGCGATCTCGCGATCTCCAACACCTACTACATCGCGCGCCTGCTGAAGTCGACCAAGCCCGAGGACAAGGCGGTGGCCGACAAGCTGGGCGTGGTCTGGCCGAACCAGGACAGCCAGGGCGTGCACATGAACATCTCGGGCGGCGGCATGCTCAAGCACGCGCCGAACAAGGAGTCGGCGGTCAAGTTCCTGGAGTACCTCGCCAGCGACGAAGCCCAGGCCTACTTCGCCAACGGCAACAACGAATGGCCGGTGGTGTCGAGCGTCAAGGTCGCCAACCCGGCGCTGGAAGCGCTGGGCAGCTTCAAGGCCGACAAGATCAACGTGGCGGAACTGGGCAAGTACCAGCCGGTCGCGCAGAAGCTGGCGGACAAGGCCGGCTTCAAGTGATCGCCGGCTGAAGGGCGCGGCCGGCGCCGGTCTTCACGACGGATCGCCGCCAGCCCCGTCCTCATTTGCCTGTCCGGCCCTGGCGGTGCTGGCGGTCTCCGCGAACACCGCCTTGCCGTCGGGCCCCTCGACGCGGCGGAAGGTCAGCCGTGTGCTGCTCGACAGCGCGCGCCTGGCCATGCGGCGCTGCAGTTCGCGCCGCGCCAGATTCATCTGGCCGATCGTGCCGCTGCCGTACGGCTCCTGATTCAGCGCGGCGAACGTCGCCAGCGTGGCGCGCAGCGCCGCCAGCGCGGCCTGCGCATCCTTCTTCAGCAGGGCATCGAGCCCCTGCCGGGCGCGCACCTGGGCCTGCAACAGCGCATCCCCGGGATTCGACTTGGCGCGTACCGCGTCCTGCGGCAATTGCACGGTGCCCGCCAGCCGACGCAGCCCGGCCCGCACCAGGCCGCCGTCCATCGCCGCTTCCTGTATCACCCACACCGCATCGTGGCGCAGCCAAGGCTCCGCATCGGACAACCTGCGCACGAGCGCGGACTGCAACCCCGGCACGTCGAAGCGGCCGGTGCGGCGGATCGCATTGACGGCGATGCGGCGCAGTTGCGGGTGATCATCGTCGAACAGTTCCTGCACCACCCGCTCGGCGATGCCTTCCTTGACCACCAATTCGGCGAGCTCGGTGGCGAAGCCGATCTCCTGCACTGCGGTCAGCTTGTTCTGGCTGGCCAGGCGCGACATCTTGAAGACCAGCATCCGGTAACGAATTTGCATACGACTCCCGCCCATCGTGTTCGAGGAAAGCGGGCCGGCTTGCGCGGCCCAGCTTGGCATTCACGGGATATCGGCGGAAATTGCGGCGGCCTTTAGCGCGGAGTTGCGGACCGGGTCTCTCGCGGTCAGTCTTGCGGGCTCAGTCCTGCGCGCTGCGGCGGATCTGGCGCGACAGCACGATCACCGGAATCAGCCCGACCAGCACGATGACCAGCGAGGCGGTCGCCGCCTCGGCCAGCCGTTCGTCGGCGGCGAGGTTGTACGCCTGCACGGCCAGCGTGTCGAAATTGAAGGGGCGCATCACGAAGGTCGCCGGCAGCTCCTTCATCACGTCGACGAAGACGATCAGCGCCGCGGTCAGCAGGCTGCCGCGCAGCATCGGCAGATGCACGCGGCGCAGCGTCGCGGCGGGACCGTGGCCAAGGCTGCGGGCCGCGGTGTCCATGCTGGGCGTGATCTTCGCCAGCCCGGCATTGACGGTCTGCAGCGCGACGCCGAGAAAGCGCACCAGATAGGCGTAGACCAGCGCGGCGATGCCGCCGGTCAGCAACAGGCCCGGCGACACGCCGGTCAGCTGCTGCATCCAGCCGGCGATCGCGTTGTCGAGCCGTGCGACCGGCACCAGCACGCCGACCGCAATGACCGAGCCCGGCAGCGCATAGCCCATGCCGCACAGCCGCAGCAGCACGCGCATCGGCCAGCCGCGGCCGAGCCGGCCGGCATAGCCGATCGCCAGCGCGATCAGCACCGCGGCCAGCGCGGTGACGCTGGCCAGCACGAAGCTGTTGCGCACCAGCCCGATAAAGCGCGGGCCGAACTGCGCGTCGCCGTCGGTGAAGGCCATCTCGAACAGCATCAGCGCCGGCACCAGGAAGCCCAGCAGCACCGGCAGCGCGCACGCCGCCAGCGCGGTCCAGCCGCGCCAGCCGGTCAGCCGATAGGTCGGCACGCGGCGCTGGCCGCCATGCACGCGGGCCCGGCCGCGCGAGATCCGCTCGGCCACCAGGATCGCGATCACGAAGGCCAGCATGCAGGCCGACAACTGCGCGGCGGCGCTCTTGTCGCCCAGCGAGAACCAGGCGCGGTAGATCCCCGTCGAGAAGGTCGGGATCGCGAAATAGGCGACGGTGCCGAAGTCCGCCAGCGTCTCCATCAGGGCCAGCGCGGTGCCGGCCGCGATGCCGGGGCGCGCCAGCGGCAGCACCACGCGCAGCACGCTGCGCCAGGGTCCGTGGCCGAGCAGGCGGGCCGCCTCCATCGTGTTCAGCGTCTGCTGCAGGAATGCGGCGCGCGCGGTCAGGTAGACGTAGGGGTAGAGCACCAGCGAGAACAGCACGATCGCGCCGCCCAGCGTCCGCACATCGGGAAACCAGTAGTCGCGCGCGCCCCAGCCGGTCAGCGCGCGCAGCCAGCCCTGCACCGGGCCGGCGAACTGCAGCGCGTCGGTATAGGCGTAGGCGATCACGTAGGCGGGCATCGCCAGCGGCAGCACCAGCGCCCATTCCATCAGGCCGCGTCCGGGAAAGCGGTACGTGCAGACCAGCCACGCGGTCGGCACGCCCAGCAGCAGCACGCCGATGGCGACGCCGGCCAGCAGCCACAGGGTGTTGGCGATGTATTCGCCCAGCACGGTGTCGACCAGGTGATGCCAGGTCTCGGTGCTGGGCGTCAGCAGGCTGGCCGCCACCACCAGGATCGGCACCGCGATCAGCAGGGCTACCAGCGCCGCCGCGAACGACAGCGGATGGATCGCCGTCAGCCGGCGTCCACGCGGTGCCGTGCGGGCAGGGTCGCTTTCGGGCAAGCGGGCGGGTTGGAGCAGGGACATGCGGACGATCGGCTGGGGAGAAGTGCCGCACGCGGCGCGGCTGGGGCATTCTATCAACCGCCGGTCCGGCGTTGCTGATACTTATAATGATTCGCATGTCCGCCCTCGATCTCGATACCGGCCCCGCCGCACTTACTCCCGCGGCCAGTCCCGCGCCCGCCACATCGCCCCGGCAAGATGCCGCGCCTGCGAACCCTGCCGCGGTCAGCCCGCCGGCGGATCTCGTACTGGAGGTCGAGCACATCCGCCACGGCTTCGACAGCCAGGTTGTCATCGACGACCTGTCGTTCTCGCTGGCGCGCGGCAGCATCGGCTGCCTGCTCGGCCCCAGCGGCTGCGGCAAGACCACCGTGCTGCGGGCCATCGCGGGCTTCGAGCCGCTGCGTGCCGGACGCATCGTGCTGGACGGGCAACTGGTCTCGGCACCGGGCGTGGCGGTGCCGCCCGAACGGCGGCGCGTCGGCATGGTGTTCCAGGACTACGCGCTGTTTCCGCATCTGAGCGTGGCCGACAACATCGCCTTCGGCCTGCATCGGCAGAGCCGGCAGGCCAGGCGCGAGCGCGTCGCCGAAGTGCTGGAGCTGGTCGGCCTGGCGGGCGCCGGCGCGCGCTTCCCGCACGAACTGTCCGGCGGCCAGCAGCAGCGCGTGGCGCTGGCCCGCGCGCTGGCGCCGCGGCCCGAACTGCTGCTGCTCGACGAGCCGTTCTCCAATCTCGACGTGGACCTGCGCGAGCGCCTGAGCCTGGAGGTGCGCGCGATCCTGAAGGCCCAGGGCGCGACCGCGATCCTCGTCACGCATGACCAGCTGGAAGCCTTCGCGATGGCCGACGAGATCGGCGTGATGCACGCCGGCGCGATCGAGCAGTGGGGCACGGCGCATCAGCTCTATCACAAGCCGGCCACGCGCTTCGTCGGCGATTTCATCGGGCAGGGCGTGCTGATGCCCGCCCGCGTCACCGCGCCGGGACAGCTCGATTGCGAACTGGGTACGCTGTCCAGTCGCGACGGGCTGGGCCTGGCGCCAGGCGTGGCCGAGGTCGATGTGCTGATCCGCCCCGACGACATCCTGCACGACGACGCCAGCGCCCTGCGCGCGCAGATCCTGCACAAGGCCTTCCGCGGCGCCGAGATCCTCTACACGCTGCGGTTGGCGACCGGAGGCAGGGTGCTGTCGCTGGCCCCGTCGCACCACGACCACGGCGTCGGCGACTGGATCGGCATCCGCGTCGAGGTCGACGACGTGGTGGCGTTTGCGCGCTAGCGCGGCCGGCGGCGCCCCGGCCGGGCGGCCTCGCGTACGGATGCACTACACTGGCGCTTTGGCCGGCCGCGCCGCCTTCGCAGAGGCTTGCATCGAAACCCGCCGCGCGCCGCCCGCACCGAAACCCAAGGCTTGACCACCGTGCCGGACACGCTGTTTTCCGAACCCTCCGACGCTTCCCGACAACCGCTGGCCGAACGGCTGCGCCCGCGCAATATCGACGAGGTCATTGGCCAGCAGCATCTGCTCGGCCCCGGCAAGCCGCTGCGCGTGGCCTTCGAATCGGGCGAGCCGCATTCGATGATCCTGTGGGGCCCGCCCGGGGTCGGCAAGACCACGCTGGCGCGCCTGATGGCCGATGCCTTCGATGCCGAGTTCATCGCGCTGTCGGCGGTGCTCTCCGGCGTCAAGGACATCCGCGAGGCGGTCGAGCGCGCCGAGCAATACCGCGCGCACGGGCGCCGCACGCTGGTGTTCGTCGACGAGGTCCACCGCTTCAACAAGAGCCAGCAGGACGCCTTCCTGCCGCATGTCGAAAGCGGGCTGTTCACCTTCATCGGCGCGACCACCGAGAACCCCTCGTTCGAGG
The DNA here is from genome assembly GCA_031181345.1 of Cupriavidus sp. Classification (GTDB taxonomy): domain Bacteria; phylum Pseudomonadota; class Gammaproteobacteria; order Burkholderiales; family Burkholderiaceae; genus Cupriavidus. The sequence goes on along the minus strand of JAPSLC010000092.1, from coordinate 1,566 downwards.
TCAATGGCGCATTGCTGTCGCGGGCCGCGGTCTATGTGCTCAAGAGCCTGGACGACGGCGAGCTGCGCCAGCTGGCCCTGCGCGCCAGCGAGGCGCTGGGCGGCGTGGCGTGGGACGAGGAGGCGCTGCAGCTGATCGTGGCGTCCGCCGACGGCGATGGCCGCAAGCTGCTGAACAATATCGAGATCGTCGCGCGGGCCGCGCGCACCGCCGGCGCGCAGACCATCGACAAGGCGCTGCTGGGCAGCGCGCTGTCGGAAAACCTGCGCCGCTTCGACAAGGGCGGCGATGCGTTCTACGACCAGATCAGCGCGCTGCACAAGTCGGTGCGCGGCTCCGATCCCGACGCCGCGCTGTACTGGTTCTGCCGCATGCTCGACGGCGGCGCCGATCCGCGCTATCTGGCGCGCCGCATCGTGCGGATGGCGTGGGAGGACATCGGCCTGGCCGATCCCCGCGCCGCGCGGATGACGCTGGACGCGGCCGAGACCTACGAACGCCTGGGCTCTCCCGAAGGCGAGCTGGCGCTGGCGCAGGCGCTGATCTATCTGGCGGTCGCGCCCAAGTCGAACGCCGGCTACAACGCCTACAACGCCGCGCGTGCCTTCGTCGCCAAGGACAAGTCGCGCCAGGTGCCGGTGCACCTGCGCAATGCGCCAACCAAGCTGATGAAGGAGCTCGGTTACGGCCATGCCTACCGCTATGCGCACGACGAGCCGGAGGCCTATGCCGCCGGCGAGCACTATTTCCCCGACGACCTGAAGGCGCAGGGCTGGTATCAACCGACGCCGCGCGGCCTGGAGGGCAAGATCGCCGACAAGCTGCGTCATCTGCGCGAGCTGGATCAGGCTTGGCATCGCCGCCGCAAGGAAGGCGACAAAGGCTGAGGCAGGCTGGCGGTACGGCTTCAACGCCGGCTTCTACGCCGCCTTCAACGTCGCCTTCAACGTCGCCTTCAACGCCGAACGCGACGGCTCAGGCGAACTGCGCTTCGCCGTCCGCGACGTCGTCCCCGCCCCCGTCCGATCGCACTTGTGCACTCGTCGCCGACACCCGCCGGTCGCGCAGTGCCGCGCGAAACGCCGTTGGCGTCATGCCGGTGTGCTCGCGAAAGGCCGTCCCGAAGTTCGCGGCACTGGAGAAGCCCACCTCGTCGGCAATGGCCGTTACGGTCAGCGGCGTTTCCGACAGCAGCCGGCGCGCCACGCGCAAGCGTTCGTGGCGGACGAACTCGAACACCGACATGCCGGCGTGCGCGCGGAACGCGCGCGACAGCGTTTTCTCGTGCGTGCCGATCTCACGCGCGATACTGCTCAGGCTGTGCGCAGTCGCAAGGTTCGCGGCCAGATATTGCTGCGCCGCCCGCACGAGGACCGCGCCAGCGCTCAACGCCGGCGTACCGGCTTCTTCGGTCGGCACGTGCCGCGCGCGCAGATGGATCTCGATGCGCGCCAGCACTTCCTCCGGAGCACAAGGCTTGACGATGTAGTCGGCGCCGCCGTTGCGCAGCGCGTACAGCCGCTCCTTCAAATTGCCCGCCTTTCCCATGAACAGGATCGGGATGGC
>JAPSLC010000091.1 GCA_031181345.1 Cupriavidus sp. | reverse complement strand
GCGCGACCATCAATAGAGTTTTCAGAATTGCCATGGATTCGATTCGCTTGCCTGATTCAGACGGTCGGTGCGGCCGGCATCAGGCGTTGCCGATCGCGAGAAAATCTTCGGTTTTGAGCGAGGCGCCGCCGATCAGGCCGCCGTCGATATCAGCCATCGAGAACAGCTCGGCCGCGTTGTCCGCCTTGACGCTGCCGCCGTACAGGATCGCCATGCGTTGCGCCACGCCGGCGTCGCGCGCGGCGACCTGGCTGCGCAGGAAGGCATGCACGGCCTGGGCCTGCTCCTTGCTGGCGGTCTTGCCGGTGCCGATCGCCCAGACCGGCTCGTAGGCCAGCACCACGCGACCCAGCTGCTCGACCGACAGCGCTTCCAGCACGGCCCGCAACTGCCGGCCTACCACCGTCTCGGTCTCGCCCGCTTCGCGCTGCGCCAGCGTCTCGCCGACGCAGATCACCGGCACGATGCCGAACTCGAGGGCCCGCAGCGCCTTGGCCGCGACAGCGGCATCGCTCTCGCCATGATAGGTGCGGCGCTCCGAATGACCCACCAGCACGTAGCTGACGCCGAATTCGGCCAGCATCGAGGCCGCCACCTCGCCGGTGAAGGCGCCGCGCGCCTCCGCCGACACGTCCTGCGCACCCCAGGCGACCTGGCTACCCGCCAGCAACGCCTGGCACTGCGCCAGATACGGGAACGGCGCGCAGACCGCGAGGCTGGCGCCCGCAGGGACGCCGGCCTTGATACCGTTCAGCAGGGCCTCGTTGGCAGCCAGGCTGCCATGCATCTTCCAGTTGCCGATGACGAGCTTTTGTCTCACGAAAGCGCCTCTCAAAATCAAACCCGCAATTGTACCGCGCCGAGTACCCGGGCGCTACGACCGCGCGATACCCTGCGCCGTCACGTCACACCCCATGCGCGCGATCGCGCTGAAGCCAGGCGGCGCGGCGCAACACACCGCGCCAGCCTGACGCCGGGCAGCGGCCAGCGTTCAGGGGACCAGCCGTGCCTCCGCCTGGGCCAACGCCCGCGCCTCCATCCGCTCCATCACCCTCTTCGATACGCGGTAGGAGTGGCAGGCCTCGATGCAGCAAATACAGGGAAAGAGACAGCGCAGGCAACAACAGAGCCAGGCCCGCCACGTTCCCGCACGCTCCAGGTCGGGCTGGACCAGCGCGGTCAACTCGTCGATATCCTGCTGCGTCATGTGGCTGGCGTCCACAGACGGGGGCATTTGCGGGCGAGCGTACTGGGGTGCGATTCGACTGGTCTGCATGGCAAGCTCCTTGGTAGTAACCGATGCCGATATGGCCAAGGAAGTATTTACCGCCAACTCGCCGGGATTGTTTCGTTGCCACCCCGATTTCAACTTCTGCGCCCGCCCGGCGCGCATGCCGCAGAAGCGGCCAGGCATCTCCCGGCCGCTTTGGCCGTCAGCCTTGCCAGCCCAGCACGATCTTGCCGACATGCTCGCTCGACTCCATCAGGCGATGGGCGTCGGCCGCCTGCGCGGCCGGGAAGACCTGGTGGATCACCGGCTTGATGCTGCCGTTGGCCAGCAGCGGCCACACATGCTCGTGCAGCGCGCGGGCGATCTCGCCCTTGAACGAGGCCGGGCGCGGGCGCAGCGTCGAGCCGGTGACAGTGATGCGCCGGCGCAGGATATCGCCGAGGGGAATCTCGGCCTTGGCGCCGCCGAGCAGCGCGATGATCACGATGCGGCCATCGTCGGCGATGCACGACAGCTCGCGCGCCAGATACGGGCCGGCCACCATGTCGAGAATCACGTCGACACCGCGGCCGCCGGTCAGCGTCTTGACCTCGGCTGCGAAGTCCTGCGTCTTGTAGTTGATCGCGCGGTCGGCGCCGAGCTGTTCGCAGGCGCGGCACTTCTCGTCGCTGCCGGCGGTGACGAAGACCTTGTGGCCGAGTGCCTTGGCGATCTGGATCGCGGTGGTCCCGATGCCGCTCGAACCGCCCTGGATCAGCAGCGTCTCTTCCTTGCCGCGCGGGCCGCGCCCGAGATAGCCGCGGTCGAACACATTGCTCCACACCGTGAAAAAGGTCTCGGGCAGGGCCGCCGCCTCGATATCGCTCAGCCCTTGCGGCACCGGCAGGCACTGCGCCAGCGGCGCGGTGCACAGCTGCGCGTAGCCGCCGCCCTGCACCAGCGCGCAGACGCGGTCGCCGACCTTCAGGCCGAAGCGATTGTCCGGATGCGACAGGTCGCCGCCGACGATCTCGCCCGCGACTTCGAGACCGGGCAGATCGGACGCGCCCGGCGGCACCGGATAGTTGCCGGTGCGCTGGAATACGTCGGGACGGTTGACGCCCGCCGCGGCAACGCGGATCAGGACTTCACCGGGACCGGGCGCGGGATCGGGACGCTCGGTCGGCTGCAACACGTCGGGGCCGCCGTATTCGCGAATCTCGATGGCTTGCATGCTGGCTCCTTGAAACTGAAACCGCGCGTGGTGCGCGGCAGAGATGCGAAAAGGGAAGAAAAAAGAAGGCGCGATCGAACGCGCCTGCCCTGAGGGACTGGCGGCAGTGTAAACAAAAAAACGGCCGGGCATCGCCCAGCCGTTTTTCCGCACGCATTGCGCCTGACGGAGAAACCGTCGCCTCCGCTCGCGCGGGAACGACGGTCCCGGTCGGCTTACTGCTGCTCGCCGCCCGTCGGTTCGGCCGGCGCCGCCGGCGCTTCGGCGTTGGCGATCGGGGCGATCGAACCGCCCTCCTCGGCCATCGCCGCCTTCAGCGACAGACGCAGGCGACCCTTCTCGTCGGCCTGGATCAGCTTGACGCGGACCTGCTGGCCTTCCTTCAGCCAGTCCTTGATGTCCTTGACGCGCTCGTTGACGATCTCCGAGATATGCAGCAGACCGTCCTTGCCCGGCAGGATGTTGACGATGGCGCCGAAGTCCAGCAGCTTCAGCACGGTGCCGTTGTAGATCTTGCCCACTTCGGCTTCCGCGGTGATGCCCTCGATGCGGCGCTTGGCCTCGGCCATGCCCTCGGTCGAGGTCGACGCGATCGTGATCGTGCCGTCTTCCTGGATGTCGATGGTCGTGCCGGTTTCCTTGGTCAGCGCCTGGATGGTCGAGCCGCCCTTGCCGATCACCTCGCGGATCTTGTCCGGATGGATCTTCATCGTGATCATGCGCGGTGCGTGCTCCGACAGCTCGGTGCGCGCATGGCCCATCGCCTCCTGCATCTTCGACAGGATATGCAGGCGGCCTTCCTTGGCCTGCGCCAGCGCGACCTGCATGATCTCCTTGGTGATGCCCTGGACCTTGATGTCCATCTGCAGCGCGGTGATGCCGTTGTCGGTGCCCGCCACCTTGAAGTCCATGTCGCCGAGGTGGTCCTCGTCGCCCAGGATGTCGGTCAGCACGGCGAACTTGTTGCCTTCCAGGATCAGGCCCATGGCCACGCCGGCCACGTGCGCCTTGACCGGAACGCCGGCGTCCATCAGCGCCAGGCAGCCGCCGCAGACCGAAGCCATCGACGACGAGCCGTTCGACTCGGTGATTTCCGAGACCAGGCGGATCGTGTAGGCGAACTCGTCCTCGGCCGGCAGCACCGGAATCAGCGCGCGCTTTGCCAGACGGCCGTGGCCGATCTCGCGGCGCTTGGGCGAACCCACGCGGCCGGTTTCGCCGGTGGCGAACGGCGGCATGTTGTAGTGAAGCATGAAGCGGTCGCGGTATTCGCCGGCCAGCGCGTCGATGATCTGCTCATCGCTCTTGGTGCCCAGCGTGGCCACCACCAGCGCCTGCGTCTCGCCGCGGGTGAACAGCGCCGAGCCGTGCGCGCGCGGCAGTACCGACGAACGGATTTCGATCGGGCGCACGGTGCGGGTGTCGCGGCCGTCGATGCGCGGCTCGCCGGCCAGCACCTGGCCACGGACGATCCTGGCTTCCAGATCGAACAGGATGTTGCCGACCTCGACCTTGTCGAACTCGACGCCGGCTTCGGCCAGACGGGCCTCGACCGCGGCGTAGGCTTCCTTGACCTTCTGCGAGCGCGCCGACTTCTGGCGGATCTGATAGGCCTCCTGCAGCAGCGGCGAGCCAACCTCGGCAACCTTGGCGATCAGCGCCTCGTTCTTCGGCGCCGGGGCCCAGTTCCACTCGGGCTTGCCGCCTTCGCGCACCAGTTCGTGGATCGCGTTGATCGCGATCTGCATCTGCTCGTGGCCGTAGACCACGGCGCCCAGCATCACTTCCTCGGACAGCTGGTTGGCTTCCGATTCGACCATCAGCACGGCACGCTCGGTGCCGGCGACCACCAGGTCCAGCTCGGAGCTGGCCAGCTGGCTGCGGGTCGGGTTCAGCAGGTACTGGCCGTTCTGGTAGCCGACGCGCGCGGCGCCGACCGGGCCGTTGAACGGAATGCCCGAAACCGCCAGCGCGGCCGAGGCACCGATCAGGGCCGGGATATCGGCCGGCACTTCGGGGTTCAGCGAGACGACGTGGATCACCACCTGCACGTCGTTATAGAAGCCTTCCGGAAACAGCGGACGCAGCGGACGGTCGATCAGGCGCGAGGTCAGCGTCTCGTTCTCCGACGGACGGCCTTCGCGCTTGAAGAAGCCGCCCGGGATCTTGCCGGCGGCATAGGTCTTCTCGATGTAGTCGACCGTCAGCGGGAAGAAATCCTGGCCCGGCTTGGGCTGCTTGGCGGCCACCACGGTGGCGAGCACCACGGTGTCCTCGACATCGACGAGCACCGCGCCGCCGGCCTGGCGGGCGATTTCGCCGGTTTCCATGCGGACCGTATGCTGGCCCCACTGGAATTGCTTGACGACCTTGTTGAACATGGACATGAGCGTTCCCCTGTGTGCTTGCACGGCGACGGGCCATCGGGCCCGCCGGCGTGCCGGCGCCCGCGTGATGCAGCCGCGGGCAATGCTGCCGGATCGCTGTCAGGCGCGGTTGCAGGGAAGTGCTATGCCATTCCAGCGCGTCACCGCGGTCGCTGCCTCGGCATCGACGAACAACGATCGATGCGCAGCGATCAAGGTGAAACGATCTCTGCCGATATTCGATGAGGCGCTGGAATGACACAAAGCCCTGTTTCCTTGCCGGACTCCGGTGTCATGGATGAAAAGAACGAATTAACTTACTCCGTTGCGCAGCGTGGCGCAACGGCAACGGCGCCCGGCCAGGCCGGCCGCCCCGCGGCGTCATTCGGCTTCGCGGCATTTGCCGCCACAGCCGATTCGCCGAGCAAAAAACAAAATGCCTGCATCAGCAGTGCTGACGCAGGCATCCTGGCGTCACGCCCGGGCGTGCGGTGCGAGGACCGACATTGCCGACCATGCCGGCATCGGCATCGCCATCCTCGTCCCTTCCCCGATCCGAGCAGCCTGGCGCAATTTACTTGCGCAGACCCAGCTTCTCGATCAGCGCGCGATAACGATCGGCGTCGTTCGACTTCAGGTAGTCCAGCAGGCGGCGACGACGGCTCACCATGCGCAGCAGACCGCGGCGGCTGTGGTGATCCTTCATGTTGGCCTTGAAGTGCGGGGTCAGTTCGTTGATGCGCGTGGTCAGCAGAGCGACCTGGACTTCGGGGCTACCGGTGTCGTTGGCGCCACGGGCGAACTGCTTGATGACTTCGGACTTGTTGATATCGGCTACGGACATGATGTTTCCTTTCACTTGCGAACGCTGCAGCGCCAGGGCCGCAAACGTCGTGCGGGATAAAAATGCGGCTTGCGCCGCACACTGCATTGCCGCCGGGTGCGCTCGCGTTGCCGCGAGTGCCGCCTGAACGACAGCCGCGCATTATAGCGCAACTGGAGTGACCCGGCAAAACCGGGCGGCCCGGCCATCGCCGGGCCCTACGGGCGCTCCATCTTGCAGGTGGTGGCGCGCGTGGTCTGCGCCGCTTTCAGGCGCTTGACCGTACGGAAGCCGAATCCCGACCCCTCGTTGTCGAAGCGCACCTCGCCGCCCTGGCGCTCCATCATCGACACATAGAGGGGCTGCAGCACCTGGTGGTCGTCCGCGCGCACGGTGGCGTCGTGGAAGTCGTTGACGTAGCGCATGCCCTCCAGCGCTCGCGCGACCTTGACCGCATCGGTGGAGCCGGCCTGTTCGATCGCGCGCGCCAGCATCTCGATCATCATCTGCATGCGCAGATGCACGTAGTCGTCCTTCGGCTCGGGATATCGGCTGCGGAAGGCCTGATAGAAGGCGTCGGAGGCGCCGCCGCCCACGTTCGGATGCCATTCCGCGACCGCAAGCACGCGGCCCACGCCGGCATCGCCCATGGCCGCCGGGGCGCCCAGGCCATTGCCGTAGAAGGTATAGAACTTGGCGCCCAGGCCGCCTTCGCGCGCCGCCTTGACCATCAGCGTCAGGTCGTTGCCCCAGTTGCCGGTGATCACCGCGTCCGCGCCGCTGGCCTTGATCTTGGCGATATACGGCGCGAAGTCCTTGATCTTGCCGATCGGGTGGAACTCGTCGCCGACGATCTTCACATCGGGCCGCTTGGCCGCCAGCATGTCGCGCGCCAGCCGCGACACCTGATGGCCGAAGCTGTAGTCCTGCGCAATCAGGTAGACGCGGCGCACGCTGGCGTCGGCCCGGATGACCTCGGTCAGCGCCTCCATCCGCATGTCGGCGCCGGCGTCGAAGCGGAAATGCCAGAAGCTGCAGTTCTCGTTGGTCAGGGCCGGATCGACGGCCGAATAGTTCAGATACAGCACGCGTGCATCGGGCTGGCGCGCGTTGTGGCGGTTGACCGCGCCCACCAGCGCTGCGGCGACGGCCGAGCTGTTTCCCTGCAGCACGAAGGGAATGCGGCGGTCCACCAGCGCGCGGAACTGGATCAGGCTCTCGTCGACATTGCCCTTGCTGTCGAAGGTGACAAGTTCCAGCGGGCGCTGCCCTTCGGCGGTGCGGACGCCGCCGCGAGCGTTGACCCGCTCGATCGCGAGCCGCAGATTGCGCGCCACCGCTTCGCCGGCATTGGCGAACGGGCCGGACAGCCCGTCGATCATGCCGAGCCGGATCGGCTCCTGTGCCGACGCGGCTCCCGCCGCCAGGGCCAACAGGCAAGCCCCCAGCCACCCCTTCCCTACCATCGAACCACCTCCGCGAAAGCGCAGCATGGTAAGCCAGCGCTCACCGCCTTGCAATCGTGCCGCGGGTGCCATGCGGCGCCTGCGGCGCTACACTGCCGCTATCCGTTGCCATGAAGGATCGAGGACCGCAATGAAAGCTCTGAAGAACATTGGCCGCTGGCTGGCGCTGGGCGCCGCGGGTGCGCTGTTGACGGCATGCGTCATCCTGCAGCCGGTACAGGAGGCGCAGAAGTTGATCGGCGCGCCGGAGAGCACGGTACGCGCGACCTTCGGCGAGCCCACCGACATCTACCGGCTCGACGACGGCACCGTGCGCTGGATCTATTCGAAGCAGCCGCTGGGACGCCAGGCCTATGCGGCCGACTTCGATACCAGCGGCAAGCTGACGCGCTTCCGCCAGATGCTGACCACCACGGAGCTGTACAAGGCCCGGATCGGCACCTGGACCAAGCGCGACGTCGCCGAGCATTTCGGCCTGCCGCGCGAGCCGACCCAGTATTTTCCGCTGATGCGCCGCGATGTCTGGTCGTACCGCTTCCTGCACGAGGAGAACTGGCCGTCGTTGTTCCACTTCTATTTCGACGACGCCGGCGTGCTGCGCCAGACGCAGATCACGCCGGATCCGCTGGCCGATCCGCGCGAGACGATCCGGTAGATTCGGGGTTCAGTGTTCAGTGTTCAGTGTTCAGTGCCGGCGGCCTGGGGAAGCCGGCCCCACCTCGCCTCGGCTTCGCGAGCATGCCGGCGCCCCGTCCGCCGGCTCGGCGCGCGTGTTCGGGTCCTGAATCGCCGATGGCTGGCAGCCATATTTGACCAGGGATTCGATCAGCCACGAATCTGCCGATCGCGCTTCGAGCCTGGCCAACGCGCAATCCCAGATCGTCTGCCCCGCCCGATTGGTTCGATCGGCAAAGCGCAGTGCATGCCTCGACGTATTGCGGGAATCCGTCATTGCCGCCTGCTGCAGAAAACGGCGCACCGCCTCCTTGTCGCCATGCATGACAGCCAGGTGGACCGGCGTATTGCCTTCGTAGTCGGAGGCGAAGATCGGCGGCGTTGCCTGTCCGTCCGGCTCCGCCCTTCCGTTCGCCCGCGCCCGCGCTTTTTTCCGCTCTTCGTCCGCGCGCCATGCCTCTGTCGCGATTCCAACCCGCACGAACAACGGGTCGAGCACCTCCCGGATTGCCAGCCGGGGATCGCGAGCCACGTGATGCAGCACCGTTCTGTTGTCGCTATCGACTTGCGTCAACGCTGTCGCGTCGTATCGCAGGAATTGCACAACGCCCTCGGGAGTCGCAATCCGGCTGCAGAAGATGTTCTGCACCAGCCGGGGGGCCTGCCCGTCCAGCCCGCGAGCCAAGGTCGCTCGACCCGCCTCGATGGCTTCGCGTCGGCACTTGACGATGTTCGCCGGCAACGCAGCGTCGAGTTGGCGCAGCAGTTGACGTTCGTCCCGCCAGGCTCGTCGCCCCTTGCTCCTCAGGCAGCGGAGCCAGTCCCAGAGCGCCCTGAACATCGGCCAGGCCGATTCGCTGACCGTGGTCCACCTTGCCGCGCCGCGCCGCTCGACCACGGCGAACCGCTTCTCGCAGGAGCGACCCTGCACCTGCAGCAACCCGCCGGCCGCGACGTGCTCCAGCGCCAGTTTGCGGCTGATGGTACGACCGGAAAGGAGCGCATCGATGTCCACGGCCTGGACCACCGCGGCCCGCAAGCGCCTCGCCAGACCGTCTGCGAGCAGCCGTTCCTGCCGACGGTCTCTTTGCACGGGCTTGCCCCGCTCGGCAAGCAGGCAGGCGCTGGCGTACTGCCTGTCCCACTTGACCCGGTAGCTGCGCCCGCCGATCAGCAACGGCGTACCGAGCGCAATGCGGTGCCTGTCGCCATCCCCCACATCCTTCACTTGTTCCGCATTCGACAAACTGAGCGGCACGGAAAACTCACTGACCACAAACGACATCGACATCCCACTCGCACAAAGGTACTGCGGTCACACACAAGAATTCGCCTCCACGAATCCTTGCGAACCGCGACCGCGATGATCGTGCAGTGCTGGCGCGACGGCTTCCGGTTTCCTCGCCGCTGTGTGCTTTTGTCACATTCCAAAGCGTTTGGCGATGCCTTTCGGCCCGCCCATGCAGGGACAAACAAAAACGCCGATCGTCCCGAGCAGTGCTCGCGAACGACCGGCGTTGCCGTCAGCTTGGTCGGGTTGGTGGTGTCGCCAGAAGGCCGGACAAACGAATCGATCAGATCTGCGGATTGATCTTCTGCACCGCCTTGTCGTGCAGCTTGTTCAGCGCGGCCAGATAGGCCTTGGCCGAGGCTGCCACGATATCCGGATCGGTGCCCACGCCGTTGACGATGCGGCCGGCCTTGGACAGCCGCACCGTGACCTCGCCCTGCGCCTGCGTGCCGGTGGTGATCGCGTTGACCGAATACAGCACCAGCTCGGCACCGCTGTTCACCTTGCCTTCGATCGCGTGCAGCGTGGCATCGACGGGGCCGTTGCCCTCGCCTTCGCCGGTGTACTCCTGCCCGTCCATGTTGAACACCACGCGCGCATGCGGCCGCTCGCCGGTTTCCGAGCGCTGCGACAGCGAGATGAAGCGATAGTGTTCGTTGGCGTCATGGGCCTCGTCCGAGACGATGGCCATGATGTCCTCGTCGAAGATCTCGGCCTTCTGGTCGGCCAGTTCCTTGAAGCGCGCGAAGGCGGCATTGACCTCGCTCTCGCTGTCGAGCTCGATGCCCAGTTCCTGCAGGCGCTGCTTGAACGCGTTGCGGCCCGACAGCTTGCCCAGCACGATCTTGTTGGCGGTCCAGCCCACGTCCTCGGCCCGCATGATCTCGTAGGTGTCGCGCGCCTTCAGCACGCCGTCCTGGTGGATGCCGGACGCATGGGCGAAGGCGTTGGCGCCGACCACGGCCTTGTTCGGCTGCACCACGAAGCCGGTGATCTGCGAAACCAGCTTCGAGGCCGGCACGATCTGCGTGGTGTCGACACCGACATCGAGGTTGAAGTAGTCGCGCCGGGTCTTGACCGCCATCACCACCTCTTCGAGGCTGGTGTTGCCGGCGCGCTCGCCCAGCCCATTGATCGTGCATTCGATCTGGCGCGCGCCGCCGAGCTTGACCGCGGCCAGCGAATTCGCCACCGCCATGCCGAGGTCGTTATGGCAGTGCACCGACCACACCGCCTTGTCCGAATTCGGAATACGCTCGCGCACCGAGCGGATCAGCGCGGCATAGCCTTCGGGCACCGCATAGCCGACCGTGTCCGGCAGGTTGATCGTGGTCGCGCCCTCGTCGATCACGGCCTCGAGCACCCGGCACAGGAAGTCCATGTCGGAGCGGCTGCCGTCTTCCGGCGAGAACTCGATGTCGTCGGTGAACTGACGCGCGAAACGCACCGCCAGGCGCGCCTGCTCGTAGACCTGGTCCGGCGTCATGCGCAGCTTCTTTTCCATATGCAGCGCCGAGGTGGCGATGAAGGTATGGATGCGGAAGGAGTTGGCGGGCTTCAGCGCCTCGGCGGCGCGGGCGATGTCCTTGTCGTTGGCGCGGGCCAGCGAGCAGATGGTCGAATCCTTGACGGTCTGGGCGATCGCGCGGATCGCCTCGAAGTCGCCGTTCGAGCTGGCGGCAAAGCCGGCCTCGATCACATCGACCTTCAGGCGCTCGAGCTGGCGCGCGATGCGGATCTTCTCCTCGCGCGTCATCGAGGCGCCGGGCGACTGCTCGCCGTCGCGCAAGGTGGTATCGAAAATGATCA
>JAPSLC010000026.1 GCA_031181345.1 Cupriavidus sp. | reverse complement strand
GGCTGGACCCCGAGCGCTATATCGGCTTCGCGTTCGGCTCGGGGCTGGAGCGGCTGACGATGCTGCGCTATGGCATCAATGACCTGCGCCTGTTCTTCGAAGGCGACGTGCGTTTCCTGCGCCAGTTTGCGTGAAGGCATCGGGCGCGTGTGTGTACCGCGCCTTGCCTGCCTCCGCGAACGGCCGTAGCGTCATCGTCGAACCCTGGCGGCGCCATGCCGCCGCCCACAGCATACCCACCGGATCAGTAGCGCCATGCAATTCTCGGAATCCTGGCTTCGTACCTTCGTCAATCCCGACAACCTGACCACCGACGCGCTTTCGCACCGCCTGACCATGGCCGGGCTGGAAGTCGAGGAGGTCGGTCCGGTCGCGCCGCCGTTCGACAAGATCGTGGTCGCCCGCGTGCTGGCCACCGAGCGCCATCCGAACGCCGATCGCCTCAACGTCTGCCAGGTCGATGCCGGCACCGGCGAGACGCTGCAGATTGTCTGCGGCGCGCCCAACGTCAAGCCCGGCATCCTGGTGCCGTGCGCACTGGTGGGCGCGGTGCTGCCGCCGAGCGAGGCGGGCGGCAAGCCCTTCGAGATCAAGGTCGGCAAGCTGCGTGGCGTCGAGAGCTACGGCATGCTGTGCTCGGCGCGCGAACTGAAGCTGTCCGAAGACCATGAAGGGCTGCTGATCCTGGCCGAAGACGCGCCGGTCGGCGAGAACATTCGCCGCTACCTGGACCTCGACGATCAGGTCTTCGTGATCAAGCTGACGCCGAACAAGGCAGATTGCCTGTCGATCCATGGCGTCGCGCGCGAGGTCGCCGCGCTGACTGGCGCACCGCTGACGCTGCCGGCGATGGAGCCGGTGGCGGTCACGATCGAAGACCGTCTGCCGGTGAAGATTTCCGCGCCCGATCTGTGCGGCCGTTTCAGCGGCCGCGTGATCCGCGGCGTCAATTCCCGTGCCGCGACGCCGGCGTGGATGGTGCAGCGGCTCGAGCGCGCCGGCCAACGCAGCATCTCGGCGCTGGTCGACATCTCGAACTACGTGATGCTCGAACTGGGCCGTCCCTCGCACGTGTTCGATCTGGACAAGATCCACGGCGGGCTCGACGTCCGCTGGGGCCGCAAGGGCGAGCAGCTGAAGCTGCTGAACGGCAATACCGTCGAGGTCGACGAGACCGTCGGCGTGATCGCCGACGACAAGGAAATCGAGAGCCTGGCCGGCATCATGGGCGGCGACAGCACCGCCGTGACGCTGGACACGACCAATATCTACCTCGAAGCCGCCTTCTGGTGGCCGCAGGCGATCCAGGGCCGCGCGCGCCGCTACAACTTCTCGACCGACGCCGCGCATCGCTTCGAGCGCGGCGTCGACTATGCGACCACGGTCGCGCATATCGAGCGCATTACCGCGCTGATCCTGCAGATCTGCGGCGGCCAGGCCGGTCCGGTCGACGATCAGGCGGTCAACCTGCCGCAGCGTCCGCCGGTGCGGCTGCGCGTCGCGCGCGCCGAGCGGGTGCTCGGCATCGCGCTGAACCCGGCGGAGATCGCCGACGTGTTCCAGCGCCTGGGCCTGCCGTTCACGCAGGGCGAAGGTGCCGACGGCGCGGTGTTCGAGGTCACGCCGCCGAGCTATCGCTTCGATCTGGAAATCGAAGAGGACCTGATCGAGGAAGTCGCCCGCATCTACGGCTTCGAGCGCATTCCGGCCCGGCCGCCAGTCGCCGAGAGCGAGATGCGCCCGACCGGCGAGGCGCGTCGTTCCACCCATGCGGTCCGCCATGCCGTCGCCGCCCGCGACTATCAGGAGGTGATCAACTTCGCCTTCGTCGAGGAAAAGTGGGAGCGCGATTTTGCCGCGAATGACAACCCGATCCGCCTGCTGAACCCGATCGCCAGCCAGCTGGCCGTGATGCGCTCGACGCTGATCGGCGGCCTGCTGGACAAGGTCCGCTACAACCTGAACCGCAAGGCCGCGCGCGTGCGCCTGTTCGAGGTCGGCCGCGTGTTCCTGCGCAACGCCGCGACAGCCGATGGCGGCCTGACCGTCGCTGGCTACGATCAGCCGATGCGCGTGGCCGGCATCGCCTATGGCCCTGCCTTCGAAGAGCAGTGGGGCGTGCCGACGCGACAGGTCGACTTCTTCGACATCAAGGGCGATGTCGAGGCACTGCTGCATCCGCGTCAGGCACGCTTCGAACCGGTCTCGCACCCCGCGCTGCATCCAGGCCGTGCCGCCACTGTGGTGCTCGACGGCAAGCCGATCGGGGTCATCGGCGAATTGCATCCGCAGTGGCTGCAGGCGTATGAGCTGAGCAACGCGCCGGTGCTGTTCGAACTGGACCTCGATGCCGTACGCGACATCGGTCTGCCGGGCTACACCGAGATCTCGAAATTCCCGGCTGCCGTGCGCGACCTGGCGCTGGTGGTCAAGCAGACTGTGCGCGTGCAGGACCTGGCCGACGCAATGCGCGCCGCGCTCGACAAGCAGGGCTTCGGCCGCTATCTGCAGAGCCTGGTGCTGTTCGACGAATTCCGCCCGAAGGCCGCTTCGGCAGCCATTGGCGCGGACGAGAAAAGCCTTGCCTTCCGCTTGACCTTGCAAGATACTGGGGCGACCCTCCAGGACGAGACCGTCGACAGCGCCGCGCGCTGCATGGTCGAAGCCGCCACCGCCGCCTTCGGCGCACGGTTGCGCGGCTAGCCACAGCCCGAACCCTGAATGGGCCGCCCGGGCACCCGCATCCGGGCGGCAGACTGACGAGATGAACGACCAACACGCGACTCTGATGACCGCAGCAGCATTGGGCGAAGCTGGCGACCGGCACGCGGTGACGCAGGCGGACGAAACGCCGGAACCGCGCGTCACCGAGGTACCAACCCTGACCAAGGCCGAACTTGCCGAGATGCTGTTCGACCAGGTCGGTCTCAACAAGCGTGAATCGAAGGACATGGTCGAAGCCTTCTTCGACGTGATCCGCGAAGCGTTGGAGCAGGGCGACAGCGTCAAGCTGTCCGGCTTCGGTAACTTCCAGTTGCGCGACAAGCCCCAGCGTCCCGGCCGCAATCCGAAGACCGGCGAGATCATTCCGATCACCGCCCGCCGCGTGGTGACCTTCCACGCCAGCCAGAAGCTCAAGAGCCTGGTAGAGGAACGCGCCGGCCTGGCGCCCAGCGACTCCAACTGACGACTGATAGCCGCGCGGTCCATTGCCGCTCCCGCGGCCAGTCTGTATGCTGCTGCTGCGCGCCGAGTCGGGCGCGCCATCCCACTCCAACCACCGCCGGCCCGGCCTGAAACCCGTCCGTCCATTGCATGTCGGATAAATCGAGCGAGCGCATCACGTTGCCGCCCATTCCCGCCAAGCGCTACTTCACCATCGGTGAAGTCAGCGAACTGTGCGCCGTCAAGCCGCACGTGCTGCGCTATTGGGAACAGGAATTCACGCAACTCAAGCCCGTCAAGCGACGCGGCAACCGGCGCTACTATCAGCACCACGAAGTGCTGCTGATCCGCCGCATCCGCGAGCTGCTGTACGAGCAGGGCTTCACCATCAACGGCGCGCGCAACCGCCTCGACGAAGGGCGGCATCACGCCGAACCGCCCATGCCGGAAGAAGCCGCGCCGCTGTCCGCAGCGAACACGGGTATCGCCCCTTCGGCGTCCGTATTGACTGTGGACGTTCCCGCCTTGCGCGCCGAACTGATCGAGGTGCAGCACGTGCTCGCGCAACTGAAGCAGATCGCCGCCAAGGACTAAAAAATGCGCTCCACCGCCTATTCATTTCGGTGGGGCTTCTGATATACTCTTGTGCTTTCGGGGCGTAGCGCAGCCTGGTAGCGTACCTGCATGGGGTGCAGGTGGTCGGAGGTTCAAATCCTCTCGCCCCGACCAAATTGAAGCCCGCGTAATCGCAAGATTACGCGGGCTTTTGCTATTGGCGGGGTAGCGGCCTATGCGACCGACGCGGTCCAACCCGAGGTTTATACCGGCGAAGACATGCCCGCAGCCTGGGAGGCATTGCCGCTCGAGGGCGCACTCACGACGGGGTAGCGCTTACGGTTTCGGCCGGTACACGGCGAAGATGAAGTCAGGGCCGATCTGGCCGGTCCGCTCGAGCCATTCCTCCATGCCCTGCAGCAGGTGGCAGATTGGGATCGCCGGTCACGAGCCTGTTGTAGTAGGCATGCATGGAAGCGAGCGATGCTGCGTTGCCGGCCGTGAACCGACGGATGTCCACATCCTCGGCGAGATGGTCCCACGCATTCTCGGCAGTGTTCCGTGCCTTGGCGAAAGCCCTCCGTAGCACGTTGAAATAGCCGCGAGTCGGCGATGTCTTTTGCTGATTGAGAAAGGCGACCATTCGTTCCGACTCCATTCTTGTTGTTGAGGCGACGGTGCATGCCCAATGGGGCCTGTGAGCGGGCCTATGCCGCGCTGACTGCCGGTGCGGCCGCGCAGATGGGGCAACGATCGGGCGCTGGGGACGAGTAGAAGTATCGGGCGCAACGGGCGCAATGGAACCGCGGAGGCTGTTCCTTCCGCGGCTCCATCTTTAGTGTTCCCAGCGCCGTGATGCAGGCCGTAGCGGTAACGTTGCCCGACGCAAGTACCAGGCGGCAGCGCTGCAGCGCTTGGCGGACTCCCTCATTGAACCCTTCGACGTACGGATCTGCGGCCGGCGAATCACCTGTCTCCATTTTCATAACCCGTTCCTGTCTAATTTTTGTGCACGCAGGCTGATTATGTATCAAGACATTGCCGAGTTCGTACCAGACCGTGGGGTTATTGCACTGCGGCCTTGCACCGCGCAGAAGCGTTTCCCGACGGCGGGGAGCTGCCAAGCAGGCCGCCGCCGCTCGATTGGGCGCTGGCGGGGCCGTGCATGGTACCGGACGCGCCGGCGCGGGTGGTGAGGCCTGCGACGACGTGTGGCAAGAATTGAATGGCCGTGGTTCTGACTGCGCGCTCGGCGAGCTCGGCCAGCGTTGGAGCGGGCGCTCGAGCGGTGGTCACGCCTACCCCTTGATGTCACGCGGATCGTTGCCGAAGCTGTTTCGCTCACGGATCTGGCCGTCGCTGCCGTGGATGATCAGTTCGACCTTTGCCTGCTGTGCTGCTTCGGTACCGGATGCAATGGCTTCCTGCTGGGTATCGTAAGTTGGGCCGGTGCCGTCGGTGCCTTCAATTCGGACCGCCCATTTGCCGCCTTCTGCCGGCACGATGTGGACATTTCCTGCCATGGTTGCCTCCTACGGATGTCATTTCCGTTGTACGCAACGGCATCGGGAACCGGTATCGGGCCACGTCCGACACGCCCGAGGGAGCGGTCAACGGCGCCATCTCTGCTTCGCTCATTGACCCGCCCTCGTCAAGCTGCATCGTCTCGAACTGCTGTAGCTCTTCGTCGGTCGGAATCGTCGCGCGACTTGCCAGACGTCGGGTGCCACTGCCACGTCTCTTGGACGGAGTCAGCGCGAAGACGTGCACCGCAAACCTTCGATTTCCGGCGCGATATCGAAGATTCCCGTCACCGGCCGCTTTTTTGTTCCCGATCGGATTGGCACCATGACAGCTCCCCAACCCACCGAAGGGAGGAACGTATGGACGAAAGCCATTCGCAAGAGCTGGTCAAGCATCTGAGAGAGATCGTCGAGCGTCTCGACGACATGTCGTACTACGCCGCCTCGTCGACAAGCCAGCGAGTGCATTTGGCCGCGATGGCGATGCAGGGACTGGTCACGAGTATGTCGGGAGAACTGGAGGTCGAGGCTGCCGCGAAGCGGGCCGTCCAGTACGCGGACGCCTTGATTGCGGCGCTGGAAGACGAGTAGAAGCGCAGTAGCGCCGCCAGAAAAAGAGCCCGCGTGGTCCAACCGCGCGGGCTTTTTGTTGTCTACGCTCAGGCGGGCTTCGCGATGACTGGGCGATCATGGCTTGGCGCTTGCACCAGGCTCGTCGGTTGTCTACAGAACCGCGCCCGTTTTCAGTATGAGGGAGGGCAGCCTCGAACTAATGTATCGGCAGGCAAGGGTGAGATGCGTTGGCCGGCAACAATGCCGCTGCCCCCATCAGCGGCAATGCGCCGGTCACCGCGTCTCGTCTGAGCCTATTTCCTAGTCGGTTGTATTTGCCCGATGCCTTCATTGGCATCGGGCTTTTTTTCATTGCGCGCGAGCCGTCCCGAGGAAGGCGGTGGTTGGCACCTGCAATCCGCAGCGCCACTCTGACGAGGCGCCAATACAAAACGCCCGATGAGTTCATCGGGCGTTCTGGGTACCGGCCTAGCAGGTCAACTCATCGCAGGCATCGGGGGTTAGGGGTGCGTCGTCCTCGCGATCAGCCGCCAGCGAATGTGTCCCTGCAGTGCCCCATGAACATGGTGGTTCGGCGGCGGCAAGGGATGTTCACGTGTCGAGATGGCGCTGGAACCGCAGCCCTCGCATCGGTAGATGCCTGAGTAGGGGGCCTGGGCCCCGGGGGCGAGGACGAGCTCGTAGGCGGGATCTTCCTCTTGCGTGAAATAACGGGTGTCGTTGCAGAACGGCATATCTCCTCCTTGGAAAGGGCCGGCAGCCATTACGCCATCAGTCAGGGCGGCTTCTGTCGCAATCGAGTTCCCTTCTTTCACATTCGATGCTGAGCCCTCCGGTCTCCGGTAGAGGTCCGCCGGCAAGGCTGGCCCTTACGTACTCCAGCTATCTCGGTCAATTCGGATGGCGGCCTTGGAAGACGATAGGAAGCACAGCGAGGCAACAACAAAGAGCCGCGTTGCGGGGCTGGGCACGTCCTTTTCGCGACGATCGGGCCGTCATGGCTTTGCGCTTCGGCCAGCGCCGTTGCTTGTCTACAGAATTGAACCCGTTTTCAGTATGAGGTACGGCACGCCGCAACTAAGGTATCGCCAGGCGAGGACGAGGTGCGCAGGTCGGTAACAGCGCCGCTGCCCCCATCAGCGGCAATGCGCCGGTCAGCGTGTCTCGTCCGAGCCTATTTCCTAGTCGGTTGCATTTGCCCGATGCCTTTACTGGCATCGGGCTTTTTTCATGCGTGCACCACAGTGAGCAGGACCGCCTTGATCAAACATGGCAGAGGATGTTCACCAGCCTGCCGAACGGGTCTCGCACGAAGAAGCGCCGCACACCCCAGGGCTCCACGGCGATGCCGTATTCGATCGGCAAGCCCGCCTGCAGCGCCCGGGCATGGACCTCGTCGAGGTTGTCGACTTCGATGGACAGGTCGGGCACCGGGGTACCGGAGCCTCCCTCGGTCGCGATGCTGATCTGCGGCGTGGTGCTTTGCGCGGTCGCATAGGTCCGGATCCAGCCGTGATCCATCACCACTTCCATGTCGAGCAGGTCGCCATAGAAGGCTTGTGCTTGCTCGATGTTCGGGGCTGCGATATTGGCTACGACGCGTTTGACGGTCATGATGACTCTCCGACGAAGGGGCTTGGGCGATTCTACGGTCCATCGTTCGACGCGATAAGTCCTCGTGCGGCGATCCGATTCGTACATCCGCCGGATGCACAGTCTTTCCTTTCGATGCCGTCAAGGAATGCGCCAGCGCGCCGTTGATAGCGGAGCGGCAAACATGCCGTGATCGCACGATAAAACGGGGAGCTGGAATGTTTCGCAACACCACCATTGGCGCCAGATTGTGGGGCCTGATTGTCGTTACCAATTTGATCCTGCTGATCGTCGGCGCCTTTGGCTGGCTCGGCATGTCGCGCAGCAACGATGCCACGCGGCAGATCTATCAGCATCAGCTCGCCGCCGCGATGCATTTGTCCGAGGCGCGCGCGAATCAGTTGTTGGTGCGCGTGCTGCTGGATCAGGCGACCTTCGCCACCGATCCGGCTGATGCCCTGGCGCGTGCCGATACCGCGGCCGGATTCGCGCGGGCGTCCGAGACCGCGTGGAAGGCCTATCTGGCCCTGCAGCGCGGCAAGGAGGAAGATCGGGCTGCCGAGTTGGTATCAGTCCGTCGCGAGGCGCTGCACAGGCAAGGGGTCGAGCCGATGATCGCCGCGCTGAAGGCGGGCGATCGCGAGCGCGTGATGGCGCTGGTGCTCGATACCATTCCGAAGCTCGATATCGCGTTCACGTCGGCCAATGCCGAACTGAACAAGCTGCAGACCGCTGCCGCCGAAGCCGTCTATCAGGACTCGCAGCAGCGCTATGCGAAGCTCCGGGTGTGGTCGCTGGCGCTGCTCGCGTTGGGTCTCGCGTTCAGCACGGTCTTCGCGTGGCGGTTGCGCGGATCGATCGTCGGTCCGCTCGATACCGCGATCGCCCGTTTCGAGCGGATCGCACGCGGAGATCTGAGTTCGGCGAGGGCTCTCGATATGCCGCAGCCGCAGGATCGTCGTGCTGGAGACAGCGGTCGCGACATGGCGGCAGAGGCAAGCCGCAACGAGACCAGCCGCATGCTCGCCATGCTGGCCCGCATGGAAGCGAGCCTGGCGGGCATGGTCGGCGAGGTGCGCACCGGCGCCGATGCCATCGCCGCGGCGAGCCGGCAGATTGCGATGGGCAATGCCGATCTGTCCCAGCGCACCGAGGAGCAGGCGGCCTCGCTCGAGCAGACTGCGTCGAGCATGGAGCAGTTGACCGGAACGGTACGGCAGACCGCGGACAATGCGCGCGAAGCGGATGCGCTGGCCGGCGACGCCAGCGGGCTGGCGGAGCGGGGCGGGGAAGCGGTGACGCGCGTGGTCGACACCATGCAGGCGATCGACGCCAGCGCCAACAAGATCGTCGACATCATCGACGTGATCGAGAAGATCGCCTTCCAGACCAACATCCTCGCGCTGAACGCCGCGGTTGAGGCCGCGCGTGCCGGCGAGCACGGTCGCGGCTTCGCGGTGGTAGCGGGCGACGTGCGCGATCTGGCGCAGCGTTGCGCGACCGCCTCCAAGGAAATCCGCGGGCTGATCGACGAGTCGGTGCGCAATGTCCGCGCCGGCAGCGATATCGTCGCCGATGCCGGCCGCGCGATGGAGGACATCGTCGGCGCGGTGCGCCGCGTCAGCGCGATCGTCGGCGGCATCAGCGCCGCCTCGATGGAGCAGTCGCAGGGCATCGAGCAGGTAAACCAGGCGGTCACGCAGATGGACGGCATGACGCAGCAGAATGCGGCGCTGGTCGAGGAGGCCGCCGCCGCGGCCACTTCACTGGAGGACCAGGCGCAGCGGCTGACCGGCCTGATGGCGCGCTTCCGCCTCGCCTGAATGCTCCGCTCGCCTCAATTCCCAGGCCTGCCGCCGGCGGCTCGGACTGCGGGCCGGCATGGCTGGTGTACAGTGGCGGCCTGCATTTCGTCACCACAGGAACAGGAGACATGACCGAGTTTGTTGCAACCGAAGTCGTCGGCGGTGTCGGCTATCTGACGCTGACCCGGCCCCAGGCCCTGAACGCCCTGTCGCTCGACATGGTGCGCGCCTTGACCCAGGCGCTGGACCAGTGGGCCGCCGATCCGGGCGTCGTGGCAGTGGTGGTCGCCGGTGCTGGCGGCAAGGCCTTTTGCGCAGGCGGCGACATTCGATTTTTCCATCAGGCCGCGCTGGCCGGCGATCCGACGCTCGACCAGTTCTTTGTCGAGGAATACGCGCTCAATCACAAGATCCACCGCTATCCGAAGCCCTATATCGCGCTGATGGATGGCGTCGTGATGGGCGGCGGCATGGGCATCTCGCAAGGCGCCCGCAGGCGGCTGGTCACCGAGCGCACCAAGATGGCGATGCCGGAGACCAATATCGGCCTGTTTCCGGACGTAGGCGGCGGCTGGTTCCTGGCCCGCACCCGGGGCCGCCTCGGCGAATATCTCGGCCTGACCGGCAACGTGATTCACGCCGCCGACGCGCTGTACGCGGGCCTGGCCGATGCCTTCGTGCCCAGCAACGCGCTGGCCGAGCTGACGGCCTCGCTGCGCGCCGGCACCTTCACCAGCGGCGACGACGTGCTGGCCGCGATCGATGCGGTCACCGCCCAGCATCGCGCCGCCTGCGATCCGGCAACGAGCATGCTGGCGCGCCAGCGCGATGCGATCGACGCAGCCTTCGGCGCCGCCACGGTGCAGGAGATCGTTGCCACCGTCAGCGATGCGGGGGACGACTGGTCGGCGCAGACCGCCGCCGCCTTGCGGACGCGCTCGCCGCTGATGCTGTGCGTGACGCTGGAGCAGATCCGCCGCGCACGGACGATGGCGCTCGAGGACGAGCTGCGTATGGAGCTCGACATGATGCACGACGTGTTCCGCTACGGTGACGGCGTCGAGGGTATCCGGGCGCTGGCGATCGACAAGGACCACGCGCCGAAGTGGCGGCCGGCCCGGCTCGACGAGGTCGAGCGCAACAAGGTGCTCGCCTTCTTCGACAGCCCGTGGCGCGCGGACGAGCATCCGCTGGCCGGACTGCGAGCGTAAGCCGGCGTGCGCGCCCCGTGCCCATGGGCAGGCGCGCGCACGGCCCACGCGACATCGGGTTAGAGTGTGGCCTGGGCGCCGGCCGGAAACGGCCGGTCCCGCCGTCTTTCGGCGGTCTTTCCTTTCCCCGTCTCTCTCTGAAAAGGAAGCACGATGAGCACTCCACGCGACGTCGCAGTACTGGTGGGCAGTCTCCGCAAGGATTCCTTCAATCGCAAGCTGGCGTTGGCACTGGCGCAGTTGGCCCCGGCCGAGCTCAAGCTCGAGATCGTCGAGATCGGCCAGCTGTCGCTGTACAACCAGGACGAGGACGACAATCCGCCCGCACCGTGGACCGCGTTCCGCGACCGGATTCGCCGCGCCGACGCGGTGCTGTTCGTCACCCCGGAGTACAACCGCTCGGTTCCCGCGCCGCTGAAGAATGCCATCGACGTGGGCTCGCGCCCGTATGGGCAGAGCGCCTGGGACCGCAAGCCGGGAGCCGTGATCAGCGCTTCGCCGGGCGCCATTGGCGGGTTTGGCGCCAATCACCATCTGCGCCAGTCGCTGGTGTTTCTCAATGTGCCGGTGCTGCAGATGCCGGAGGCCTATATCGGTGGTGTCGACAAGCTGTTCGATGAGCAGGGCAATATCAGCAACGAATCGACACGTGCCTTTCTGGGCAAATTCCTGACGACCTTTGCGGCCTGGGTGGAGCGCAACGCCGCAAGCTGACCGTGACGGCGCGGCCGCCGTCTCAGGCCCCCCTCTCGTAGGGTGGGCCTAAAGATGGCGAAAGCAGCGCCGACAATGCTGATATGGATGCAAGCGACAATTCCTCCGACTTCCCGGAAGGCGCGGCCAACGCCGAACTCGTCGGGTGCTGGGCCACTGCCTCGCCGCAGTTGCTGGCCAGCGTGCTGAACAATGCCATCGACGCCGAAGATCTGTCCGGCTTCGCGGCGCTGCTGTCCGACATCGCCCGCGACCGCGGGCTCAAGGGCAACCGCGGCGCGCACCAGTCGATCTACGACATGCCGTATGCGAGCCTGCTGCCGCGCCAGCAGCACCTGCTGGCCGATGCCTTCGACCTGTTCGTCAAGCTCGGGCTGGAGCTGCAGCCGCGGCAACAGCGACTGAACGACTGAGCCGCCGCGAGGTGGGCCAGCGGGTTGCCCAGCGGCTGTCGTTCCGTCCCATCCGCCGGCCATTGCGCGTGAAGACCGTGGGGCGATGCGATGCGGCTGCGGGTGGTAAACTTTCGGGCTTTCCTTGTTCCCGTCGGCCCACGGGATAGCCCACGCAACTCATGTCTGAATCGCTAGCCGCGAGCGCGGCGCCGGCCCCGGCCGGTCCTGAGAAGGTCAATCCGCGGCGCATTTCCGTTGCACCGATGATGGATTGGTCAAACTGGTGTCATAAAATCTTTTGGATTCAAAGAGTTGTGCGCACTTCTTTGCTGGCCGTAGCACCGGTGTAGCCCCGACGAAAGGAACGTCATGGTTGCCGGCGTCGACGTGAGGAGAGACATCGTTTAGTATCGTGTCCGTAAAAAAGCGCCGTAACTCTAGGAAGCATTCAAAAAACAATGCGCACACCGTCTCGGAAGAAGAAGCGGACAATAGAAGCGATTGATCTATTTTGCGGGGCAGGAGGCTTAACGAGAGGCCTTATTGACGCAGGGATCAAGGTGAAGGCCGGCATAGACTTGGACAAAGCATGCCGATTTCCTTACGAAGCGAACAATGCAGCCAAGTTCATTGAGGCTGATGTTGGCGAAATCACCGGTGCATTGCTCAAAAAATGGTATGCGCCCACCGCAGTGAAGGTGCTCGCGGGGTGTGCGCCGTGCCAGCCCTTCTCGACTCTGGCGAAGGATCCAAATAGATCGTCCGGTTCGCGTTGGAAGCTGCTGGAGGAGTTTGCTCGCCTAGTCGAAGAGGTGCAGCCAGACGTTGTTACCATGGAGAACGTCCCCCGCGTTCGAAACCATGCACCCTATAAGACCTTCGAAGCCGCACTTAAGCGGAATGGCTACCACGTCGCCGCGGGTGTGTTGAGGTGTGCTTCTTTTGGTGTTCCACAGGAACGCCGCCGGTTCGTGCTGCTTGCTTCGCGGCTCGGACCCATCAGCCTCCCCGCGCCTCTTAAGCAAGAGATGACGGTCCAGGAGGCCATTGGCCACCTCCCTCCCGTCGCAGCTGGCGATATCACTTCCAAGGACCTCTTGCATCGCGCTCGAGGACTCAGTCCAGTTAATCTGCAGCGCATACAAGCCTCCGTCCCGGGTGGCACTTGGGAAGACTGGCCAGCTCACTTGCGTGCTCCCTGTCACCGTACTGAAAGTGGACAGTCGTTCAAGAGCGTCTATGCGAGGATGCGCTGGGATCGACCTGCGCCCACCATTACGACTCAGTGCCATAACTTCGGCACAGGCCGTTTTGGCCATCCGGAGCAGGATCGCGCAATAACGTTGAGGGAGGCGGCTATTCTCCAGTCGTTTCCATCCGACTATAGATTTGTGCAGGGCGAAGACGATTTCTTCTTTTCAGTAATTGCTCGATTAATCGGGAACGCTGTACCCCCATTACTAGGTAAGGCGGTGGGGATTCAAATAAAAAATCACATACAACAAATCGAGGGGTAATATATGGCCGAACTGGAATTTAGAATTGAGCTAAATGTTCTAAATCACTTGGGAATTGGCCTATATAGTTCAACGCCCGCAGTCGTTACGGAAATAATATCCAATGCATGGGATGCTGATGCCGAAAATGTCAATATCCTTTTGGAGCCCGATAAAGACTTCATTCAGGTTGAAGACGACGGGCATGGAATGGATGAAGACGCGGTTCGGAACAAATTCCTCAAGGTTGGCTACAGTCGTCGTCTAAAGGAGCCAACCGGTGATTTTAGCCGTACAAAGCATCGGCGTGTAATGGGTCGGAAAGGCATTGGTAAGCTTGCAATGTTCTCTCTCGCGAACTCAATCGAGATCGTTACCAAAGCCGCCGACAGCGAAGCCGTTTCATTCAAAATCGACGTTGCTCGGCTAAAGGAAATGGCCGGCGGAAAAGAGGAGGCGCTCAATTATCCCGTTGAAAGGGTACCTGTGCCCGCGGACTTTGATAAGAAGCAGGGAACACGCATCGTATTGCGGCGCCTGAACAGTAGAATAAATAAAACTGAGGCCTTTTTACGGCCACGTCTGGCGCGGCGGTTTGGTGTCTTTGGTGATGATTTCAAGGTGCACTTGAATGGCGCACTTGTTACTCGAAAAGATGCGGACTTTTACGGCGACATCCAATTCCTTTGGTATTTTGACGCAGCATCGCAGCAAGAAATTTCTGCTGTGGCGCCGAATATCGCGGTTGCACCACCCGTAAAGGATGGCGCTGCCGGTGAGCCACTTTGCGCGGCATTGGATCCGTCGATACCTGGCGACGATCCGACCCTGCTTGTCCGTGGATTCATAGCTACGGTCGATACACCTTCGAAGCTTGGAAAAGGCGATGAGACACTAAATAAAATTGCCGTCTTTGCGAATGGAAGATTGTTCCAGGAAGACATTCTCGCTGAGCTTGGTGATGCCCGGTACTTCAACAGCTATATCGTTGGCGAAATTCACGCTGATTTTCTTGACCGCGATGGCATCGATCGTGCGACGGCAAGTCGAGAGGCGATCAAGCATGACGACGAGAAATTCCAGAAGCTGCGGGCACAGTTGAAGCAGTCGTTAAAGATAGTCAGGGACCAATGGGATGAATGGCGGCGCCTCCTTGGCTATGTGAAAAGCCCGGACGCAAATCCTGCGATCCAACGTTGGATTGCATCATTCAAGAACCCCATTGAGCGAAAAGCGGCGGACCGCCTAATGACGTCCATTGCCAATGTTTCGATGAGCAATGATGAGCAGAAGAACAAGGAGGCCCGTAAGCTCCTATACCGCAGCGCTGTGGTAGGTTTTGAAAAACTTCGGGTCCGTAATCAACTGGAGCAATTGGACGAGATCAAGGATGTCTTGAGCCCCGAGTTTCAAGCTATATTTGCGTCATTGGATGATATCGAGGAAAGTCATTATCTTGATATAACTCGGACACGGTTGGAGGTAATCCGAAAGTTTTCGGAGGAAATCGTGGACGAGGGAAGGCTGGAGAAGGTTGCACAAGAATACCTGTTCGGGCACTTGTGGCTCTTAGACCCATCTTGGGACCGGGTTACCGGCACCGAAGTGATGGAGAAGACTCTTACTGACGAGCTAAAGCGCGCCTGTCCCGATGTCGACGGCGGTGCGCGGCTAGATATCGCTTATAGGACTCAGGCGGGCCGACACGTTATTATCGAGTTGAAACGGCCGGGGAAGAGAGTCAAGGCAACGGATCTGGAGCTTCAGGGGCGAAAATATGTCGATGCCATGGAGCAATTTTATATTGACCACCCTGATTTGGATAGTCTAAATGGACGCACGCCGGCAATCGATGTCATCTTTTTGGTGTCTGAACGCCCCGATATGAACAAAAGACAGGAAGAGGCTTTCGCGGCATACAATATGAAGGTGATGACCTACGGTGGCATGATAATAAACGCCCAGCGGGCGTACCAAGACTATCTTCGCGTTGTAGATAATGTTGGAAAAATTGAAACGGTCCTAAAAGAGATCGGCTAATAATCTTGTTTTCATGTGCGGGAAATCGTTATGAGTTGAAGAAGTTTCCGCAGCTTTCGTTCCATCCGGAGTTGGTGCGGAAAATTGATGAGGCGGCGGCGATTCAAATCGGTCCGATAGATTCGTTGCTCTCCTCAATATTGCGTTGCGGCCGAATTATCCGGGGAGCCAGCAGTATTTTAATGAGGTCCTGCGAGATCTGATTGACGTGTTCGGGCTTAGGGAACTCGCCGGCGGAGACGGAATGCCTGATCCTATGGAGCTTTCCTTGTTCCAAACGGAAGGCGGGACTGTCGATTTTGCGGCATACGTGACGATACTGAGGGCGGCGGGCATAGAGCTACGCGCAGAACGCTCGGTATCGCGAGGCCCTCGTCGTTGAAGGACGAAGGCCTAGACGCGGACTGGTCCAGGGCCCGAAAGTTGGTTGCATTCTTTCAAAGCCGCCGCTCGTCGGTCGTCAATGTATCGAGCCAAGTCTTGAACGTGGATGCCCTTTGCGCTCTTGTTTGAGCCCTCGATACGAACGACCGGCAGTCGGATCTCGCCGAGGCTGATTTTGCGCAGAAGCTTCTCGGCGCTCAGGTGCGGGAAGTAGTCGCGGGCCACGACGTCAATCGGCACAACGGCGGTGGCGCCATACTGGGCAAGCAGAAGAAAGATAGTGGTCATTTCAGTCCCCAGACGGTACGGGTCAATGCGGTGATGCGTGCTGCGGTTTTGGTCATGCCGCAATCGATTCCTTCACTGCCTCTATCCAGGCGACGGCCGCTTCCGCGTTGATCGCGTTGCCGTAGGCGCGCAGTCGTCCCACTCGCGCGGGAGCCCCATGAGCCAGCGGGAATGTGCCGGGTTCAACTGGCCGCCACTTTCCATCCCGGCAGCGGAGCCAGTCAGCAACTCGCCAGTGGCCGTTAGTCGGGCCCGCCGGTCCGTCTTGCAGACTTCCACCGCTTTCCGGCTGCTGTCGTTGTTCCCAGCCGCGTTGTTCCCGTTCTGAGCTGGCGTCCCGGCCATCGGCGTCGGCCAGCCCGCCAGCCACGCGACGCGGCCCAGCAGCGCGTTCAGTGGCACGTTCGCGCACTCGCCCCCATCCTTCCAGTCCCGCGTTGTGGGAGTGGGCCAGCCGACCAAGCATGCTGCTGCCGCCAAGTCCGGGCCATGGTTCCGCATCGCCTCCCGGGGGCCGCCCTCGAACGTGCGCGCGCCCTTTTCCGCGAGCGCTGCCGTTGGCGTGGGCCACCCAGTAGAGGCGGTCTCGGATGTGCGGCGCACCGACGCCCGCAGACGGAAACGGGACCGCCCCGACCGCGTAGTCCAACGCTTCCAGGTCATCGCATACAAGATCGATCCAAGCATCTGCGTCTTTGCTCGCAACCTGCTCTCCAAGGACGACTGCAGGGCGGCACTCGCTGATGAGCCAGTGCCAGTGCGGCCAAAGGTGCCGCTCGTCAGTAAACCCAAGTCCTGCGCCTGCCGCGGAGAAAGGTTGGCAGGGACAGGAACCGGTCCAAACAGGTCGATCGTCGCTCCAACCGGCACGCCGGAGCGAATAGGACCAGACTCCCACGCCGGCGAAGAAGTGGCACTGTGTGTATCCGCGAAGGTCGCGTGGTCTAACATCCCGAATGTCTCTCGTGTCAACGTCACCCGACGCGATGTGGCCGGCGGTGATCAGGTTGCGCAGCCATTCGGCCGCGTAAGGGTCAATCTCGTTGTAGTAGGCGGCCAATCAAGCGCCCTCGTTCTTTGGTGCGGGCGCCTGCTCGAAAAGGCCCGCTTGGCGCCCGCTGCCGCCGCAGTGCGCGCATGCGTCGCCTTCGGCGATGGCCGTGTCGAGTCGGTCAATTGCATTCAGCGCGAAAGCGAGGAAGTCGTTAAGCTCACCGAGCCGTGCCTTGTCCGGCCGCGCGTCCGTGTGGAGCAGCGCACTGACCTCGTGCTGCATAGCTCGGTACAGGCCTCGGGCACGATCGACGTGCTGCCGCAGAGTGCTGATCGTGGTGGCCTCGTGCTCGCGTGCGCCCAGCAGCAGCGCGCGGGTCGCGTGCTCGCCGACCAACGCCGCCGAAGCATTTCTGGCGAGCAGCATCGCGGCGAAATTCGCCACGTCGACTACCTTGCCTTTGCACATCGACTGGGCCATCAGGACAGACAGCTTCTCCAGCGAGCAGCGGCGCGGATCGTCCCAGCCGTTGAAGCCCTGCGCGCGCTTCTCGGCCAAGCGTGCTTTCTGCTGCGCCGACAAGCCATCGACGGCGATATCGTCCACGTGCGGCCGGGGTGTCGGATCAATCGGACTGTCGTCGGTGTATGCAAGGCGTGGTGCGTATTCCATCGTCATGCGAGGGTCTCCGTGGCGTGTGTGGGCATGGCGATACCGTGAACTGCGAGTTCGGCCATGACGCGATCCTGGGCAGCGGTCAGCGCGATAGGGGAGGCCGCTTCGATAGCGGCGGCGATTTGCGGCGCGGCTGCGCGCAGCGTTTTTCTTTCAAGCTGATAGAGAGCGACCTCGCCGGTCTGCTCGGCGCGCGCGGCGATGTCATCGAGGGCCAGTTGTGCTGAGCGAATCTGCACGTCGAAGTCGGTGACACGCTGGATCGCCATAGCATGGCGAGCGGTGGCCACAAGGTGATAGACGGCGATGAAGGATTCCTCGGAGGGATCGAGGAACAGCCGCGCGATTGCGTCGAACAGTCGCAGCTGCATCCCTTGTTTCGCTCGCTGGTCTGGCTGCCTAGCGCGGCGGCATTGATATGGGTGGCGGCACGTCATGACAGAGCACCGATCCATGCCTCTTCTGCGGCCAGCGCGTCGAGCTGGTCGAACAGACCGAACGGTTGGGGTGGCACCTCAATCGTTTGGTCGAAGTCGCGCTCCGGCACGACGGGCTCGGGGCCGCGGCATTGGGCCGCACGATTGACCAGGCGGACGATGCGGCCGTCCAGCTCGTGAACGAGGGCAGCCTCGGCCGGCGTGAAGATGTCCGGTATGACGACTGGATGGGGGCCGGCTTCGTTGATAGCGTCGCGCGCCATGGCGGCCAGCGTGTCGTCGTGCACGGCGGTGCGAACCCATGCCCAGCGGAGGCTGTGCAGCAGCTCGAAGGGCGAGCGGCCAAAGGCCGGCAGCTTGTCATGCTGGCCGATGGTCAGTTGCTGGGGCGTGATGCCGAGGCCCGCCTGCAGCATGCGACGCAATGGCGCATCCAGCCGGACAACGGCAAAGCCGTGCACCTTCGAAAGGTAGTCCGCTGCATCATCCTGGCCAGCGCCAGGGCGTCCGGTAAGTCCAATCAACATGTGGGTCTCCTCAGTCGAGGTCGTTTGCCTGACGGCGTTTGTGGTCGGGGATGGTGGGATCGAAGCGAGGGCGAGGGCGGCGGCGCGCGCCGGCTTTGCGCCGAGCGTCAAGGAATGCGCGGACCTGCTTGGCGACGCGCCAGTCGAGGAGGCGCACCTCCGCGATGCCGGAGCCGTTCATCAGGCGGAAGCCCTCGACCAGGTCGGCGAAGGTGTATCGCGCGCGGCGCCGTGCCATATCAGCGTGCCGCCGCGGTGACGCGCTTGGCCGATGCGCTACGAGCGCCGCAGTCGAGCGCGTAGACGATCGCGTCGAAGCTGGACCGGAAGAGGCCGAACTGGACGCGGTGGCCGTCGATGACGATGCGAAAGGGGATCATTTGATGAGCCCCCTTACACTCGACGCGCCGAGTGTGCCGCTTCGAAGGCGGATGCTTCCTGCAGGGCGGATTCGACCGCGCATGCGTGTGCCAAAAAGGCGGCCGCTACCAGCAAGAGGTAGAGCATCCAACCTTTGGACTGCTTCTGCTTATTCACGTTGACTCCATCGGTGACGCGATGTGCGTCGCTCGACAGAATATTAGGCAATGCCATATAAACTGGTCAAGAGGCAATGCCATATTTTTGGGTGGGCAGTGCCTACTGCAGCGTCATACGGACTTTCAAGTGCTTTGGTTTGATCTTGTTGCCAGCGCGCGACAACAAAAAGCCCGCCTCAATGGGCGGGCATGGTGTGGTATCAGTGACGCCGAGATCAGAAGCGCGTCTTGATTTTCTTTCGCCTCACAGGGTGTGCCACGTAGTACATCCACGAAACCTCTTCAGGCGCGAAGAACAGTGTTCCCGGCTCGTTGTAAGACTCGAGCTGGATGCCATTGTGGCAGGAGCGAAGACGCTTAAGCATCGTTTCCCCTGTGGTAAGGCGTACTAAGACGTCGTCCCCAGCTTCGACGGGGGTGCTGGGCTCTACGAAAGCGAAGTCTCCCGGGTTGTACACGGGGGACATGGATGTGCCAACTATCGGAGTCAAGAAAGCAAACGCATCGTCCGTCGCTTGTACCGCGTATTCTTCTGTTGCGCCCACCAGGTAACCGCCGTCAGTCCAAATCCTCTCCGGGAGCCCGCCGTTCGCGCGCCCCACCACATACACGCGTCTTGCTGGTGAGTCTCCAACTGGGATTCGGGCTTCCGGCAAGTGCGTCACATTGTATGCGGACGCTGAAGAGCTTGGGGCGGCTTCTTTTCCGTCGGATGTGCCTCGCTGGTGCGGCTTGACTGAATGGAAATCTAGCCCCCAGTGCTCGGGGCCGACAACATCTGCAAAGTAGGCGACCAGGTCGTTGATGCGTTCTTTCGCAATGCGACCGTATTTGACCCAGTCCTGTACTGATGCGGGCTTCACACCCATGGCGTCCGCGAGCGCCTTCTTAGAAACGCCTTTCTTTTCTCTGGCCTGCTCGATCGCAGCACCCAATTTTTCACCAGTAAGCATTGCCTAATTTGACCTGTGCGAAGAAGGGTTCGGCAATGCCTTGCTAAAATGAGGCAATGCCATATAATGGGGCCTCATGAGCACACTCACCCTATCTCCAATCCAGCGGGCCAGCCAGATCGTGGGCGGCAAAGCGGCACTCGCACGACTCCTTGGCGTGAAGGCCCCAACTGTGCAGCAGTGGGCTAGCGGTGCCCGTCCAGTGGCCATTGAGCGTTGTGTCGCCATCGAACGTGTCACTGGCGGATTGGTGACCCGGAAGCAACTGAGGCCGGACGACTGGCACTTGATCTGGCCGGAACTTGCTGCTGACGACGATGCAATTAAGGCCACCGATGACGCTCAACCTCCCGTGGGGTCAACAGAACGAAGCCCAGGAATCTGACATGAAGAACTATTACGCCCGGCTGGTGCTGTGGCTGATTCGACCTGCTCTCGATCAGTTGAAATGCGACGGGCGGCGAGTCACGGTGACCTTCGAGGCCGCCCCATCCTCGATGCGGGTTGCTCCACGAACAGAATCAGCTGATTCCGCTGCGGTACCCAAGTCCGCGACACGACCTGACCAAGGATGGTGTCGCTAAGCATTACGCCGTCTCCCACGCTGGGCAGGAATGCCGAGCTCAGTTTGAAGGATTCGACGGTCTGACCAGCATCGTCAAGTCGCTTCCTTAGGGAATCGGTGAGGTCAATCGTAACTGTGGGTGTCATGCGTACCCCTTTCGGCGGTGGTTGATGAATGTGAGCTTTGATTATCACCGATTGCGGGTACGTACCGATTTTTCCAGCGGGGGGCACTTCGCCGCCTCTCGATCGGAGTCATACGGCGAAGAAATTTTGGCTTGGGTTGGAACACAGATTTCTCCCTGAGCTGGCGGTCATCAGTGCCGCCTTTAGGTCATAGATTACCGATTGTGCTGCATAAGCAACACGGTCGAATCCGGGGGGTTTACCGTGACGTACCAGTATTCCGACATCGACCCCTTGGAGTCGATGTACAACCTCGCGCGCCGATTTCCTGGCGGCATTGAAGGCTTGGCCGTGGCGCTCGGTCGGCGTATGGGCAAACACGTGGTGCCCTCGGTCCTGCGCAATAAGCTCCGTCCTGGCATCCAAACACACTTTCTGACCGCCGAGGAGTTCGACCACATCATGGACCTCGGCGAGGAGGCCGGTGTGGAGCGCGCCAAGGCGCCCCTTCAAGCGCTGAATTACCGGCATGGCTTGGTGGCGGTCGATATGTCTCAGGTGGCGGTATCTGGTCGAGACATCCTGGGCAAGCTGGCCACCGTGTCGAAGGAATTTGCCGAGCTGGTGGCCGAGGTCACGAAGGATGCTGCTGACGGCAAGGTTACCGGCCGGGAATGTGAGCGCATCTGCAAGGAAGCGCTGGAGGTCATGCAGGCCGCAATGGCGCTGTCCATGTCCGCCGAGATCGCCGCGGGCAAGCGTGAGGTCGCAGCCGAATGACTCGCACCGCTTTGCTGCCCGCCGCGTCAGTTTCACCTGCACGACGGCCACTAGCCCTCATGCGACCCCGCAAGCCGTTGACCAAGCGCGAGCGCGACTCTCTCTTCGCTCGCATCAAGAAGCGCATCTTGAAGGGCGGCGAGCCCTTCGGCGTCTTTGCGCTCAAGCGAGGGCGAGGTCGGGTGTTCGGCCTCATCAGCGTCAGCCATGCCAACTACGCGGCGCAGCTGCGCGTGGACAAGGCGCAGCAGCACTGGATTGCCACTTATGACGGCAGTGCCGACCTGGGCGACGTATGGGATGACCTCTGTTCGTTCGACCGGGAATAGCGTGAAGCCGCCGTCGGTTCGATTCGAACGGGACATGCGCTGTTGCCGCCCATCCCGTGAGGCGGTCGGCCTCGATTGCGCGCGTCCGCAGCAGCTGTGCTGCGCCTGGGCGTACGTCGAGCGGATCGCGCGCGAGAAGGGCTTCGTCTCGTTGAAAGCCTTCGCGGTTCACCTGCTGGCCTTCTGGCCCCTCAGCGACGTGTTTTTCGCCTTCGCCGCTGGCCGGCAGATGTCGGCGCTTGCCGCGGTCTGCGCGGATCGCTGGCAGCAGATGCCTGACAGCGCCTCACGCGATGCGTACCGCGCCGAACTGGTCAGCGCCGCCCGCGTGTATCGGGCCGAATGCGGCCCCGACAACCCGGCCGCGTTCGTGGCCACCTTCCATGTTCTCTGTGAGGCCGCGATGCGGCCCTGAATGCGTATGGACTACCCAATTCAATCCCGACAAGAGATCGAGGCGCAGGGCGTCGCGGATGCGAGCCAGGGTCACCCAAATCCGTATGAACCCGGCTCGGCGCACGCCCAGGCGTGGCAGCAGGGCGCCGACCAGGTCAAGCAAGGGCGCGCGTAATGGCTTCCTACCGTATCAATGACGCAGAGCTGGACGCGCTTTCTGGGGAGGGTGCCGACCTGTTTCAGCTGTACGTCGGGGCCATCAGGCCGCGGATGGACTACAAGACCGGCGTCGTAGGCCGGCGCGTCCGCCTTTCGTATCAAGCGCTGAAGGAGTGGACGGAGCGAGCGGGGCGGTCGGGCGTGAGATTCCTCGCCCATGACAAAAGCAAGATCCAGCGAATGCTCGCTCGACTTGAGCATCTCGGGCTGCTTCGGAAGGTTGGCAGGCGTGGCGATCTCGTTTTCGCATGTCCGCTCGCCGATACGGATTCCCGCGATCAAAAACAGGCCGATACGGAGTCGATACAGGTCGATCGACCCGTAAAGCCTAAGCCGCGCAAGGCTTCGCGGGATTTGTCCACAAGGAGGAAGAATCGGCAGGCCGACACACATCAGGTATCCGGTAAAACCTTAAACCCCACTCCCCCTACCCCCTCACGCCTGCGGCGCGATGGGGATGGTGAGATTGACCCTCCCACGCCTGCGGCGCGTGAGGAAGACAGCCCCGACGCAACACCGATCGGCACGCATGCGCAGCAGCTCTCAGAGCAACGCCACGAGCCGGCGAAGCGCGGTGGGAGAGGGCCTTCGGCCCGGCGATCGGATGAGGAGGTTGCGGCCGATATCGCGTTCGAGAAGCACCTCAAGTGGCCGAGGGGTCTGCCGCACCACCAGCGGGCCTTCATTGCGCGAACGTCGCGCGACCTAGGCCCGGTCCTCGCCCAACGTGTTTTGGACGAATGGCACGGCGCTAAGCAGGCCGGTATCGTCGGCCGGGATTGGCCGTACTTCAACTCGCTGGTGCGCGCGGCCAAAGAGCAGGGGGATGCCTGGGAGACCGTCTACGCGGAACAGGTGGCAGCGGACCGCGAGCACGCGCTGCAGCAGCTGGCCGCGCAGGCCGCGCGGGAGCAGCAGTTCGGCGCCGAGATTGGCGGTAAGGCAGGGCCGCTGCCGCCGGGCGGGCTGTCGCGGCTGGCAAGGACGCTGCTGCGGAGGGGCGCATGACGCGTCGCCCCATGACTGCGGAGCAGGCCTTTGCCGAGGCCCGTGCGTGCCTCGCGGATGGCGCGGGCCGGGGAGAAGGCTGGCGAGATCGCATGGTGTTCTGGACCGCCGTTCGGTTCGGCCTCGATGGCCTCCGCGCGGCGACTTGGCCCGGCGCCTCGGCTCGATGGTCGCGGCTGTGGGATATCGCGCGGCATGAACACCTGCCGCCGATTCCCGGCGTGCCCGAGGTAGAGCAGCAGCTGGCCACCGCGACGGTGGCCGAGCGCAATATCGCGCAGATGCGCGCAATGGTCGGAGGGAGGCAGAAGCGATGATGGCGGATAGAGGGGCGCGCGTTGACGCGCATGCGTGGGTGGTGGCGAAGCTTGAATCGTGGGGCCGGTGGACGGTCAGCGGTGGAGCGCCGAGCGGCTACGGCCAAAGCTGCTTGACGATCGAAGAGATCCGCTCGCTGCCGGTCCAGGCGTACATCCCGATGTCGCCGCCGGACTGCGAGCGTACGCACGAAGCCGTGCGAAAGTTGCCCGACCAGCTGCAGAAACTGGCGGTGGCTTGGTACGTCGATGGTCATCTGCAGCGCGTCATCGCGCGCAAATTGAGGGTGAGCGAACGACATCTGCGACGGATGCACGAATCGCTTTTGGTCGGGGTCGGATATTGCCTTAAGAATCAGAGCGTTAAATACCCACCCTTGCACCTGCTCTTGAAATGATGTCCGGTCGCATGTAGATTTCCGCTACGCTGTGCGATCAGTGCGTGCGGTGAAACAAGCCCGATTCGGTGAAAGCCGGTCGGGCTTTTTGCTTTGCGTTTTCCTGTGTCTCC
The DNA here is from genome assembly GCA_031181345.1 of Cupriavidus sp. GTDB lineage: Bacteria > Pseudomonadota > Gammaproteobacteria > Burkholderiales > Burkholderiaceae > Cupriavidus. Next base: position 42,606 of record JAPSLC010000026.1, on the reverse strand, counting down.
TTGGCCCGCTTTCACGCGGGCCTTTTCGTTGGGCCGGTGCGAGAGTGCCGGCCCACGCTTCTTATGCCAACGCGAGCCCCAAAACCATGCGTCCATCCCGGGTGCCGGCGGTACGCGGCTGACCGAGGTCGGTGCGCCGAGCACGCGCGCCAGCAAGATGCCCGCCGCGGCAGCGCCGCCAGTCGCGGGTACGACAGCAAGTGGCGGCGTGCCCGCGAGCAGTTCCTGCGCGAGAACCCACTGTGCGTCATCCACCTGGCCGACGAGCACGTGGTCGCCGCCTCGGTGGTCGACCACATCGTGCCGCACAAGGGTGATCCGAAGCTCTTCTGGTCGCGCAGCAACTGGCAGGCCCTGTGCAAGCCGTGCCACGACCGTAAGACCGCGACCGAGGACGGCGGATTCGCCAACCCGGTGCGGCTGGCCCGTCCGGCGGACGGCGCAGTGGGGGAGGGGTAGCCGGCCCCTCCCCCCGAGGGGGGATAGGGGGTCAAATCCTTGGTTCAACCCCCTTCGGGACCGCGTGCCAGGCTCGAATTTTCGGGGAGCAATTTTTGAGGAGGGGGGGGTTAAAGAATCCGCCTCATAGGGAGCCGGAAAAACGGTCGGGGACCGTTTTGGGTGGCTCGCGTTGAATGGAGCCTTCTATGGGCCTGAATGACACCGAATTGAACGGCGACGAACAGGAAATGCAGTCGTCGCCTTCCGATGCCGATGGAAAGAAGCTGCGCTCGCCGGCTCCGCCGCCGGGCGCGCAGCTCGGCGCGCGCGAGCGCAAGGTGTGGGACTACATCTGCCGCGTGCTGCGCGAGGATGGGATGCCGCACCTCACGGCCGGCATCGCCATCGCCGTGGTGTGCCGCACCTTCATCCGCTGGGTCGACACCGAGGTGCGCCTGGCCGACCTCGAAAAGACGACCGGCACCTACTTCGTCAAGACGCCTAACGGCTTCGAGCAGCCGCACCAGTTCTTCTACGCGGCGGCCGCACTGAAAAAGGAACTGCTGCAATGGTTGCCGGAGAGCTGCCTGACATTGCCGTCGACGGTGATCGCGCGGGCGAAGCTGGGCGACGAGGGGGTGCAGGACGATCTGTTCGGGGATCTGCTGGCGCACGCACGCGCCGAACGCAACGCCGCGCGAAAGCCCGTCGCACAAAAAAGCACGTCGACCGTCTAGCGGCGGCGGCCGGAGAGCTGCGCGAGTGGGACATCCATTACGGCTTGCCGGTGCTGCGCGGCGAAATCGTCGTCGGCGAATACGTGTACCTGGCCGTCGAGCGCCACTACCGCGACCTGGTCGACGGCCACAAGCGCGGCCTGTGGTTCGATCCGGATGCCGCCTGGCACGTGATCCGCTTCATCGAGACCTTCTTCGTCCATATCAAGGGCACGCTGGCCGGACAGCCGATCCTGCTCGATCCGTGGCAGAAGTTCTGGACCGCGGTCCTTTACGGCTGGAAGACCGACGAAGGCCTGCGCCGCTTCAAGCGCGGCTATGAAGAGGTCGCGCGCAAGAACGGCAAGAGCACCTGGAAGGGCCCGCAGGGCGCGTACCTGTTCATGATGGACCAGGAGGTCGGGGCGGAAGTCTACGCAGTGGCGACCACGCGCGAGCAGGCGATGTCGGTGTTCAAGCCGGCCTTCGACAACATCCGGCGCTGGTCGCGGCGATCGCGCGGCGTCAAGCGGTCCTTCACCATCCACGAGGGCGTCAATCAGGAGAAGGTCGCCTTCGACAGTTCGGTGTTCAAGCCGCTGCCGGCAAATGCCGAATCGCTCGATGGCTTGAACCCCCATGCCATCCTGTTCGATGAGCTGCACGCGCAGAAGTCCGCCGATGTGTGGGAGGTCATGGAGTCGGCGCTCGGCGCGCGCCAGCAGCCGCTGCTCTCGGCGATCACCACGGCGGGATTCATCCTGGATGGCGTGTGCACCGACATGCGCCGCTACCTGATCGAGGTGCTGAAGGGCGAGCGCGACGACGATGCGTTCTTCGGCTACGTCTACACGCTGGACGACGGCGACGACCCGTTCGACGAAGCGGTCTGGCCGAAGGCGAATCCCGGTCTGGGCATGTCGAAGCGCTGGGATTACATGCGGGACATGGCCCGCAAGGCGGCGGCGCTGCCCAGTGCGCGCGCCAACTTCATGACCAAGGATCTGAACCTCTGGGTCAACTCGGCAGAGGGATGGATCGAGCCGGCGGTGTGGGACAAGGGCGCCAAACGCTTCGACCCGGCCATCCTGCGCGGGCGCCGCTGCTACGGCGGGCTGGACCTGTCGTCCACGCAAGACTTGACCGCGTTCGCGCTGGTGTTCCCGCCGCCCGATGACGAGCCGGACGGCGAGTGGTACGTGCTGGTCTGGACCTGGTGTCCCCAGGAGAAGGTCGACACGCAGGAGGCTGACGATCGCGCCAGCTACAAGCGCTGGGTCAAGGAAGGTTCGCTGATCGCCACCGAAGGCAGCGTCACCGACTACCGGCCGGTCAAGGCCAAAGTGCTCGAGGCATGCCGGCTGTATGAAGTGGTCGAGGTCGGATTCGACATCTGGAACGCAACGCAGCTCGCCAACGAGCTGCAGGAGCACGACGTGCCGATGGTCGCGGTGCCGCAGAACACCGGCGGCATGTACCCGGGCGCCAAGAAGTTCGAGGAGGTCGTCTACGCCAAGCGCATGCGTCACGGTGGCAACGCGGTGCTGCGCTGGGCGGTCTCGAACGTCTCGCTGCTGTACGACACCAACGGCAATTTCCGACCGGACAAGAAGAAGTCCAAGGGCCGCGGCCGGATCGATCCGGCGGTGGCAACGATCATGGCGTTTAGCCGTGCCGCGGTAGGCGGCGACGGCGGGGCGCCCGATGGGATCTGATATGAGCCTGTTTCAACGACTTGGCGCGGCGGCCGCGGCATTCCGATCGCCGCTGGTCGCGAGCGCGCAAGCATCGCCGACCAGCGGCACGGCGCCGGCTGAGCCATGGCTGGTGCGGCTGTTCGGCGGCGGCAAGACCCGCGCCGGCCAGTACGTGAGCCCGGATTCGGCGCTGCGCGTCTCGGCGGTGTACGCGGCAACGCGAATCCTGGCCGAGTCCATGGCCAGCTTGCCAATCAGCGTTTTCCAGTTCAAGGACGGCCGCCGAACCCGTGTGCAACAGCACAACCTGGTCGGCTTGCTGCACGACTCGCCGAACCCGAACAATACGGCGTTCGAGTTCTTCGAGATGGGGCAGGCGCATCTGTGCCTGCGCGGCAATGCTTACGCCTTCATCGAGGGCAACGGCAAGGGCGAGATCGAGGGGCTGTATCCCCAGCATCCCGACAAGGTGATGGTGCGTTATGACCGGGATCGCAATCTGTTCGTCTACGACATCGACGGCGAGCAGAACATCCCGGCGCGCCAGGTGCTGCACGTGCGCGGCTTCTCGCTCGACGGTCTGGTCGGCCTGGCGCCGATTGCGCTGGCGCGCGAGACCATCGGCAATGCGCTCGCGGCCGAGCAGCTCGGCGGGGAGGCCTTCGCCGAGGGCTTCGTGCCGCCGGTGGTGCTCGAGGTTGCCGAAAAGGCCGGCAAGGACCAGCGTGACACCTACCGCAAGCAGTGGGTGGAACTCACGTCGGATCGCCGCCGCGGTCCGCCCGTTATCTCCGGCGGCACCAAGCTGCATACCCTGCGGGTCTCGATGGCCGACCTTCAGTTCATCGAGACGCGGCGATTCAGCATCAGCGAGATTGCGCGGTTGTTTCGCGTGCCGCCTCACATGCTCGCCGATCTGGAGCGGGCCACGTTCAGCAACATCGAGCAGCAGTCGCTCGAGTTCGTCAAGTACACGCTGTCGCCCTGGATCAAGCGCTGGGAGCAGCGCCTGAACCTGACGCTGCTTTCCGGCCGGGAGCGAGAGCTGGGCATCTACATCAAGTTCAACGTCGACGCTTTGCTGCGTGGCGACATCAAATCGCGTTTCGAGGCCTACAAGATGGGCGTGGAGGCGCGGATTCTCAACGCCAATGAATGCCGGGATATGGAGGACCGCGACGCCTACGACGGCGGCGACCAGTTCTGGGCGCCGCTGAACATGGCGCCGGTCGATGTCCCGCGGCAGGTCAAAGGAGGAAATGCCGCATGAAGTATCCGCTTCTCGCCTCGCTGGTCTTCGGCCAGGCGCACATGATTGACCCCGGCAAGCTCGACATCATCCTGGCGGTGCTGGGCGATCGCATGGGCGTGACCATCGAAGGCCTTCGCGCTCACGGTCTTGGCGCCTGGCACGACAACGATGACCCGGTCAAGGACGGTACCGATGTCGAGGCCTCCCGGGGCAAGGCCTGGGCGGACGCCGGCCGCGGCGTCGGTGTGCTGGACGTGAGCGGCACGCTCGTGCATCGCGCCTCCAGCATGGACGCGATGTCCGGCCTGACCAGCTATGCGCAGCTGTCTTCGAACTTCGCCGGCATGGTCAACGATCCGGATGTAGGCCACATCGTGCTCAGCGTCAACTCGCCGGGCGGCTCGGTCAACGGGGCCTTTGACTTCGCCGACGAGATTTATCGCGCGCGCGGCGTCAAGCCGATTACCGCGATCGTGGACGACCGAGCCTACTCGGCCGCCTACGCGATCGCCAGCGCCGCCGACGAGATCATCGTCTCGCGCACCGGCGGCGTTGGGAGCATCGGCGTCGTCGCCGCCCACATGGACCGCAGCGCCCTCAACGAGCGTGCCGGCGTCAAGGTGACCTACATCCACGCCGGCGCCCGCAAGGTCGACGGCAATCCGGATGCGCCGCTGTCAGACGACGCGCGCGCCAGCCTCCAGGCGGAGGTCGACCGCATCTACGGTCTGTTCGTGGAGACCGTCGCGCGCAATCGCGGCGTGTCTACCGACGTCGTGCGCGGCACCGAGGCGGGCACCTTCATGGGTGCGGCCGGCGTGACGGCGGCACTGGCTGACAAGGTGATGGCGCCGCGCGATGCGCTGCGCGAGATCGTGGCGCGCTACCAGCCCGCGCCGACCGCTTCGACCGGCCGCTACCTGCGCGCCGCGACTGCCATGCGCGTGCGCATGGCCTGAACCTCCCCGCATGGGGTATCTGAGGCCGCCGATTCTGGCGGCCTTTTTTCATTTCGACATCCGAGAAGGAACCAGCATGAAAGACTTGATGACCCTGCTGCAGGAGCGTGCGGGCGTGCAGGCAGCGATCGCTGCCTTGGCTGACAAGGAAAAGGGCGGCGCCGCGCTGTCCGCCGAGGAAGTGGCCGAGTTCGGCAAGCTCGAGGCGCAGTTCGACACCCTGACCGCGCAGATCGACCGCCTCCAAGCCGCCGAGCGCATGGCCGCCGCCGTCGCAAAGCCCCTGAGCGGCTCCCTGCCGGCGCAGCCCAAGCAGGCCGGCCGCCAGGCGGGTGAGGCGCTCGGCATCATCGTGCGCTCGCTGGTGTCGGCCGGCGGCGACCCGCGCGCCGCGGCGCACTTCGCGGAAACGCACTGCGGCGCGCCGGACATCGCCGCGGCGCTGAACACTGGCACCGGCTCGGCTGGCGGCTTCATCGTGCCGCCGGGCTATGTGCCCGAGGTGATCGAGCTGTTGCGACCGGCCAGCGTGGTCCGCAAGATGGGCGCCCGGACCATTCCGATGCCGGCCGGCACGCTGACGATGTCGCGCCATACCGCGGGCTCGAGCGCCAGCTACGTGACCGAGGGCACCGACATTCCGTCCAGCCAGCCGGCCTTCGGACCGCTGAAGCTGGCCAAGAAGAAGCTGGTGGCGCTCGTGCCGGTTTCCAACGACCTGATCCGCTTCAGCTCGCCGAACGCGAACGACCTGGTGCGCGACGACGTCGTGCAGGGCATCGGCACGCGCGAGGACCAGGCTTTCATCCGCGACGACGGCACCGAAGATACGCCGATCGGCTTGCGCTACCAGGCGGCGGCCGGGGCGCTGATTCCGGCCAATGCCACGATCACTGTGCAGAACGTCAAGAACGACCTGGGCAAGCTCGAACTGGCGCTGCTGAACGGCAACGTCAAGATGCTCAAGCCGGGCTGGATCATGTCGCCGCGTACGCTGGTGTTCCTGCAGAACCTGGTCGACGGCAACGGCAACCATGTGTTTCCGGAGATCGCCGCGGGTCAGCTGCGCAACAAGCCGTATGCCGTGACCACCAGCATCCCGGACAACCTCGGGGTGGGCGGCGACGCCTCGGAGATCTATCTGGTCGACTTCAACGACGCCATCATCGGCGAGGCCACCGGCCTGATCATCGATATCTCGAAGGAGGGCAGCTACATGTCCAACGGCCAGCTGGTGTCGGCATTCAGCCGCGACGAGACGCTGGTGCGTGCCATCACCGAGCACGACTTCGGTATGCGCCACATCCCGTCGGTCGCGGTGCTGACCGACGTGAAGTGGCAGCCGTAAGCCGGCCGCCTCCGCATGGCGGCCGGGCGAGTCCGGCCGCTGCATTCTGACGCTCATATCAAGGATCGGGCATGAAGATCATCAAATTCCTGGCGCGGGTGTCGCCGTACCAGCCGAATGAAACCGCCGGCTTCCCCGAGGAGGTGGCCAAGTCCTATGTCGACGCCAAGAAGGCCGAGTACGTGAACGCGGGCAAGGCCGGCAAGAAGGGCGCCGCCACCACCGAAAGCGATGCCGGTGCCGGCGGCAGCAAGGACGAGACGGCGATCGGCGCGCCGGAGGCCTAACCCATGCGGCTGATCACACCGCCGCAGGGCGAGCCGATCAGCCTCGAGGCGGCGCGGCAATGGGCGCGGGTGGACGAGGCAGAGCCCGACGAGATTGTCGCGCTGTGCCTGCAGGCCGCCCGCGAGAAGGCCGAGCACACCACCGGCCGCCGGCTGCTCACGCAGACCTGGGCCATTCCGATGACGGCCGGCCAGCGCGTCGCGCTGCACGGGCTGATGCCGGTGCAGGAGGTCAGGCAGGGCGGGGCGGTGGTGCCGCATTCGGCCGACCTGCCGGCCGAAGTGGTGGCGCCGTCTGATGGTGAGCTCGAGGTCAAGTGCGGCTTCGGCGGTACCGACGACGTGCCGTCGGCCATCAAGATGTGGATCCTGCAGCGGCTGGGTTACTACCTGGAGAATCGTCAGGGTCTTGTGGCGGCGGCCGGCGTTGGCACGCAGCTGGAGCCGCCGCGCGACTTTGTCGATGGACTGCTCGACCCCTTCATCGTGCCGAGGTGCTGAATGAACTTCCCGCATATCGGACAGCTGAATCGCTCGGTGACGCTGCGTCGTCGCACCGACCTGCCCACCGACGACCTTGGTGTTGCGCCGGCCTTTGACGGCCAGGTGCAGCGCTGGGCCAAGCTGGAGCCGGTGGGCTCGGCTGTCTACGCCGGTAGCGTGCAGATCGACGCGGCTATCACGCATCGGGTGTATCTGCGGGCGATCGCCGGGATCACCAACGCGCATGAGGTGGTCTGCGCCGGCCGTGTCTATCGCGTCAAACGCGTGACCGACCTGCAAGGTGCAGGGCGTTTCACCGTGCTGGAAGTCGAGGAGCTGGGCAATGGTTGACGGTGCGTTCTACATGCATGTCGAAGGCTTCGAGGGCTTCGACAAGGCCATTGACTTCAACAAGCGCAAGGTGCGCGCCGCGATGCGCAAGGCCGGTCGGCTGGTTGCCGGCCAGGCCAAGATGAACGTGGCGCTGGCGCGTGGTGCGGAGGGTTATCCGGCCGTGCGCAGCGGCGCCCTGCGCGAAAGCATCGACTTCAAGCTGAGCCGCTCCGGCTTCCTCGTGCGCGTCGCGCCGAAGAAGACGTCGGCGATGCCGGCGCCGTACTTCGTCTATCTGCACTACGGCGTCAAACGGGGCATGAAACGCCGCAAGGACCACAAGGCGCAGCCGGCCGGTCCTTGGCGGATCAAGCCACGGGCCAACTACATGGCCGATGCCCTGCAGGATCGATCCGACGAGGTGAGGTCGCTGTTGCAGCAGGCCCTAGCAGACAGCCTCGAAATCAAGTAACCACCCAGCCCGCGCAAGCGGGCTTTTTTACGCCCATGAAGATCACGCCCCTTATCCGCCAGCTGCGCACCTGGTGCCCGACCTTCGGCAAGAACGTCGCCGGCGGCCTCGAGTTCGAGGTGATGCGCGACAGCGTGCAGCTGGCGATGCCCTCGGCCTGGGTCGTCATGACGGACGACGACCCGAAGCCCAACACCAGCGACAACGTCATCCGGCAGGCAATCGTCGACGCGTTCGACGTGGTGGTGGCCGTCAGGACCACCGACGAGCGCGGCCAGGCGGCGGCCGACCCGCTGCACGACATCCGCGCCGAGCTGCTGCGCGCGTTGGTCGGCTGGGAGCCGATGCCCGGCTACGAGCCGATCCAGTACGCCGGTGGCCAGCTGCTGCTGATCAATCGGGATCGGGTGCTGTACCGCTTCCGCTTTGAGTGCGAATGGACCCTCGGCGGCGGCGACACCGCCGAAACCTTCCAGGGGGTCGAGCTTGCCGGCCTGCCGCCACTGGCTGGCCTCGATGTCGAGGTCGACGCGATCGACCCGATGGCCGATCCGAACCTCAGTAAGCCCGGCCCGGACGGCCGGATTGAAACCGTGCTCCGCGTGGAGCTTGACCAAGGAACCGCATGACGACTGACTGCAACAAGGTCCACGTGAAGCCCGCCCAGGGCCGCGTGGTGCTGGACCCCGAGCGTGGCGATGAGCTGCCCGCCGCGGGCCGCGTGGTGGCGCGCTCGACGTACTGGGCGCGTCGTATTCAGGACAACGACGTGATCGTCGGCGAGCCGCCGGCGTCGGCCGACACCGCTAAGGCGGGCAAGGCTGCCGTCGCTGACAAGGGAGCGAAGTAATGCCTGTGAGCTTCAATCAGATCCCGAACGACCAGCGGGTGCCGTTGTTCTACGCCGAGGTCGATAACTCGCAAGCCGCGGGCGGCACCACGGCAATGCGCCGTCTAATCATCGGGCAGATGAACGACGACGCCACCGGCGAGGCCGGCAAACTGGTGCTGACCAGCCGGGTCTCTGACGCGATGGCGATCGCCGGCGACGGCTCGATGCTGGCCGCGATGCTGACCAAGTTTCGGCTGGGCGATCCGATGGGCCAGATCTGGTGCCTGCCGTTCAAGGTGACGGCAGGCGCCGCCGCCTCTGGCAAGTTCAGCATCGCCGGCGCCGCGACCGAAGCCGGCGTGCTGTCGGCCTACGTGGCCGGGCGCCGGCTGCGCGTGGCTGTGACCAGCGGTATGACCGCCGAGGAGGCCGCCACGGCGCTGGCCGCTGCGATCAATGCGGCGGCCAACATGCCGGCCAAGGCGACTGCGCAACTGGGCGACGTGACAGTGACGTGCAAGTGGAAGGGCGCGACGGGCAACGACATCAAGCTGCAGATGAACCGCGCCGGTCTGGTCAACGGCGAGCGCACGCCGGCCGGCCTGACCGTGACGACCACCGCGATGGCAGGCGGCGCCGGCAGCCCGGACATGGACGTGGTGCTGGCGGCGATCGGCGACGAGGAATTCGAGTTCGTCTGCCATCCGTTCACCGACACGGCCAGCCTGGACGCCTTCGCGGTCTGGATGAACGACATCAGCGGCCGCTGGGCCTGGTCGGCGCAGCTGTACGGGCACTGTTACACCGCGATCCGCGGCGCCATCGGCGAACTGGTCGCGGCCGGGCGCGTGCGCAACGACCCGCACATGACCATGGAGGGCTTCGAGCTCGACGTGGCCACGCCGGTGTGGGAGCACGCCGCCGCCTTCACCGCGCGCCAGGCGGTCTTTATCTCGGCAGACGTGGCGCGGCCGACGCAGACTGGCGAGCTGGTCGGCGTTGACGCGGCGCCGGCCGGCGCTCGCTTCATGCTCAACGAGCGGCAGACGCTGCTGTCGTCGGGCATCGCTACGACCACGGCCGCGGACGGCACGGTGCGGATCGAGCGGGCCATCACGACCTATCAGCGCAATGCCCACGGTCAGCCGGACGACTCGTTCCTGGACAGCGAGACGATGCACACCACGGCGTACGTAATTCGCTTCCTGCGCCAACGGATCACGTCCAAGTTCGGCCGCCACAAGCTGGCCGACGACGGCACGATGTTCGGCGAAGGGCAGGCCATCGTCACGCCCAGCACCATCCGCGCCGAGCTGATCGCCGCCTACAAGGAGCTCGAGCGGGACGGCATCGTCGAGAACAGCGAGCTGTTTGCGCAGTACCTGGTGGTCGAACGCAGCCAGGGCAACGCGAGCCGGGTCAACGTGCTGTTCCCGCCCGATTACGTGAACCAGCTGCGCATTTTCGCGCTGCTCAATCAGTTCCGCCTGCAGTACCCGACCGAGGCCGCGGCGTAAGCCCGGTCGCCGTGCCACCCTCGCGGCCCGCCTTCTGGCGGGCCGCTTCGCATTCAGGAGACCGCAATGGGTCAGAAGATTGCCGGTACCGTCTATGTCAAGGCGGACGGCGTGCAGTTCGACTCGATGGGCAATTTCGAGGTGCCCATCAGCAAGTACAAGCGCGAGACACTGCGCCCGGGCAAGTTCAAGGAAGAGGATCTGTTCCCCTATATCAAGGGCGACGTGGCCTTCACCCGCAACTTTCCGATCAAGAAGCTGCAGGACGCGACCAACATGACCGTCACGGTCGAGTTCAAGAACGGCAAAACCTACATCCTGACCGGCGCCTACATCGTGGGCGAGCCGGCTCACAACAGTGACGACGGCAAGGTCTCGCTGCAGTGGGACGGCGAGGAGGGCGTGTGGCAATGAGCACCACCTTCCCCCTGAGCAAGCCGATCGAGGCGCACAAGGAAACGCTGCGCGAGTTGGTGCTGCGTGAGCCCGAGCCGGCGGACGCGCGCGCGGTCAAGGCAATGCCGTACTGGGTCGCCGCGGACGAATCGGTGCAGCTGAACCCCACTGCCGCGCATGCCTACATCGTGCGGCTGGCCGGCATCCCGCCCTCGTCCGTCGACCAGCTCGATATCGGCGACTTCAACAGCCTGTGCTGGGTGATCGCGGGTTTTTTCTTGAAACGGGCCTCGCCGACTGCGACGAGTTGATCAACGCCGTCTACGAGGTCGCGCGCTTCCATCGCATCGACCCCGAGGTGGAGATGGCCCGGCCACTGAGCATCGTGGTCGAGCATTTCGACCAGGCGCAGCGGATCGTCGGCCTCGAGCGCGGCGCCGACGCGGAGTAATCCATGGCTGACAAGTTCCAGCTCAAGGCGCTGATCACCGGCGTCGACAAGCTGTCGCCGGCGCTGTCCGGCATCCGCAAGAACATCGCGGGCTTTCGCAAGGCGCTCAAGGCCGATGGCCTGGGCGACCTGTCGTTCCGGGACGTCATCCAGGGCGGCGCACTTGCCGCGCCGGTGGTGGCGGCCACCGGGGCGGCCATCGACTTCGAGTCGGCCATGGCCGATGTGCGCAAGGTGGTCGATTTCGACACGCCCGAGCAGTTCAAGGAAATGGGCGACGAGATCCTCGGCATGTCCAAGCGCTTGCCGATGGCGGCCAAGGACATCGCCGCGATCACCGCGGCCGGCGGCCAGGCCGGCATCGCGCGCGGAGAGTTGCCGCGCTTTACCGAAGACGCGGTCAAGATGGGCGTGGCCTTCGATCAGTCCGCCGATCAGGCCGGCGACATGATGGCCAAGTGGCGCACCGCCTTCAAGCTTGGCCAGGATCAGGTGGTGGCGCTGGCCGACCAGATCAACTACCTGGGCAACACCGGGCCGGCCAATGCGCGGCAGATCTCCGAGATCGTCACGCGTATCGGCCCGCTCGGCGAGGTCGCTGGCCTTGCCGCCGGCCAGATCGCGGCGATGGGCGCCACGCTGGCCGGCATGGGCGTCGGCGAGGAGATCGCGGCCACCGGCATGAAGAACTTCATGCTGGCGCTGACGGCCGGCACCTCGGCGACCAAGGAGCAGCAGGCCACCTTCAAGGCCCTGCGGCTCGATTCCAAGCAGCTGGCCACCGACATGCAGAAGGATGCGGAGGGCACCGTCATGCGCGTGCTGACCGCCATCAGGAAGGTCGACAAGGACAAGCAGGCGGCCGTGCTCGACGGTCTGTTCGGCAAGGAATCGATCGGCGCGATCGCGCCGCTGCTGACCAACATGGATCTGCTGCGGCAGAACTTCCGCAAGGTCGGCGACGCGACCGCCTACGCGGGGTCGATGAGCAAGGAGTACGAGGCGAGGGCGGCGACCACCGCCAACGGCCTGCAGCTGATGCGCAACCGCGTCACCGCCGTGGGCATCGCGGTCGGCAACATCCTGCTGCCGCCGCTGAACGACTTCCTCGCCTTTGCCGGTCCGCTGGTGGACCAGATGTCCGACTTCGCCACGGCCAACCCGGAGGTGATCAAGGGCGTGCTGGGCGTGGCGGTCGGCCTGGGCGTGCTCAAGTTGGCGGTGGTCGGCGTCACTGCCGCCATGCGCGTGTTCAACGCGGTCACCGGACTGTCGCCAATCGGGATCGCGGTGCGCGTGATCGCCGCTGCAGCTGGCCTGCTGATCGCCAACTGGTCCGCCGTGGCGCCATTCTTCGCCTCGGTATGGGCCGGCATCAAGGGCGCGGCCGAGACGGCCTGGGGCTGGATTCGCAGCGCGCTCAACTTCACGCCGGTGGGTCTGATCGTCAACAACTGGGGGCCGCTGACTGAGTTCTTCGGCGCGCTGTGGGACACCGTGCGTGCGCTCACGGCCGTGGCGTGGGACGGCGTCAAGGCGCTGATCTTGAGCTACACGCCGCTCGGCTGGATCGTGTCGAACTGGGAGCCGATCGTGGACTGGTTCCGCGGCCTGTGGGACCGCGTGCGGCCCTACATCGAGCCGCTGGTCAGCGGTGCGCAGTGGATCGGGCAGAAGGTCGGCGCGTTCTTCGGTGGCGGCGGTGGTGGCGGGGGTGCGGCTCAGGACAACGGTGGCCAGCCCGATCGCCGCCGCCAGGCGGCCGGTGTCACCGGGGCCGTGGGTGGCGGCTTGCGGGCGGGCACGCGCGCGCTGCGCGACTGGTCAAGCTCGCTGTCCGCCCAGGCCGTCCAGACCCAGCAGCTGCGCGGCGACATGGTGGTGCGCTTCGAGGGCGCGCCGCCTGGCACGCGTGTCGACCCGGGCACCAGCAACCAGCCGGGTCTGACCATCACGCCGCGCGTGGGCTATCGCTCGCTGGCCGCGGCTTAATTTGCAAGGGAGGTATCACAGTGAGCTGGCGCGATGCATTGCGCCCGGGCTCGTTTCGCGGCGTGCCGTTTGAGGTCGAAGTCGACAAGGTGCCGGTCGGCCGGCGCACGGTCACGCACGAGTATCCGGGCAAGAACCAGCCCTATGTCGAGGACATGGGGCGGGTCACGCGGGAGCACAAGATCACGGCCTTCGTCATCGGGCCGGACTGCCTCGAGCAGCGTGACGCGCTGCTCGAGGCGCTGGAAGCCGAAGGGCCGGGCGAGCTGGTGCATCCGTGGCTCGGCACGCTGCGGGTGACGGCCGGCGTGGGCGAGATGATCCACGCCTACGACGAAGGCGGAATGGTCCGCTTCGAGCTGACCTTCACCGAGTCGCCCGAGCTGACCTATCCGGCCGGCGTCGCCAACACCGGCAAGCTGGCCGCGGCCAGCGGCGTCAAGCTGCTCGACAGCGCGATGTCGCGCTACAGCACGGCGCTGAGCTACATCAATCTGGCGCAGACCACGGCGGGGCAGCTGATCAAGGGCGTGCAGGGCATTCTGGACGTGGTGCAGGAATACGCCGCACCGCTGTACAGCGTGCTCGGCACCGCGCAGAGCCTGGCCGGTCTGCTGGTCAATACGCCGGGCGACCTGATCGGCATCATCCGCGGCGTGTTCACTAGCGCCGGCGGCGTGCTGCACAGCTTCGACGGCTTTTCGCAGAGCCTGGGCAGCCTGCTCGGCAAGGCCGACGCGGTGCGCCAGCTGGCCGAGATCCCGGCGCCGCAAGGGCAGGAGGCCGCGGCGCTGCAGCTGGCGGCCGTCACGCTGCTGCAGGACGTGCTGCTAGCCGATGCGGTAGCCGAGGCCGCCGAGATCCCGGTGGTGACACCGGCGCCGGCGCCGGCGGCGGTGCCGGCGGTCGAGGTGCAGGCGCTGCAGCCGATCACGCTCCCGAACACGCCGGTGGCCGACGACGTGCTCGAGCTGCGTGAGGCGGTGACCGAGGCGCTGTGGACGCAGACCCTGACGGCGCCGCAGTCGCACTTCCAGGCCTTGACCGAGGCGCGCATCCAGACCGGCCGCCATCTACTGGCGGTGGCCCGGCAGGGCGTGCGCCTGGTGACGATCACGCCGGCGCAGCCGATGCCGTCGCTGGTGCTGGCCTATGGCCGCTATGGCGACGCCACGCGCGCGGCGGAGCTGGTTGCGCGCAACCGCGTCGCGCATCCCGGCTTCGTGCCGGCCGCGCCGCTGCAGGTGGCTGCGTCATGAGCAACGCCAGCGAGGTAACCCTGACCGTCAACGGCCTGGACTTTGCCGGCTGGAAAGAGGTCCGCATCGGCGCCGGCATCGAGCGCCAGGCGCGCGACTTCGAGGTCGGCATCACCTGGAAATTCCCCGGTGGCGGCGAGCGCCCGCGCCAGATCCGGCAGGGCGATCGCTGCGAGATCCGCATCGGCAGCGAGCTGGTGCTGACCGGCTATGTGTTTGCCACGCCGGTGAGCTGGGATGCGAACCGCATCACTACCTCGATCGCCGGCCGATCGCTGACCGCCGACCTGGTCGACTGCGGCGCCATCAATCAGCCGGGGCAATGGCGCGGCCAGCCGGTGCGCCGCATCGTGGAGGCGCTGGCCTCGCCCTACGGCATCACGGTGAGCGCCGAGCAGGCCGACAGCACCACGCTGGCCGACCACACCATCCAGCCGGGCGAGACCGCCTTTGAGTCGATCGACCGGCTGCTGCGTGTGTCGCAGCTGCTGTCCACCGATGACGAGCGCGGGCGCCTGGTGATCGCGCGGCCGGGGAGCGCAGGGCGGGCGGTCGACGCGCTCGAGCGCGGCAAGAACCTGCTCGAGGGCAAGGTGGCGCTCGACTTTGCCGACGTGTTCTCGGAATACGTCAGCAAGGGCCAGCGCGCCGGCAACGATCAGGTGTTCGGCCTGGCCGCCAGCGAGGTCGAGGCGCGCGTGTCAGACCCGCGCATCGGCCGCAAGCGCGTGCTGGTGCTGCACGAAAGCGGCCAGACCACGCCCGCGCTGTCGCGCCGGCGCGTGGTCTGGGAGAGCGAGAACCGCATCAGCAAGGCGCTCAAGGCCACCTACGTGGTGCAGGGCTGGCGCCAGTCCAATGGCGCGCTATGGCGCCACAACCAGATCGTGCGTGTGATCGACCCGCTGGTCGGCTTCGATCGGGACATGCTGATCGTCGAGATCGAGTACAGCCTGTCCGAGGCCTCGGGCACGCGCGCGACGCTGACGGTGGCGCCGCCCGATGGCTACGAGGCCGAGCCGCCCGAGCCGGGCAAGAAGCGCCGCATCAAGAAAGGCAAGGGCAAGGACGATTTCGTCTACTTGCTGCCCGAAGATTGGGAGAAACAGTGATGTCCACAGTAGGCCAGCGGGTGGCCGGCATGATCGCGCGCGGCGTGGTGGTGCTGGCCGACGCGCAGCGCAAGCTGCAAGCGCTGCAGCTGCGCCTGACCGCGCAGGAGGTCAAGGACGGCGTCGAGCATTTCGAGGCGTACGGCTACACCAGCTGTCCCCACGACGGCGCCGAGGCGCTGGTGCTGTTCCCGACCGGGGACCGCAGCCACGCCATCACCGTGTGCGTCACCGATCGGCGGTACCGGCACCTCGGCCTGAAGCCGGGCGAGGTGGCGATCTACACCGACGAGGGCGACACGCTGGTGCTCAAGCGCGGCCGCATTGCCGAGCTGACCACGGGCATTTTCCGGGTCAACGCCTCGGAGCGGGTCGAGCTCAATACGCCGCAGGTGGTCGCCTCCGACGCGGTGCTGTCGCAGGGGCCGTTGACCGCGCAGGACGGGCTTGCGGTCGGCGGCGGGGCGGGCGGTGCCGCGGTGACGGTGGCCGGCACCGTGGCGGTGTCCGATGACGTGATCGCCGGCGGCAAGAGCCAGGTTCACCACCGACATCCCGAAACCGGAAGCATCACGGACGAGCCCGTATGACGACCACGCTCAGCGACAAAGAGGCGCTGCTCTATCGCGCCGTGGTGATCAGCCTGTTCACCTGGCGGCGTGCCGAGCCTGACGACCCGCTCGATGACGACCAGCGCATGGGCTGGTGGGGCGACAGTTTCCCGGCGGTGGCCGGCGATCGCATCGGCTCGCGGCTGTGGCTGCTGCGCCGACGCACCCTGACGCCGGAGGTGCTGCGGCTGGCCGTCGACTACGCGCACGAGGCGCTGCGCTGGATGGTCGAGGATGGTCTGGCCGCGCGCGTCGCGGTGCAGGCGTTCAACACCGTGCGTGGCAGGCTGGACCTGCTGGTGACGCTGTGCGACGACACCGGCGGCACGCTCGCGCAATTCACCTTCAACGACCTTTGGCGGGTAACCCATGCCGTTTGATACTCCAACCCTTCCGACGCTGATCGCGCGCACCGACGCGGATCTGGTTGGCACCACCGACCAGGTGCTGCGCCGCTCCGACCAGATCGTGCTCGGGCGGGTGCACGCCGGCGCGACGCATGAACTGCACGGTCGCCTCGCCTTCGTGGCCAAGCAGATCCTGCCCGACGAATGCGAGGAAGAGATGCTGGTGCGCTACGCCAAGCTGCGCCTGAGCGTGCCGCGGCGCGAAGCGGTCGCGGCCACCGGCCCGATCGGCGTCGTAGGACAGGTGGGCGCCGTGATCGACAAGGGCCAGGTGCTGCAGTACGCGGACGGCCGCCGCTATGTCGTGAAGGCGCCGGTCACGCTGACGGCCGCGCAGGCGACGGTGGCGGTCAATGCCGTCGAGCCTGGCGTGGCCGGCAACATCGCCGCGGGTGCCACGCTCGAGCTGGTGTCGCCGGTGCTCGGGATCGCGCCGAGCGCGACGGTGCTCGCGCCGGGCATTACAGGCGGCACCGAGCAGGAAAGCATCGAGGCCCTGCGCCAGCGCGTGATCCGGTCTTTCCGCATCGTGCCGGACGGCGGCAATGCCGACGACTACGAAACCTGGGCGTTGGAGGTGCCTGGCATCACGCGCGCCTGGTGCCGGCGCCGCTATATGGGCCCTGGTACGGTCGGCGTGTTCGTGATGCGCGACGACGACCCTGACCCCATTCCAGGGCAGCCATCGCTCGATGCCGTCCGCGATCACATCGAAGCGGAACGGCCAGTCACGGCGGAGCTGTACGTGCTGGCACCCAGGCCAAAGCCGCTGCACTTCCAGATCCGTCTTTCTCCAGATACCACCACCACGCGCGCAGCCGTTGAGAAAAGCCTGCGGGATCTGATCAAGCGCGAGGGCGATCTCGGCGTGACGGTGCTGCGCACGCACCTGGCCGAGGCCATCAGTCAGAGTCCGGGAGAGAACGATCACGAGCTGATCGCGCCGGCGGCCAATGTCACGCTGGCACCCAACGAGATCCCGACCTTCGGGAGCGTCACATGGCTGTGAGGACCGACAGCGATTACCGCGACTGCATGGCGGCGCTGCTGCCGCCGGGCCCCGCCTGGGATGCCGAGCAGGCGCCAGCCGTGCATCGAGTCCTCGCGGGGCTGGCGCCAGAGTTCGCCCGCGTCGACGCACGCGCCGACGATCTGCTCAACGAGATGGACCCGTTGACGGTGCGCGAGCTCGTGCTCGACTGGGAGCGGGTGATGGGGCTGCCGGACTCCTGCCTGGGCCCTGTGCAGAGCTTCGAGGAGCGCCAGAAGGCGGTCCGGCGCCGGCACGTGGCCGAAGGTGGCCAGCGCATCGCTTTCTTTCAGGCGCTGGCGCGCGACCTGGGCTATCCGCACGCCACCGTCACCGAGCACCGGGCGCCGCGTTTTGGCCGCAGCCGCTTCGGCGTGGCGCGCTTCGGTACATGGGGGCAGCAGTACATCTGGACGGTCCACCTCGGCCAGCGCCTCGCGGCCGGGCGTCGATGGGGCGTCTCGGTCTGGGGCGAGCGCTTCGGCGCCAATCCCGGTGAAGGGGTGGAATGTGTGTTTCGTCGGCATGCGCCGGCGCACACCTTGGTGTTATTCGATTACGGAGATTGATAGATGGATTACCCGAAAAGCGTCCCGAACGTCGGGCTCGTCAACGGCAAGTTTGTGGACGAGGATGCCGCGCAAGGGACGGTCGGTTCCCTGATTCCGAGCAGCTGGGGGAATGCGGTAACGGACGAGATTCTCAGCGTGCAGGAAGCCGCGGGCATCGAGCCGGACGAGGAGAACCACGGTCAGCTACTCGATTCCATTCGGGTGCTGGCCGCGCCGATTGTGGGGTCCATGCGAAACGGCCGGATCTACAACCCCGGTCTGACATCGTCCATCACTTTCACCGCCGACCAGGTGGTGGTGGCTAATGCTTTGAGCGGGAAGCACTATCGGCTTAGCAACGTCAACAAGACCCTCAACATCGCTACGACCGGCATGGGCGGCATGGATACTGGGACGTCTCCCCCCAGTGCCTGGGTTGCCGTTTATCTCGCTTTCAACCCGACAACCGGTGAAAGCGGATTGGTCGGCTTCAATACCGGAAATGCGGTCGCCCCTGAGATCTACGCTGGAACCCATATGTCGGCCGGATACACGGCAACGGCGCTGGTCAGCGTGCTCGTGACCAACACCAGTGGACAAATCAAGCCGCTGTCACAGAAGGACCGGAAGGTGGTGTTCCCCGGCATTGGGGTATTCAATTCCTCCGCCGACAATGCTTCGTTCCAACCTATCAATCTGGTCGGGGTGGTGCCTCCTAACGCGAAGACGGCCGGCGGATATGGCGATGCCGCTCTTACGGTCGGCGGTACGATCAATTTCGCCTTTGCGGCCGATGCCGCGGGGATGGGCAGCCAAACGTTCAATTCGTCGTGCGCGGCCGCATATGGACATAGTTTGATCTGGACTGACGTTCCGCTGGCAGAGAAACAGACGGTATATGTCTACCGGTCGGCGACATTGAATGGCAGCGGGGTGCGCCAGTACATGGCCTATTGCAGCAGTTACACCTTCTGACCTCGGGGGCGAACATGACCACCATTCACGTGCAGTTTTCCGACGAAAGCAAATCGGCCATCGTGTCATGCTTCCAGTCGCCGCAGGACCCCAAGCACTGGTCTTGCCTGGGCGAGGTGGAGGCATCCGACCCGCGCTGGCATGACTACTACAACGCTATGCCGCAGTATGCGAGGGCGTACTGGCCGGCGCCGGAGGGCGCGGCTGGCGCGCCTTCCGGTAGCTGAGCGGCGTAGATGAAGAGAGCGGCGTACCTGTGGTCGCTTGGTCGTCGCGGCGCTATTGCGTCAATAGCCTCGCGACGATCGGTTCGATGACTTCCGCCTGGCGATGAGCCTTTATCCAGTAGAGCTCGTCAGTGGGGTGGATGCCGTCGATAAGCAATGCTTTCCAGTTCGGCATTGCGCTGATGTGGTGGTATTGGTGCACGATGGGCACGTTCAGCTCCCTGGCCACTTCATTCATCGCTTCGACATACTTTGGGATGGTCGATGCGTTGATCTGGAAGTCGATTGGGTTCGGCTCTTCCAGCACGACGACACGCCCGGCAGCTCGAGACTGCGCGACGAAATCGATCAGATAAGCCTTGTACTGGTCGACCGGCTCGAGGGCGCTTTTGTGCGCATCGTTCAGCGCGAAATTCACGATCACGATGTCCGCCTTATTGGTTGAAACCTCTTGGGCGTAGGTCAGCGTGTATCCATTCACGCCATTCATCCGGTCGCCGATCATCGCACCGGGGTGGCCATGGTTCTGAACCGTGATGGTTTTCCCGAACTTTGCCTGCAGGGCCTTCTCTAGTAGTGCCGGAGGGTTGTTGGTGGTCTGCCAGTGCTTCTGAAAATTATCGGAGGTCTGGAAGCCCCAGATAGTGGAATCGCCTTGCGCATCGATCACGACTGATCGTTGCGCCGGCGCATTTGCGACATCGCGTGATGGGGAATCTTCGCCTCCCCCTCCGCAGCCGCTGCAGGCCACCACGAAGGCGGCCGCCAAGCTCGCTAGCATCCCCTTCACGATTGCTCTCGCTCCGACAGATCCACGATCGCGCCCACCTCTCGGCACCAGTCGAATATTTCGTCGGCACTGCGGGTCCGGTCCAGGAGAGCCCCGGCCAAGAACAGCATGGGCAGGCTCATCGGACGCGGTGATTCGCCTCCGGTGTACTTGCGCCATTGGTTGTTGCCCGATAGGCCGAAGAGCTCGGCCATCTGCTCGCCGGTATAGCCGAGCCTCTGCTTCAGGGCCCGCAAATCCTCCGGAGTGGGAGGCACGTAGTGAATTGGCATGTCGCGCGGCGCTGAGCGCGCCGAAGTGAATGGTCATCATGGCTCATCCGTCAGGGGTATCGGGCTGCGCGGCTGCCCTACCCTACGAGCATGCATTCTAGCCCCTAAGGGGCTACTGTCAACGTTCCGTCAACGCCCGCCATAGAGCGGGCATTTTCTTTTCTAAGGGTCAAGTATGTCCGAACCAATTAGCGGCAGCGCCGCTGCAGCAGCGGGCGGTGCTGCCGCTTTCAAAGCGATGGGCGGCGCAGCCGGCGTCGCGGCCGGCGCTAGCGGTCTTGCGGCCTTCGTCGTCATGCTGATGATGCGGCCGCGCACGCGCGGGGAATGGGCCGTTGCCCTCATCTGTACCGTGGTGTCGAGCATCGGCGGGGGCGCGGCCGTGGTGCAGCACTTCGGGCTGCAGAGCTGGGCCCACGACTATATCGGGCTGGTGGCACTGTTCGGCTTGGTGTTCGCCTGCGGTTTGCCAGGGTGGGCGGTCGTGCGCTGGGTGTTCAACTACATCAACAAGCGCGCAGCAGTTGGCATCGATGAGGTCATTGCCGATGCACGGCGGGCGATGAACCCATGATCGATGCCGACAAGCTGAGGGCGATCATGCCCCATGCCGGCGCGCGCGCCGACGTGTTCGTGCTGCCGTTGATCGCGGTGATGGATGCCTACGCCATCAACACGCCGCCTCGAGTGGCGGCATTCATGGCGCAGGTGGGCCATGAGTCTGGCCAACTGCGCCGCCTGCGCGAGATCTGGGGGCCCACGCCTGCGCAGCGCCGCTACGAAGGGCGCGCCGACATTGGCAATACCGAGCCCGGCGACGGCAAGCGATTCATGGGGCGGGGTCTGATCCAGATCACCGGCCGCAAGAACTACCTGCTGTGCGGGTTCGCACTCGAGCTCGACCTGGTGGCGCGGCCCGAGCTGCTCGAGCAGCCGGTGGCCGCGGCCGCTTCTGCCGCATGGTACTGGCACAACCGCAGCCTCAACCGCTACGCCGACGCAGGCGACTTCGTCGGCCTGACCCGCGCCATCAACGGCGGTACCAATGGGATCGCCGATCGGCGAGCGCTTTGGGGGCGCGCAAAGACGGTGCTCGGAGTGCAGCCATGATGCCGGTCATCGCGTCGATGGCGGCGCTGCCTTGGCGTCGCATCGGGATCGCAGTCGCCGCTGCGACGCTGCTGGCCATTGGCTGGGCCGTCAACGGATGGCGGCTGGGCCGAGAGCTGGAGCGTCTGCACAGGCAGATTGCCGACGAGCGGCGCGCCGCCGCATGGGAACAATCCAAGGCTGTCGACAGTGCGCGATTGAAGTATCAGCGTGAGGTCGAGGCGCAAACAAGGATCGCAAATGAAGCAACAAGGCAAAGGGACGTGGCGCTGGCGGACGCTCGTGCTGCTCGGGGCGCTGAGCAGCGCGTGCGCGACCAAGTCGCCGCCCTCGTTCGTCAGTACACCAGTCCGGGAGATTCCACCTTTGCCGGCGGCGGCGCGCCAGCCGGCGATGCCGTCCGAGTGCTCGCCGACGTGCTCGAGCGCGCTGACCGTCGAGCGGGAGTTCTGGCTGAGGCTCTTGACGCCAGCTTCATCGCAGGGCTTGCCTGCGAGCGCGCCTATGACGCGCTAGTAGACAACGCCGCGATGACGAACGGAACCCGTTAGAGAATGGCGAAGCCGGCCGTTGGGCCATCAATAACGTATTGGTGGGCATCTAAACCAAATAAGATGGCCCGCGGCTAACCGCCTGATAGATTCTGTCCAGTTCTTTTTCAATTGCGCCACGTAGGAGAGTCTGTGCCTGCTGCAGCCGCTGTACGTGTTCTCCATTCAAGCGTGCAGTTCGCGCGTGAACTAGGTCTCCCCTTGCTCGGAGCACCTCTCGGTATTCTTGAGCAAGTTTCTCCCTGTCTTCGCGGTCGGTTCCCATGAGAAATCCAAAGCGGTCCGCTAGCCGAGAAGTCATCCCTTCGATGTATTTGCCGGATCCGACCAATGCCTCCAACCCTATACAAGCGGCTATGAATGAAAAGGTCTGATTGTCGGCAAATTTAGAATCGTGAAGCCATTCGATTGCGGCGGCCACGCTTTCAAAATCATTATGATGCTTTGCGTTAAAATAATTTCTTATTTGTTGAAGTGAACCATCAAATGCATCGTGATATTCCGCCTCAGTAGACGCCTTTTTGAGTTTAAATTCTAGTAGGCCGCCGTCACTTGGAAAATCAATAACTTCTAAACTGTCAATTCCTAGGGCCCCGTAAGCCAATGCAATTGCGGATGGAGTTTCGACGGGGTGCACGGTACGGCCGTGATAGTCGTGAAGCGCGGACCTGGCGCGCAAAGGTTTGTGGCGTTGGTAAAACGATGAGGATGTGGATGTCACGAAGGCGATCTGCTTGGCGATGGAGATCGCCTTGGAGAGTGCCGGCGACTCAGGTGCCCCGTCAGCATACCCTTCGACGTCGATGCAAAGCACGGTACTTGCAGTCGCTGCGCCGCTCCACAATCCAATCCCTTCGCGCGGGCTACGCGGCGCGAAGGTTCTCGTATCTTGCTCAATCCAAATGCCGTCGGCAATGCGGAACGTTTTTCCCGAGAATACAGGAATAGACGGCATCTGAATTTTGTAAGTGTATTTGCGCGGTATCGATTCAACTATCTTCGTGATGATGGATTTAATGTTGCTGCGTGCAAATTCTGATGGTGGCACATCAGGACCAAACGTCCTGTAATGAGCTTGCAGGCCTTCGAACACTGACTCCGCTATTATCTGATCTGCAACATGTTTGTCGAGATATTCGTGATGTAATGAGGCGATCGCCGAGCTAAGTGAATCAAGGTCACCCAGTTCTATGTGATCAGGGGATGTGATATTGATGCTGTCGATAAAATTGTCGAGCGTTTGCTCTAGTTTTCCCTTTACGTATCGGCGGCGCTTTTCAGTGTCCATATTGTGCTGGCGAGCTGCAAGTGTTCGCTACAAATAGTGCTTGCAACAATGCCGGAGTAATTGCTCATGGATAGCCAGTGCGGCTGGGATTGGTAGTCTACCGCCTGAACCTCTCCGCCGGCACCGCGCCGGGCCGCTTCACCTTGATCCAGTCACCTGACCGCTTGCCGGCCGCGTAGGCGCTCCCCGCCCGCTTGGCGACGATCCCCTCCAACTGAAGGGCCAGCGCCTGCTGGTAGAGCCAGTCGCCGTCCTCCACCCAGTCGATGAAGAGCAGGGTGTCCGGGCAGCAGTCGAGGATCTTGCGGAGGGAGGCCTTGCGCTTCTCGATCGGCTGGGCGCGGACGTCCCGCCCGCCGTTGATCAGCATGTCGAAGACGCAGTAGGCGACGTGGTGGAGCCGGGTGGCTTGCCGCGGCGCGCCGATCGCCGGTGCAGCAGCTCGAAGTCGCTCCGGCCGTGCTCGTCCAGGACGCAGACCTCGCCGTCGAAGATCCAGCCAGCCTTCAGATTGCCGACCGCCGCGGCGACTTCTGGATACCAAGCCGTCGCGTCGTGCCCGTTGCGGGACTTAAGGTGCGCCGGCTTACTGGCCGCGAGGAGCCGGTACCGGTGGTACTTGATCATCGCCCTGGGGGAACGGCGCGGCGCTCCTCGAGCAGCATCGGGGAAAGCTCGGCCAGCGTAGGTGCGAGGGGCCGAGCGGTGGCCACGGGCTACCCCTTGATGTCGCGGGGATCGTTGCCGAAGCTGTTGCGCTCGCGGATCTGGCCATCAGGGCCGTGGATGATGAGCTCGACCTTGGCCAGCTTGGCTGCCTCCGTGGCGGACTGGATGGCATCGGCTTGCGCGGTGTAGTGGACGTTGGAGCGGCCGCCGCCTTCGACCTCGACCGCCCAGCCGCCGTCTGCCGGCACAACGTGGATGTTTCCTGCCATGGTGGCCTCCTGTGCGTGTTACCTCTGTTGTACGTGGCCCGCAGTGGTGCTGGTATAGGCCGGCGTCCGACACGCCTAGCGCCGGCGCGCGGCGTTCACGTCGACGGAAAACACCTCGTCCCATTCGCGGGCCAGCTCGGCCTGCTCGGCGATGCACGGCTCATCGGCTAGCTCGCGGCGTAGTGCGTTCAGGATGATCTGGAAGGCGGACGTGGTTGCGCAGCTGTCGTACATCGGAAAGCACGCCGACAGCTGCGCCGCGCGGCGGACGATGGCTTGCAGGCGGGCCGACCTCCCACAGCAGATCGCGCACCTCCGGCGTGCGGTTGCGCTGGTACATCGCCTTCAGCTGCTCACGCGTGAGCGCCGGCGGAAAGGTCTGTCGGCGTCCCGGCGCCGGCTTTTCCTCGGCGGCGTCGGTCGCCCAACGATGCGCGTTGCCGCGCGATCGCATGGTCATTGCCCGGGGTGTCGCAGCGGAAACCTAGCGGTCAGGCTGTCGATGACGGTGGGCCGCCATACCTTGAACACCAGCTCGTGCTGATAGGCGCGGAACGATAGGGCGTCCGGGGTCCAGCGCAGAGCAGCAAGATGGCGGGTCTCGATGCCACGCACAACGATGGCTTCGCGGCCGACGGTAATGGCATCGCAGGGAAGGTACAGTTCCTCTCGGTCGTCGGCAAAGAAATGCGCCTCGAGAAAGACCGATGAGGCGGGGTAGGTGGCCGGCATGTTCAGTGCATATAACTGTATGGATATACAGTATGGCAAGCCATGAACGGGTGGGTTGGGGCGCTTTAGCACCCCAAGGAGGCGTTTATCGGGCGTCGTTCAGCAGGCTGAAGAACGTGTCCTCGTTGAGGATCTGTTCAGTCAGGGGCAGCGTGCGAGGCTGATTCGGATGTCTGTATGCCCATGCCCAACCGGGTTCGCCGCCCCGGGCGCGGCTAAGCGTAAGCTCGTACTTCAGCCCATCGATTTTGACGCCGCCCATTGCACCAATGAGATACAGCGCCCACGGGCGGAATGTAACTTTTTTGCCATTAAAGCTCAGAGTAGTCTGGGTCGCTTGATATCGTTGCTTAATGGTGTCGTCGTGGATCTCTATCGGCCGTGATTCAATTTCGATGTTTGTCCCCTCAGTCCACTGCTTCAGTTGTTTTGCCAAGGTCGCCAGCGCATCTTGAAATGTGGCCAGGGCGGCTTTTTCATTATCTCGAGCTTGAGCTTGCCTCTGCGCTTCGGCCTGTTGTGCGGCAATGAATTTTTCTTTTTCGGACATATGACCCCCTTTGGGTTGTTGGCTTAAGTTTTTTAGACGGCGGCGAGCCAGAGTAGCATATTCGTCTCATACCCGGTCCTGCCCTGTCGTAGGGTGCGCGCACCTCGCTGCTTCGTTGAGCGCAATGACAGGCGCTATGCCACAAGGGGCGAACGTGCAACCGTTGCAGAGTCCGGAG
The DNA here is from genome assembly GCA_031181345.1 of Cupriavidus sp. Lineage (GTDB taxonomy): Bacteria > Pseudomonadota > Gammaproteobacteria > Burkholderiales > Burkholderiaceae > Cupriavidus. Next base: position 16,849 of record JAPSLC010000026.1, on the reverse strand, counting down.
GGGCGACGATGTCCAGCCACTTCCACCCCGCGAAGCGATCCCCGATGTGTCGGAGGTGGGTGTAGCGTTTCAGGCTTGTCCAGCTTCGATGCCCGGTCACGGCGGCAACCCTTGGGATGCTCAAGCCCATCTCGAACAGGCGGCTGGTTCCCTCATGCCGCATGTCGTGCAGATGCAGGTTGCCAATCTCTAGCAGCTTGCACGCTCTCGTGAAGGCCGCGCTCACAGCGTCGCTGTTTGCGGGGAAAATCCGTGCGTCCTTCCGGGGCTGCGCCAGGATGATGCGAAGCGCCTCTGGTGGCAGGTCGCACCACTGATCGTTGCCGATCTTCTCGCCGGGGTGTTTCATGTCCCGGACCATGATGCGGCTGCCCTCTATATCCAAGTCGGCCCAGGTGATGCGGCACATCTCGTCCAGCCGGCGCGTGGAAAAGATGGCAAAGGCAGTGATGGCCTGCATCGGATTGCTGTCGATGCGTTTTGATCGGATCTGCCCGAAATGCTCCATCACCTTGTCGATCTCTTCCATGGTTGGGCGTCGATCGCGCTGCTTGGACCGGCTGGTCGCGCCCAGTTTGGTCAGGACCTTTCGTGCGTCAGCCATCGCCTGCTCGTTGAGCGGGTAGCCCCAGGCGGGCCGGGCGATCGAGAAAATCGATGCCAGGTGCGCCATGTAGTTGCCGACCGTCTGCGGCTTGACGTCCAGGCTGCGGGCAAAACTGACCAGCTCCGGGCTGCCGATCTTCGAGCAGCGCATTCCCCCGATGGGGCTCTCGGCGATGGTGTTTAGCACCTGGGCCTTCGTGCGCCCGATTTCCTTGACCGACTCCTTTATTGCCTTGGCAATAACCTCGCGGAGCAGGGGGTCGTCCTGTGCAGCGGCCTCGATGGCGCCCGGCTGCGCAAGTTCACGTTCGCGCTTTTCGAGCCATGACGCGGCGGCCGGCCGCCGGTCGAATGTCTTGGCCTCGGTGTAGACGACGGCGCCGTCGCGCTTCAGGCGAATCTGCGCCGTGTACCCTATACTTCCGTCCTTTCGCTGACGCTGCGTGATGGTGCCCATATCTCCCGGTGCTACACGAAGTTTGCTCGTGCTACATCGTAGCACTTGACCCCGAAAATAGGCGGAAACGGACGCAAACGGCAGGTAATGGAACAGGCTATCGACTCCCCGCAAAGCCAAGCCCAGGGCGGGACGCAAGGAAATGCAACAGGTCGCCGGATATCTGTGGCGCCGATGATGGACTGGACGGATCGCCACTGCCGCACCTTCCATCGCCACCTGAGCCGCCGCACCTGGCTGTACACCGAGATGGTGACGACCGGTGCGCTGCTGCATGGCGATGTCGCGCGCCACCTGGACTTCGATCCGGCCGAGCAGCCGGTGGCCCTGCAACTGGGCGGCAGCGAGCCGGCCGATCTGGCGGCCTCCGCCAAGCTCGGCGAGCGCTGGGGCTACGCCGAGATCAATCTGAATTGCGGCTGTCCCTCCGAGCGGGTCCAGCGCGGTGCGTTCGGCGCCTGTCTGATGGCCGAGCCGCAGCTGGTGGCGGACTGCGTGCGCGCGATGCGCGACGCGGTGTCTGTGCCGGTCACCGTCAAGCACCGGATCGGCATCGACACGATCGAGCATTATGATTTCGTCCGCGATTTCGTCGGCACGATCGCCGAGGCCGGTTGCCAAACCTTTATCGTCCATGCGCGCAACGCGATCCTGAAGGGGCTCAGCCCCAAGGAAAACCGGGAGATTCCACCGCTGCGCTACGAGGTGGCCTACCAGCTGAAGCGGGAATTCCCCCAGCTCGAGATCCTGATCAATGGCGGCATCACGCGCTATGACGAGATCGACGCGCACCTGCGTCATGTTGACGGCGTGATGATCGGACGGGAGGCCTACCACCAGCCCTTCGTGCTGGCGGAGGTCGATCGCCGCTATTACGGCGATACGGCGCCGTCGCCTTCGCGGCTCGATGCCGAACTGGCGATGCAGCGCTATATCGGCGATCTGGTCGAGCGGGGCGGTTATATGGGCGCGGCGACGCGGCATATGCTGGGGCTGTATCGCGGTGTGGCCGGCGGACGGGGCTGGCGGCGCGTGCTGTCCGACGCTCGCCGCATGAATGCGATCCGTACGCGTGACGGTGTCGATGCGCTATTCGAAGAGGCGCGTAGCCATCTACATGCGGAGCGGCCGCTGGAGGCGGCGTGATCGGATGCCGGTAGTCAGCGGTCGGGGACCGATCTTGCAGTAGATGAATCGGGCAGCCGTGCCCGCGCGCCGACATCGAGGATCGGCCGCCGATTGGAGTGCAGACTCTAATTTCGAATCCGGTATGGTCCCGCACGGCCCGTGCTGCCGTGTGGGAGCCACTTTCCGCGTCAGCGCAGGCGATTGCAGGCACCAGGAAAGGGATTCCCCTAGATAGCCAAGCCGATTCCGATTTTCTTAAACTGTCTGTGCCCTCGAATACAGGGCTTTCTTCAACTGATTTTCGAGCCCGCCTTGTGCGGGCTTTTTTTGTCCTCGGGCCGGGCGTGTCCAAGGCTGGTCGCCGGTCCTTTCGTTTACCCGAATAGTGCTTGGCGGCGATGACAGTTACATTGCAATTGCCTTCAGGGCATTGAGATCGCAAGAGTTTAAGAGTCCGCCGTGTGCGGACTTTTTTTTGCCCGGCCTTCCCCTCCCGCCTTCCGTCTCGCCTTCCGGTCCGCCTTCCGGCCCGCCTTCCGTCTCGCCGGCGTCCCGCCGCCGTCCGCCGCGTTTCCCTTCCGCTCTGCCGCTGCCGGCGTGATGCCGTCGAGCAACGTCGCCGGGAACCATTCTGGTTTACCTGCTGCAAAGAGGTGACCCCCCAACCGGGTGATGGCAAGATGTAGCCCAAAACGACAACAAGATCTGGCCTCGGAGGGTGGAATGGAAGAAGACGGCTTGTTTGGTGTCGCGTTCGAAGGCTTCCGCGTCGTCTGGGTGGTCGAGCGGTTGCAGAACGGCACCTGGACCGCCCGCTACTGCTGGCATCGCGGCACGGATGCGACCGCGGCCGCCGCGCTGCAGACCGATGTGCTGAACGGCAGGAGTCGGAGACTGCCGGGTACGTATCAGACGGAGCAGGAAACGCTCGACGCAATCCACGAGGCGATCCGGCTCGAAGCCCGCTGGTCATGAGGTTCCCCGGGCCGCGGCTCGGTCGCACATGAAAATTTTTGTGCGTACTACTAGCCATCGCCAAACGAAGTTTGTATAATCTTGGTTTCCGTCGAGCAGTACTGACGACGGCGCTACGGTGGCTGTAGCTCAGTTGGTAGAGTCCAGGATTGTGATTCCTGTCGTCGTGGGTTCGAGTCCCATCAGCCACCCCAAAGAATTCCTTAGAATCAGCCGCTTGCGAAAGCGGCTGTTTTGCTTTTCGGCCTCCATCCAGGGCTTGTTCCGGCCATATTCCCGCGGTCCGAACGTCTAGCGTCAGCCAAGCTCGGATGTAGCGCCTGCGCCTCCGATCGCAAACGCACCGTTTGCAGGCCAAACGAGGGCCTTCCTTTCAAGATTTGTAATTCGAAGCCGCGAGTACCCGCGGCCAATGCGGGTAAGTGCCGCTTGGCCGATGGTGCGGAAGTTGCTTACCACCGTCACATTCGACGGCTATTGCCACAAGGAGAGCGACATGACACGACCGACTTCGACATTAGGCGCGATCAGCCTGGTTCTGCTGATCATCGGAGGTTTGAATTGGGGCCTGGTTGGCCTGGCGGATTTCGATCTTGTCGCCGCCATATTCGGCGAAGGATCCTTGCTTTCGAGGATCGTCTATATCCTTGTCGGCCTGGCTGCGATCGTTGCGGCCGTTCTGTTCCCCAGGCTGATCCGCGTAGCGCCCGCGCATGCCTGACCGTTGAGGCGGCGGCCCCGAAGAGCTTTTGGAGCCCTGCAAAAAAAACGGCGCCGGACGGGGGCGGGCGCCGAGCAAATCGCGTTGGGATCGCGAGGGTCAAAACGGTTCGTGTCGCCACAAAGCTGTGAATCTGGCGGCCCAAGTGCAGTTTTTATCGGATGCTCGGAACATAACTTTAGGCATTCGTCGTTCGAATATCGGGCAGTGGCCCAGAAGACGTACGAATGCCTGTGGTGGGAGCGATGCGGCGCTCGAAAGGCGCGGACGTGGCCCGCGTATTCGGGTCCGATCTCCTCTTCAGGTCCTCCGGCCCGTGCAGGCTCGGGCTCGCTAGGGGTGGGCCCATTGGCCATCCGGACCTTCCATGCAAACAGCCGCTCATCGAGCGGCTGTTTTGCTTTGTGTCGAACGCGTCAGCAGGGCGGCGAGGGCGCGTTTTGGTTTTTCAGACCAACCGTGCAGCCGCCTTGGTAATCGTCCACCCGACACCCACGCACAACGCGATCCAACCTGCTGCGATCAGGGCGACGTCGTGCCAGTTCATGGTACGGCGACCGGGACGAAGCAACTTGATGGTGTCGTCTGACGAAGGCATGGCCGTCTCCTTCGAAAAGCATGGGAACAGGCTAGGCCATGCCTCAACGAATTCACGGTCCGAGTTGTAAAGGTTTGTTGCGATGAGCGAGAGCCGTCGCTTCCGATCGGACTGCGATGTCTCTGGCCGCGCGCCAATGCGCGCGCATGCCTTCAACGCAGTGGATCTTGTCGCAGCGATCGCACGAACGCGGCTTGCTCACGCGTTCAGCTTCACGCTTGGCTGATCGAGTTCGAGCATCCGGCAGATCGCGGCCATGCTGCCGACCATCGTGCGGCGCTGCGCGCCCTGGTAGATACGGACACCTTTGGACTGGCGGAACGGCGTCGGCTTGACGGGGTAGCGGGTCAGGGAGCGGTCGGCTTGCAGCATGGTGGTCCTCTTCGGTAAGGCGTCAGCGGAAGTCTTGCGGCAACAAGGGGCCCTGCGGCTCGTGTGGCTGCATGACTGAGGTTGGCGCCAAGGCGGCGGCGCCTGCCGGATTGCTTCGTTGGGCTAGAAGCCGGACTGGCGGATCAGTCCGACGGCGATGCCTTCGAGCGAGAATTCCTCGCGTCCGGGCTGCACGATGATGTTGGCGAAGTCGGGGTTCTCGGCGATCAGCTCGATCGCGTCGCCGCGGTGCTTGAGCCGTTTGACAGTGACATCCTCGCCGATGCGTGCCACGACGATCTTGCCGTTGGCGGCATCCTGCGCGCGTTTGACCGCCAGCAGGTCGCCATCGAAGATGCCGGCGTCGCGCATGCTCATGCCGCGCACGCGCAGCAGGTAATCGGGGCGTTCGTCGAACACCGAGGCATCGACCTGGTATTGCCGGTCGATATGCTCGGCGGCCAGGATCGGGCTGCCGGCGGCGACACGGCCGACCAGCGGCAGCGTCAGCTGCATCACGCCGGCCATCGGCAGCGAGAACTGGTCCGGCATTTCGGAGTCGCTGCGATTGACCTTGAGGCGGATGCCGCGCGAGGCGCCGGGCGTCAACTCGATCACGCCCTTGCGAGCCAGCGCGCGCAGATGTTCTTCGGCCGAATTCGGCGACGAGAAGCCGAATTCCGCAGCGATCTCGGCGCGCGTCGGCGGAATGCCGGTCTGCCGGATGGTGTTGCGGATCAGGTCGAAGATCTGCTGCTGCCGAGGTGTCAGAGTCGCCATGGCTTATCCGTGTTGTTGTATCCGGTGGCGGCCCGGCCGGTGGCGCGCTGCGAAGCGCGCGGGGCATCGGTGGCCGCCATGTGCAACACTGTACGTTTGAACAGTGTGCTGTGATTTTATACAGTATCGATCGAAGTGCAAGCGGAATTTGCATCGTCGTCCACTTTGAGCGACGCGACGGTCCGCCACTCCGCCTCGGTACATGTCGCGCTTCCCTGCGATATCCCGGGTAACCGCCAGGGCGCGAACGTTCCATCCTCTCCGTCATCGCCGCCAATGCCCTCCCAAGGTGTCCGCCGTGGGCCTGGGGAATCCGCCTGGCCGTCGGAGCGTCGACGACTACGAAATGCACGCATCGATCGTCTCGTCGCGGTGACAAGCAGGCAGCAGCTTGCCGATGTCGCGGTCGCCTGATCCAGCTGCCTCAAGGTCGCTCCTCCGAAGATTCAATAAGTGATGTTGAGATCAGTTCTTCGGCAATTCTTTATCTAGTCAATTCGAGATCAGCATTTAAAAATTTCGACTTGCCAGGAAAATTGCGGTCGATTCTAATGATCGGCAGATATTCTTCTCCGCCAGATTTTTGGTGAATTCATAATATTGAAATACAAGGCGTCGCCAGCATGAGCGGCTCGGCCATCTATTTCTACCGGCTCATCGTGATCGTTTGCTGATGCCCGCACGCCATGGCCGGATTTCAAGGTGTCAAATCAATCGCGATATTCAGCCGCGCAGGCGTTCGCGATCGAAGGCAGCCAGCGTCGCGTATCGGGTGCGCGCGCCGATCACAGGTTGATCGCATGGACCCGGATGTTCCTTTACCAGGAGGCAGGACCGAAATGGATATGCTCAAGCGCAACAACGCTGCAACGCTCTCCCCGAACGAAGAAGCCGCGCTGTTCTTGTTGGACCAGACGATGGGTTACGCCTATCAGGGAGCACTGCGCGCGGCGGCAGTCCTGCGGGTGGCGGATCACCTGGTGGATGGCCCGAAGACGGCGGACGAGCTCGCATCGGCTGTAGGCGCCAACGCAAACCGGCTGCACCGCGTGCTGCGATTGCTCACCACTCGTGGTATTTTCCGTCAAAACGGCGAAGGTCAATATGAAATGACTCCGCCCGCGCAATATCTGCGATCCGATTTTCCATACTCGCTGCGGGCGGCAGTACTTTGGCTGACTGACGAGCCAATGTTGCGCCCGATTGGCAATATCGTCGAGAGCGTGCGTGGCGATTCGGCTTTCGCACATATCTATGGAATGCCCTATTTCGAATATTGGGCAAAAGCCAACGTGTCGTCGGGGGATTTTGACGAGGGAATGTGTTCGTATTCGGCGCTGGAAAGCTCAATCCTGGCGCGCAGCTACGATTTCCCGGAAAACGCGACGGTCGCGGACATCGGCGGCGGCTTCGGCATCCTGCTGCTGCATGTCCTGAAGGAGAATCCGGGCCTGCGCGGCATTCTGTTCGACCAGCAGCACGTCCTGGCGAAACACCGCCTCGGCGAGCTGGGCGACGAAAGCCGCTGGGAACTGGCGTCCGGCAACTTCTTCGAATCGTGTCCGCGCGCGGACTTCTATCTGCTGAAGTTCGTGCTGCACGACTGGGACAACGAGCGTGCCACGCAAATTCTGCGCTGCTGCAGGAAGGCGATGGCGCCGGGCGCCAAGGTGCTCGTGATGGACCCGATGATTCCGGCAGGCAACGCCTGGCATACCAGCAAGCTGGTGGACATGGTGGTCATGGCCGCCTGTCACGAAGGCGGCGGCTCCGAGCGTACGGAAGAGGAGTATCGGGAGCTGCTGGCCGCCGCCGATTTGCGACTGAATCGGATCATCGATACGGGTACCTACGTGCCGATCATCGAGGCGGTCGCCAACTGACGACCTGGGCCGGCGAGGCAGGGCAAGACCGTACGGGAGAGGGGCGGCGTGGCAGGTACAATCTGCGCCTGCCTATGAATACCTCGTGCTCATGACTCTGCCTCGCGTCATCGTTCTCGCCACTGGCGGCACCATCGCCGGTTCCTCGTCCAGCGCCGCCAGCAGCGCCCGTTATCAGGCCGCGACGGTGCCGGTGTCGGTGCTGCTCGAGGCCGTCCCGGCGCTGAAGGATGTCGCGCGGATCGAGGCGGAGCAGGTCGCACAGGTCGACAGCAAGGACATGTCGTTCGGCCTGTGGGCGCGGCTGGCGACGCGGGTTCACCACTGGTCCACGCAGGACGACGTGGCGGGCATCGTCATCACGCACGGCACCGATTCGCTGGAAGAAACGGCGATGCTGCTGCATCTGGCTGGCGTGGCGAGCGTGCCGGTGGTGCTCACTGCCGCGATGCGGCCGGCGACCTCGCTGTCGGCCGATGGGCCCTTGAACCTGCTCGATGCCGTGCGCGTCGCGGCGCATCCCGATGCGGCGGGGAAGGGCGTGCTGGTGGTCATCAATCAGCAGATTCATACCGGGCGCGACGCGGTCAAGGCCCATACCTCGGCCGTGGACGCGTTCGCTTCACCGGGCAGCGGGCCGATTGGCCTGGTGCAGGACGCGCTGGTGCGCTTCACGCGCGCGCCGCTGCGGCTGCCGCAGCAGGCCCTGCCGCTGCCGCCGAGTTGGCCGGCGGTCGAGATCGTCGCCAGCTATGCGGAGCCGGGCCGCGTGATGGTCGATGCGCTGGTGGCCAGCGGGGTGCGCGGCCTGGTCGTGGCCGCCGCCGGCAATGGATCGATCCACGAAACGCTGGTGGCGGCGCTCGCCGACGCGGCGCGCGCCGGTGTCGCGGTGGTGCGCAGCACGCGCACCGGCGCCGGTAATGTGATTGCCCCGGCGCAGCCGAATCCGACGGCAGGGGCCTTCGTATCGGCCGGCGACCTGAATCCGTACAAGGCCCGGGTGGCGCTGCTGCTGGCGCTCGGCGCCGATCCCGGCCTGGCCGGCGATCCGGTGCGATTGCAACAGTTCTTCGCGCAGATCTGAGGCAGGCGGCGCACGCAGAGGCGGTCGATCCGGGCCGAGCATCCATGCGGCTTGCCGCCGTGGCCGTTCCAGGCTATACTCGCGGGCTATTTAACCCTTGCTGCACCGGACTTGGCGCCCGGGCGGCTTATCCCAAAAGGAGCGTCAATGCGTCATTACGAAATCGTATTCATCGTCCATCCGGACCAGAGCGAGCAAGTGCCGGCCATGATCGAGCGTTACAAGACGCTGGTCACGTCGCAGAACGGCCAGGTGCATCGCGTGGAAGACTGGGGCCGTCGTCAACTGGCCTACATGATCCAGAAGCTGGCCAAGGCTCACTACGTTTGCCTGAACATCGAGTGCGGCAAGGACACGCTGGCTGAGCTCGAGCACGCGTTCAAGTTCAACGACGCCGTGCTGCGCCACCTGATCGTCCAGACGAAGAAGGCCGAGACCGGCCCGTCGCCGATGATGAAGGAAGTCCAGCGCGAAGAAGCCCGCAAGGCTTCGCAGCAAACCAGCGAAGGCCAGGCCGCCTGAGTGCGGTCTGCTGTGTGCGGTTCGCTCCGGCATGACCGGGGCGGCATGCGAGCGGCGGTGGCGCGATGAATCAGCTGAGGTTGCACGCCACCCTCGTCGAGCGCGACGCGTTGCGCTATACGCCGGCCGGCATCCCCGTCGTCAATTGCCTGCTGCAATACGGCGGCGAGGTGGTCGAGGCGCAGACGCCGCGGCAGGTCGAATTCGCGATCGCCGCGATGGGCATCGGTCCGATCGGCCAGCACCTCGAGCGCACGCCGCTCGGCACGGTGCTCGACTGCGAAGGCTTCCTCGCCCGCAAGCACCGCAACAGCAAGGCTCTCGTCTTTCACATCACTGGATGTAAAGCATTCGTAAAGGATTGAACCATGGCATTCGTCAAACGTGACAACAAGAACAAGAAGCGCTTCCAGCAGCAGAACCCGCTGTTCAAGCGCAAGCGCTTCTGCCGCTTCACCGTGGCCGGCGTCGAACAGATCGACTACAAGGATCTGGACACGCTGAAGGACTTCATCGGCGACAACGGCAAGATCACGCCGGCTCGTCTGACCGGCACCAAGGCGCACTATCAGCGTCAGCTCGACACGGCAATCAAGCGCGCCCGCTTCCTGGCGCTGCTGCCGTACACCGACCTGCACAAGAACTGATCGCCTGGTCGCTAAGGAGAAAACACGATGCAAGTCATTCTGCTGGAAAAAGTCGTCAACCTGGGCAACCTGGGTGACATCGTTCGCGTCAAGGATGGTTACGCCCGTAACTTCCTGATCCCGTCCAAGCGCGCCCGCCGCGCGACGCAGACCGCCATCGCCGAGTTCGAGGCCAAGCGCGCCGAGCTGGAAAAGGCCGCCGCCGAGAAGCTGGCCGCGGCGCAAGCCGAAGGCGAGAAGCTGAGCGGCCTGACCGTCCAGATCACGCAGAAGTCGGGCGTGGACGGCCGACTGTTCGGCTCGGTGACCAACGCCGACATCGCCGAAGCGCTGGCTGGCCAGGGCTTCAAGGTCGAGAAGGCGCAGGTTCGTCTGCCGAACGGTCCGCTGAAGATGGTGGGCGACTACCCGATCAGCGTGTCGCTGCACACGGACGTCGCGGTCGACATCACCGTCTCGGTGCTGGGCGAGCACGTCTAAGCTTGCCGGCCGCGAGCGGCGCGACATCTGCTCGCGCCGCCGCGGCCCGGCCAGGCCAGCAAGAAGGCAGGAGCAGGCGATAGCCGCTTCTGCCTTTTTTCTTTGCGGCGCCAGCACGCATGCGCGCGGCGCGCACGGCGCCGCCATCATCCGGTCCATCCGCCGGCCGAGAAACGCTCGGCCATGCGCGGGCAGGCCGCTATAATTGCCCCCCATGAACGCGCCCGTCGCCGATCCCCAACTCGACAATCTCAAAGTCCCGCCGCACTCCATCGAGGCCGAGCAATCGGTGCTGGGCGGCCTGCTGCTGGATAACGCGGCCTGGGACCGCATCGCCGATTTCCTGTCCGAGGCGGACTTCTACCGCTTCGATCACCGGATGATCTTCCAGAGCATCGCGCGGCTGATCTCGGACACCAAGCCGGCCGACGTGATCACCGTCTACGAGATGCTGCAGGTGGCCGGCAAGGCCGAGGAGGTCGGCGGTCTCGCGTATCTGAATTCGCTGGCACAGAACACGCCGAGCGCGGCAAATATCCGCCGCTACGCCGAGATCGTGCGCGAGCGTTCGGTGCTGCGCAAGCTGGTCACGGTGGCCGACGACATCGCGACCTCGGCCTTCGCGCCGAAGGGCCGCGAGGTGCGCGAGCTGCTGGACGAAGCCGAATCCAAGGTCTTCGCGATCGCCGAGGAAGGCTCGCGCGGGCAGAAGGGCTTCCAGGAGATCCAGCCGCTGCTGACGCAGGTGGTCGAACGGATCGACGAGCTCTATCACCGCGACACCAATACCGATGTCACCGGCGTGCCGACCGGTTTTCTCGATCTGGACCGGATGACCAGCGGCATGCAGCCTGGGGACCTGATCATCGTCGCCGGCCGTCCGTCGATGGGCAAGACCGCGTTCTCGCTGAATATCGGCGAGCACGTCGCGGTCGAGCAGGGCCTGCCGGTCGCGGTGTTCTCGATGGAAATGGCCGGCACGCAGCTGGCGATGCGGATGCTGGGCTCGGTGGGCCGGCTCGACCAGCATCGCTTGCGTACCGGGCGGCTGCTGGACGAGGACTGGCCGCGGCTGACGCACGCGATCCAGCGGATGAACGACGCCCAGCTGTTCATCGACGAGACGCCGGCGCTGAACCCGATGGAACTGCGCGCGCGTTCGCGCCGGCTGGCGCGCCAATGCGGGCAGCTCGGCCTGATCATCATCGACTACCTGCAGCTGATGTCGGGCTCGGGCGGTGGCGAGAACCGCGCCACCGAGATCTCGGAGATCTCGCGTTCGCTCAAGGGCCTGGCCAAGGAGCTCAACTGCCCGGTGATCGCGCTGTCGCAGCTGAACCGCAGCCTGGAGCAGCGTCCCAACAAGCGTCCCGTGATGTCCGACCTGCGCGAATCGGGCGCCATCGAACAGGATGCCGACGTGATCCTGTTCATCTATCGCGACGAGGTCTACAACCCCGACTCGCAGGACAAGGGCACCGCCGAAATCATCATCGGCAAGCAGCGTAACGGTCCGATCGGCACCGTGCGGCTGACCTTCCTGGGCCAGTTCACCAAGTTCGACAACTTCAGCGGCGGCCCGGCGTTCTTCGACAACGACACCTGACCCGGCCTGCGCGGCTGGGCAGCAGCACGCTGTCGTGTTGCGCCACACAAAGCGTACGTCACGCGCCGACTACCCTGTAGAATATTGCTTTTCCGTGACAGCCGGCGACAACGCCGGCTGTTGCGCAATCTCTCCCGCAATCCAGTCATTCCCAACGAGACGGCGCGCTCTTGCGCCGCGACAAGGAACAGTCATGTTCGGCCGATTCATGCCCACCGAGGGCAAGTTCTTCGAATACTTCAACCAGCACGCCGACTGCGCGGTCACCGCATCGCGCGAACTGGAAACGCTGATCAACGATCTCGGCAATGCCGAAGCCCATGCGCGGCGCGTGCAGGCCACCGAGAAGAAGGCGGACCGGATCACGCACGACACCATCGATCTGCTGCACAAGACCTTCATCACGCCGCTCGATCGGGACGAGATCCACAAGCTGATCACGACCATGGACGACATCCTCGACCTGATGGAGGACGTGGCCGAGACCATCACGCTGTACGACGTCACCAGCCTGACCGACGAGGCCCGCAAGCTCGCCTCGATCTGCGTGCAGTGCTGCGAACTGGTCAAGATCGCGGTCGGCCTGCTCGAGGACATGGGCAACGCCAGCACGATCCTGAAGACGGCCCAGCAGATCGATCAGCTCGAATCGGAGGCTGACCGGTTGATGCGCGGGGCGATTTCCAAGCTGTTCCGCGACGAGACCGACGTCAAGCGGCTGATCAAGATGAAAGCCATCTTCGAGCAGCTCGAGACGATCACGGACAAGTGCGAGGACGTGGCCAACATCATCGAAGGCATCGTGCTGGAAAACGCCTGAGCGCGCCAACCGGAACTCCGCATGCAGACTGTACAAATGAGCTTGTGGGTGATCGTCCTGCTGGTGACGCTCGCCTTGCTGTTCGACTTCATGAACGGCTTTCACGACGCCGCGAACTCGATCGCGACCGTGGTGTCGACCGGCGTGCTCAAGCCCCATCACGCAGTGGCGCTGGCCGCCGTCTGCAACGTGGTCGCGATCTTCGTGTTTCATCTGAAGGTGGCGGCCACCGTCGGCACCGGCACGATCGACGTCAATATCGTCGACCACTACGTGATATTCGGCGCGCTGGTCGGCGCCATCGCGTGGAACCTGATCACCTGGTATTACGGCATCCCGTCCTCGTCCTCGCACGCGCTGATCGGCGGCCTGGTCGGTGCGGCGGTGGCCAAGGCGGGCACCGGCGCGCTGGTGGCCAGCGGCCTGCTGAAGACCGTGGCCTTCATCCTGATCTCGCCGCTGATGGGCATGCTGCTCGGCTCGCTGCTGATGCTGGTGGTCGGCTGGACCTTCTTCCGCACGCCGCCGTCGCGGGTGGACCGCTGGTTCCGCCGCCTGCAGCTGGTGTCGGCCTCGCTCTATAGCCTGGGCCACGGCGGCAACGACGCGCAGAAGACCATCGGCATCATCTGGATGTTGCTGATCGCCAGCGGCCACGTGCTGCAGAGCGACGCCGCGCCGCCGACCTGGGTCATCGTCAGCTGCTATGTGGCGATCGGCATGGGCACGCTGTTCGGCGGCTGGCGCATCGTGCGGACCATGGGGCAGAAGATCACCAAGCTCAAGCCCGTGGGCGGCTTCTGCGCGGAGACGGGCGGCGCGATCTCGCTGTTCCTCGCTTCCACGCTGGGCGTGCCGGTCTCGACCACGCATACGATCACCGGCGCCATCGTCGGCGTCGGCACGGTGCGCAAGACCTCGGCGGTGCGCTGGGGCGTGGCCGGCAATATCGTCTGGGCGTGGGTGCTGACCATTCCCGCGTCGGCCTTCATGTCGGCGATCGCATGGTGGATCGGGCGGCATCTGCTGTAAGACGCTGTGAGACGCGCCGGCGACGGTAGTCGGTGAATGAAAAAGCCAGGCATCTGCCTGGCTTTTTCATTGGCGCCGCATCTTGTCCGCCAATGCCGGCTCAGCGGCTCAGCGGCTCAGCGATTGGCGAAGGCCGCGATGGGATCGTCCTCTTCCGGCACCGGCGTGGGTACTGGCACCGGCGAAGGCGCGGCGGGCGCCGATGGCGGGGATGCGGGCACGGCCGGCATCGCGGGTGGAACCGGCGTGCTCGGCGCGACCGGTACCGCGGCACTGGCCACCCGTCGCGCGCCGTTGTAGCGCGACGCCCAGTACGGCTTGGTCATGTCCTCCAGCCGCACGGTGCCGCCGGTCGAGGGCGCGTGGACGAAGCGGTTCTGGCCGACGTAGATGCCGACGTGCGAGTTCGCGCGCCCCGTGGTGTTGAAGAACACCAGATCGCCCGAGGCGACCTGCTCGCGCGCCAACGGCGTGCCGCGGCTGCCCATCGCCTCGGTGGTGCGCGGCAGATTGACGTTGGCCGCGCGCGACACCACATACCGCACCAGACCGCTGCAGTCGAAGCCGGAATCGGGCGTATTGCCGCCGTAGCGGTAGGGCGTGCCGACCAGCGACATCGCCTGGATCGAGATCTCTTCAAGTCCGGCACTCGGCTCGATGATCGGCGCGCGCGGGGTGCGGGCATGGCCGCCATGGCGCGATGGCGGCGTGCTGGCGCAGGCGGCGAGCAGCAGGACGAGGGCGCCCGCCACCAGCGGGCGCGCGCCGATCGCTGCCGAGCGCAGCGACGGAAGCGATGGGATCGATGAGAGCGAAGAGAGAAGGCCGGTGCTGGTCGATCGCATGGACTGGTGGGCCAGCCGGTGCGGTCCATCGACCGGGGCATCGCTGCACGCGATGCCCGGATGGCTACCAGCGCAACTGCGCGTCGTAGGTGCCGGTGCCGACGGTCATGGACTTGGGCTGGCCGTTGTAAGTGGCGTGCACATTGTAGCGGCCCTCCGGCGCCTTGATCAGGCAGCGTGGCCCCTCGGTACGAAATCGCGCCACTTCGTGGCCTTCGCGCATCAGTCGGACCTCGACATCGGCCAGGTATTCGCCGGACGCGCCCTGCGTAAACAGTACACCCATATTGAACTGCTTCTGGCGCGCGGCCAGCCGCCGCTGCTCGTCCTCGCCAACGCCGCCGCAGACATAGCTGACCGCACCGACGGTGCGGATCACCGGCTCGTTGACCGGTGGGGCGGTCACCGGTGCGGGAGCCGGTGTGGGAGCCTGCACGGATGGCGGCGCAATGACAGGCGCAGGCGCGGTCGCGCCCGGGGGCGGCGCCGCGGCCGGTTCGGAGATGGCCTGCGCACGCAGCAGCCCGGGCGCGATCACCGCACCGGCCGCCGCCATCAGGCACGGAAACAGCGCGCGGCAGGCGCGCCGCCGGCGATCGCTTCGCATCGCTTGCCTCCGTCCGCTCACAGCACGTCCGCCGCGTGGTCGGCCAGGCGCGAGCGCTCGCCGCGGGCCAGCGTGATATGGCCGCTGTGGCTCCAGCCCTTGAAGCGGTCGACCACGAAGGTCAGACCCGAGGAGCCTTCGGTCAGGTAGGGCGTGTCGATCTGCGCGATGTTGCCCAGGCAGACGATCTTGGTGCCGGGGCCCGCGCGCGTGACCAGCGTCTTCATCTGCTTGGGCGTCAGGTTCTGCGCCTCGTCGATGATGACGAACTTGTTGACGAAGGTACGGCCGCGCATGAAGTTCATGCTCTTGACCTTGATGCGCGAGCGGATCAGCTCCTGCGTGGCGGCGCGCCCCCATTCGCCGGCGCTGTCGTCGCTCTTCTGCAGCACCTCGAGGTTGTCGTCGAACGCGCCCATCCACGGCTGCATCTTCTCTTCCTCGGTGCCCGGCAGGAAGCCGATGTCCTCGCCGACCGGCACGGTCGCGCGCGTGACGATGATCTCGTTGTACATCTTCTGGTCCAGCACCTGCTCCAGCCCCGCGGCGAGCGCCAGCAGCGTCTTGCCGGTGCCGGCCTGGCCGAGCAGCGTGACGAAGTCGATGTCGGGGTTCATCAGCAGGTTCAGCGCGAAGTTCTGCTCGCGGTTGCGCGCGGTCACGCTCCAGACGTTGTTCTTGTGGTGCGTGTAGTCCTTCAGCGTCTGCAGCAGCGCGGTCTTGCCGTTGATCTCCTTGACCTGCGCGTACAGCGGCAGGCTGCCGTCCATCGGCTCGAGATAGACGAACTGGTTGACGAGGAAGGAGGGCACCAGCGGGCCGGTCAGCCGGTAGAACATCGCGCCGGTCTTCGGGTCCTGCCAGCTCTCGACACCCTTGCCGTGCCTGGCCCAGAAGTCGTTGGGCAGCACCATCACGCCCGAGTACAGCAGGTCCTTGTCCTCGAGGACCTGGTCGTTGAAATAGTCCTCGGCCGGCAGGCCCAGCGCCCGGGCCTTGATCCGCATGTTGATGTCCTTGGACACCAGCACGACGTCGCGCTCGGGATGCTGCTGCCGCAGCGCGCTGACCACCGCCAGGATCTGGTTGTCGGCCTTGCCCTCGGGCAGGCCTTCGGGCAGCTTGGTGTCGTTCAGGCGGGTCTGGAAGAACAGCGTCCCCTGCGCGTCGCGGTTGCCCAGCTTGGCCAGCGGCAAGCCTTCGTCGAGCACGCCGTCTGTGCCGGCCACCAGCGCATCGAGCGTGCGGCTGACCGCGCGGGCGTTGCGGGCGACTTCGCTCATGCCCTTCTTGTGGTTGTCCAGCTCCTCGAGCGTCATCATCGGCAGATAGATGTCGTGCTCTTCGAAGCGGAACAGCGAGCTCGGATCGTGCATCAGCACATTGGTGTCGAGCACGAACAGCTTGGCTGGGCCGGTGTCCTTGCGCTGGCGGCGGCTGGTGGTGGCGGTGCTGGTCTTGACCAGCGACACCGGCGAGGTCGGCGTCGTCGACACCGGCGCGCTCGGCACGTCCTTCGAACGGGCGCGCGTGCCGCCGGCACGGGCCTCCACCGTCGGCGCGGCGACTTCGCTCGGTCCGCTTTCAAGCAGGGCCACGCGTTCCAAGGCCGGAACGGGCTTTTTTGCCTGCGTCGCGGACTTCGGCAACCTTGCAACCGGAGCGAACTCGCTCGGGTCCAGC
>JAPSLC010000090.1 GCA_031181345.1 Cupriavidus sp. | reverse complement strand
TGCTGGCGGGCTGGATGCAGCGCCTGCAGCGCCGCGGCGCCCGCAATTTCGGCTACTACCCGGACGACTTCCATAACAACCAGCCTCGGCTCGACGTGATCCGGCCGGCGCTGTCCAACGCCTGGTACCCCGCGCCATGATCGAACGTCTATTTGCCCTGATCGTCCTGTGCATCGCGCTCGGCATGCCAATCGGCCTGGCCGTGCTGGCGACCGGCGACCTGCTGCTTGCCTTCGTGTTCTTCTATCCGTTGTTCATGTCCGGACTGTGGATGGCCGGCGGCATCTATTACTGGTGGCACTGGGAACGCAAGTGGTCCTGGGACGAAGACCGCCAGCCGCCCAAGGTGGCCGGCGAGCCCTTCATCTCGATCCTGGTGCCTTGCTTCAATGAGGAGAAGAACGGCGAGGAAACGCTGCGCGCTGCGCTGGCGCAGCGCTATCCGAACTTCGAGGTGATCGCGATCAACGACGGCTCGCGCGACGGCACCGGCGCGCTGCTCGATGCGATGGCGGCCAAGCACGAGCGGCTGCGCGTGGTGCACCTGGCCCAGAACCAGGGCAAGGCGATGGCGCTGCGCATGGGGGCGCTCGCCGCGCGCGGCGAGTATCTGGTCTGCATCGACGGCGACGCCGTGCTCGATCCGGACGCGGCCGCGTACCTGGTTGCGCCGATGGTCGACAACCCGCGCGTCGGCGCGGTGACCGGCAACCCGCGTATCCGTACCCGCTCGACGCTGATCGGTCGCATCCAGGTGGGCGAGTTCTCGTCGATCATCGGGCTGATCAAGCGCACCCAGCGCGTCTACGGCCAGGTCTTCACGGTGTCCGGCGTGGTGGCGGCCTTCCGGCGCCGCGCGCTGGATCGCGCCGGCTACTGGAGCCTGGACATGATCACCGAGGACATCGACATCAGCTGGAAGCTGCAGCGCGACCACTGGTCGATCTTCTACGAACCGCGCGCGCTGTGCTGGATCCTGATGCCCGAGACGCTGCGCGGCCTGTGGAAGCAGCGCCTGCGCTGGGCCCAGGGCGGCGCCGAGGTGTTCCTGAAGAACGTGCGCTCGATCTGGATCTGGCGCCATCGCCGGCTGTGGCCGCTGATGGCCGAGTACTGCCTGTCGGCCGGCTGGGCCTTTATCTTCGCGATGTCGATCATCCTGTGGGCGCTCGGCTACTTCGTCGACCTGCCGCAGAACATCCGCATCGAGAAGCTGGTGCCGCCGGGCTTTACCGGCATGGTGCTGGCGGTGGTCTGCGTGCTGCAGTTCGCCATCAGCGTGGCGATCGACCGCCGCTACGAGCCCAAGCTGGGCCGCTCGATGTACTGGACCATCTGGTATCCGCTGGCCTTCTGGATGATCGGCATGCTGACCACGCTGATGGCCTTCCCCAAAGTCATGCTCAAGACCCGGCGCCGCGCCCGTTGGACCAGCCCGGATCGCGGCATCAAATCGATGAGGTCGTGATGAATCCCGATGACATGATCGTTCGCACCAAGCGCACGCGGCTGGGCTGGCTGATCGATGCGCTGCTGACCGCGCTGGCCTGGATCGGCTTTGGCTACCTGTGCGTGACCGGGCTGCAGGCGGTGCTGCGGCACGCCAATGCCGGCCCCGACGTGCCGTTCTGGTCGGCGCTGCTGCCGACCGCGGGCACGCTGTCGATCTACGTGGTGGTGGGGCTGTTCAACGGCGTGGTGCTGCTGACCTGGGCGCTGTACAACCAGTACCGCTTCTCCGGACTCGATCGGCGCAAGCCGATCCCGGCCCTGCGCGACGACGAACTGGCGCGCAGCTTCAACTTGTCGGGCCAGCAGCTGAGCGCGCTGCAGCGGGCCAAGGTCGCGGTGGTCGACCATGAGGGCGACGGCACGATTGCGGACGTGCATCTGCCGCAGGCGGTGCACGTGCCGGCCCGGGAAACTTCTGCGGTGAATTGATTTCGTCGTCCCCGCGGACGCGGGAACGACGGCGTTTCGCTGACCCTTACGCGAAGTCCGAGTCCAGTCCGTCCTGCACCTGTTCGGCGGCGCGGATCACCGCGCGCGCCTTGGCCTCGGTCTCGCGCCATTCGGCATCGGGATCGGAGTCGGCCACGATGCCGGCGGCCGCCTGCACATACAGATTGCCGTCCTTGACGATGCCGGTGCGGATCGCGATCGCCAGGTCCATCTCGCCGCCGAACGACAGGTAGCCGACCGCGCCGCCGTAGATGCCGCGCTTGCGCGGTTCCAGCTCGTCGATGATCTCCATCGCCCGCACCTTCGGCGCGCCGCTCAGCGTGCCGGCGGGGAAGGTGGCGCGCAGCACGTCGAGGTTGCTGATGCCGTCCTTCAGCGTGCCCTCGACCGAGCTGACGATGTGCTGCACGTGCGAGTACTTCTCGATCACCATCTGATCGGTCACCTTGACCGAGCCGGTTTCCGCGATGCGGCCGATGTCGTTGCGAGCCAGGTCGATCAGCATCACGTGCTCGGCGATCTCCTTCGGATCGTTGAGCAGCTCGGTGGCCAGCTGCGCGTCGCGCTCGGGCGTATTGCCGCGCGGCCGCGTGCCGGCCAGCGGGCGGATCGTCACCACGCGGCGCGAGCGCGTCTCGCCCTGTTCGCTGGTGCGGCGCGTTTCCTGCCGCACCAGGATCTCCGGCGAGGCGCCGACGATCTGGAAGTCGCCGAAGTTGTAGAAGTACATGTACGGCGACGGGTTCAGCGAACGCAGCGCGCGGTACAGCGACAGCGGCGCGTCGCGATAGGGCTTGGTCAGCCGCTGGCCGATCTGCACCTGCATCATGTCGCCGGCCACGATGTATTCCTTGGCCTTGCCCACTGCGGCAAGGTAATCGGCCTTGTCGAATTCGCGGTAGACCTCGGTCTGCACGGACGGGCTGGTGACCGGCACGTCGACCGGCTGGCGCAGCTTCATGCGCAGGTCGCGCAGCCGCTGGCGCGCGCGCGAATAGGCTTCCGGCATGCCGGGGTCGGCGTAGACGATCAGGTAGAGCTTGCCCGACAGGTTGTCGATCACGGCCAGCTCCTCGCACAGCAGCAGCTGGATATCGGGCAGGCCCAGGTCGTCGGGCTTTTGCGTGTCGGCCAGCTTCTTCTCGATATAGCGCACCGTGTCGTAGCCGAAGTAGCCGGCCAGGCCGCCGCAGAAGCGGGGCAGGCCGGGGCGCAGCGCGACCTTGAAGCGCCTCTCGAAGGCGGCGATGAAGTCCAGCGGATTGCCCTCGTGGGTCTCGACCACCTTGCCGTCGGTCACCACCTCGGTGCGCTGGCCGTAGGCGCGCAGCAGCGTGCGCGCATGCAGCCCGATGAAGGAATAGCGGCCGAAGCGTTCGCCGCCGACCACCGATTCGAGCAGGAAGGTGTTGACGCCGCGGGTTTGCGACTGCGCCAGCTTCAAGTACAGCGACAGCGGCGTCTCGAGATCGGCGAAGGCCTCGGCGATCAGCGGAATGCGGTTGTAGCCCTGGTCGGCCAGCGATTTGAATTCGAGTTCGGTCATGACGGTCCTCTGGGACGGCGCACCGGGCGCTGCGGCAAGTGGATCCCGGGCGGGCGATTCTGGGAGGGGCAGGATGGCCGAAGCACCGGCCCCGTCGGGCGGCTCGCCGAGAGGATGGGGACGATCCGATCGACCGGTCGTTCCGCTGTCGCTCCATCGCGAGCCAGGGGGGGCGTATTGCGCGTTCGGGTAACGCTAGCAGGGATTGCCGGGAAGGAAAACCGGGCCGGCGGGGCCGCCGGTCTGGTCGACACGCTTGCCGATCGAATCGGCGGGGCGCGATCAGCCCGGTCGCGAACGCACTTTACGCCTGCTGGGAGGCGCGCCAGCGACGCCAGGGCCAGGCCTGCCGATCACTGTCAGTAAAGATGCGTTTGCGGTTCAGGAACATGAAGTCGTGTTCAGGGGTATCTGCGCGGGATGCGGAGAGGGCGGTCGCGGGGATCGGGCAGGGCGCGTGCCGTGGGGCTGCCGCGCCGTCGCCGGCGACTACCGGTGTGCTGCCAAGACCTCAGCGGCCTTGACAAGCGAGCCGACTATACCATCGGCGTCGACGCCTTGTACAGGGTTGCCATGGTTGTAGCCGTAGGGCACCAGCAGCACGCCGATACCGGCCGCGCGGGCCGCCTGCGCGTCGTTTTCCGAGTCGCCGATCGCCACCATCTGCGCGGGTTCGAGGCGGAATGCCTCGCATACCTTCAGCAGCGGCAGCGGGTCCGGCTTGCGGAACGGAAAGGCATCGCCGCCGTAGACCAGTTCGAAACAGGGCGCCAGGCCCAGCTTGTCGAGCAGCGGCGCGGTGAAGTCGTGCGGCTTGTTGGTGACGCAGGCCAGCCGCAGGCCGGCCGCCTTCAGCGCCGCCAGACCCGCCTCGACGCCGGGGTAGAGGGCCGAGAACTGGCCGTTGATGCGCAGGTATTCGCGGTTGTACAGCGCCAGCGCGTCGGCGAACAGGCCGTTGGCCGCGGCGGGCGGCAGGCGCGTGTCGAGCACGCGCCGGATCAGGTTCTCGGAGCCCTTGCCGACGAAGCTGACGATCTCGGGCAGGGGCAGCGGGGCGATGTCGCCAAGCGCCGGATGCAGATGCGACAGGGCCTGCAGCATCGCGTTGACCGCCGCGTGGAAGTCCCCCGCGGTATCGACCATGGTGCCGTCCAGGTCGATGATGGCCCCGCGGATGCCGCGCCAGTCGGTGCGCTTGAGCGTCGCCCCTTCCATCACTGGCCCACCTTGGCCAGTTCGGCGCGCAAGGCCGACAGCACGCCGCGATAGCCGCCGTCGGCGTCGGGCTTGCCGAACACCGCCGAGCCGGCGACGAAGGTGTCGGCCCCGGCCGCGGCGATCTGCGCGATGTTCTCGACCTTCACGCCGCCGTCGACTTCCAGCAGGATCGTGCGGCCGGTGCGGGCGGCATAGGCATCAATGCGTTCGCGCACCGCGCGCAGCTTGTTCAGCGTCTCGGGGATGAAGGCCTGGCCGCCGAAGCCCGGGTTGACCGACATCAGCAGGATCACGTCGAGCCGGTCCATCACGTGATCCAGATGGTGCAGCGGCGTGGCGGGATTGAAGACCAGACCGGCCTGGCAGCCGTGATCGCGGATCAGCGCCAGCGAGCGGTCGACATGGTCGCTCGCCTCGGGGTGGAAGGTGATGATGTTGGCGCCCGCCTTGGCGAAGTCCGGAATGATGCGGTCGACCGGGCGGACCATCAGGTGCACGTCGATCGGCGCGGTCACGTGCGGGCGGATTGCCTCGCAGACCAGCGGGCCGACCGTCAGGTTCGGCACGTAGTGGTTGTCCATCACGTCGAAATGGATCCAGTCGGCGCCGGCCTCGGTGACGCGGCGCACTTCCTCGCCCAGGCGGGCAAAGTCGGCGGACAGGATGGACGGGGCGATGCGGTAGGTGGGGGTGCTCATGATGGCTCGGGTGGCGGCTCGGTTGCGGCTCGGTTGCGGCTCAGGGGGCGACGGGGCAAGGATGCAAGGGCGCGTCCCGCCAGTGCGGCCGGCGCGCAAGGGCGCCATTTTACGCCGCCTTTGCGGCGGGCGAGGCTGGGGCGCCCGGCCGGCGGGGGCGTGAACCCGACTTGCCGCACCCCTGCCCTTGCCGCACAATGCCGCTACCTTGTCTTGCCACCGGCCACCCCGACAATGAGCGAGTACGCTTTTTCCGTTTCCGTGCGCACGCAGTATCTGCCCGATCAGTCCGACCCGGAACACGGACGCCATGCCTTTGCCTACACCATCACGATCCAGAACACCGGCGAGGTCGCGGCCCAACTGATCTCGCGCCACTGGCAGATCACCGACAGCGACAACGCCACGCAGGAAGTGGCGGGGCTCGGCGTGGTCGGACACCAGCCGCTGCTCAAGCCGGGCGAGCACTTCGAGTACACCAGCTGGGCGACGATCTCCACGCCGGTCGGCTCGATGAAGGGCAAGTATTTCTGCGTGGCCGAGGACGGCCATCGCTTCGAGGTACCGATTCCCGAGTTCGCGCTGGTGCTGCCGCGCATGCTCCATTGAGGGCCGCCGGAACCTAGGCGCCCGGCGGGTTGTCCTTGCTGTGCGCCTGGCCCGCGGACTGGCTCGCGGCCTGGTTCGGTCGGGCGGCCTGCTGGGAAGGCGCGCGCGACGGGTGATCGGCCGGGGCGCGGGTCGGGCGCGGATGCTTCTTGGCCGTGCCCATCGTCCATACCACGATGAAGATCAGCAGAAACAACGCCACGCCGGCCTCGAGGGCGAACAGCAGCATGGGATGGTCTTGAAAGAATTCGCTCATGGATGATTCCCGCGTTCGAGCCAACGTCGATCCGGCATGGCGGCGCCCGCCCGGATCGGCCCGAGCATTGTAGGGCATCGGCCGCCGGCCGGTCCCCTTGTTACAGCCCCAGCCACAGCTACAGCCAGCCACTGAGAGCCACTGTCCTTGCCGCCGCGGCTGCGCCCGGCGACAACCACACCGCAAACGATGACTGACCACGACCCCGTTTTCGCCAACCGCCGTCTTCCCCTGCTTTCCACCCGCTCCGCCAGCGCCGCCAGCGTTGCCGGCGTTGCCAGCCGGCTGCCCGGCGCCCGCGCGCTCTGGGCCATCGTCGGCGCGGCCGCCGTGCTGGCCGGTTGCGTCAGCGGTCCGCCGCCGCGCATCGAGACCGGGCAGCCGACGCCCCCGGTCACCGGGGCAGGAGGCGGCAAGGGCCGGCTGCAGCCGGCGAGCTGGAGCGAGATCGGCGGCTGGACGCGCGACGACGTGCGTGCCGCGTGGCCCGCGCTGCAGGCGAGCTGCCAGGCGCTGAAGAAGCGTGCCGAATGGCGTGGCCCCTGCACGGCCGGGCTCATGGTCGACGCCAGCGATCCGCAGGCGCTGCGCAATTACTTCGAACAGCATTTCCAGCCGTACCGCGTCATCAACGGCGACGGCACCGACAGCGGACTGGTGACCGGCTACTACGAGCCGATCCTGCACGGCTCGCGCACGCGCCAGGGCGCTTACCAGATTCCGCTGCACCGCAAGCCGCCGCAATGGGGCAATCGGCCGCTGCCGCCGCGCGCGCAGCTGCTGCGCGATCCGGCACTGCGCGGCAACGAGGTGGTCTGGGTCGACGACCCTGTAGAGGCCGCCTTCCTGCAGATCCAGGGCTCGGGCCGGATCCGCCTGGCCGACGGCACGATCATGCGGGTCGGCTTCGGCGGCACCAACGACCAGCCGTTCCGCTCCTTCGGCAAATGGCTGCTGGACCGGGGCGAGATCACGCCGGCGCAGGCCACGATGCAGGGCATCAAGGCCTGGGCGCGCGCCAATCCGGCGCGGGTCGAGGAGATGCTCAACGTCAATCCGCGCTATGTGTTCTTCCGCGAGCTGCCGCCGAACAACGACGGCCCGATCGGCGCGCTGGGCGTACCGCTGACGGCGGAGCGCTCGATTGCGGTCGATCCCGCCACGATCCCGCTGGGCGTGCCGGTGTTCCTGTCGACCACGCGGCCGCTGTCGAGCGAGCCGATCGAACGGCTGGTCTTTGCGCAGGACACCGGCAGCGCGATCAAGGGCGGCGTGCGCGCCGATTTCTTCTGGGGCGCGGGCGATGCCGCGGGCGAGACCGCCGGCCGCATGAAGCAGGCCGGCCGGATGTGGGTGCTGATGCCGCGCAGCTGAGCCTGCGGCATCGCTGCGGTGGCGCCGTGGGTCAGCGCGGCCGCTGGTCGACGATCCGCCGCGCCTTGCCGACCGAGCGCTCGACGCCGCCCGACGGCAGGATCTCGAGCGCCACGGTCACGCCGATATAGGCCTTGATCTCATGGGTCAAGGTCTCGCGCGCCTGGCGCACAGTGTCGGGCTCCACCCCATGCGCGCATTCGACCCGCACCGTCAGCGTATCGAGATGGCCTTCCTTGCCGAGCACGCACTGGTAGTGCGGCGCCAACTCGGCGTGCTTCAGGATCAGTTCCTCGATCTGCGAGGGAAACACGTTGACGCCGCGGATGATCATCATGTCGTCGGAGCGGCCGGTGATCTTCTCCATCCGGCGGAACGCCGGCCGCGCGGTGCCGGGCAACAGCCGCGTCAGGTCGCGCGTGCGATAGCGGACGATCGGCAGCGCCTCCTTGGTCAGCGAGGTGAACACCAGCTCGCCGAAGCTGCCGTCGGGCAGCACCTCGCCGGTGTTCGGGTCGATGATCTCGGGGTAGAAGTGGTCTTCCCAGATGGTCGGGCCGTCCTTGGTCTCCGCGCATTCGTTGGCCACGCCCGGGCCCATCACCTCGGACAAGCCGTAGATGTCGACCGCCGAAATGCCCATCCGCCGCTCGATCGCCACGCGCATCTCCGGCGTCCACGGCTCCGCGCCGAAGATGCCGACCTGCAGCGAGCTCGTGGCCGGATCGAGCCCCTGGCGCTCGAACTCGTCGGCGATCGCCAGCATATAGCTGGGCGTCACCATGATGATCTCCGGGCGGAAGTCCTGGATCAGTTGCACCTGGCGTTCGGTCTGGCCGCCGCCGAACGGGATCGCGGTCAGGCCCGCCTTCTCCACGCCGTAGTGCGCACCCAGGCCGCCGGTAAACAGGCCGTAGCCGTAGCTGATATGGACCTTGTCGCCGCGCCGCGCACCCGACGCGCGGATCGAGCGCGCCATCACCGTGGCCCAGGTGTCGATGTCGCGCAGCGTATAGCCGACCACGGTGGGTTTGCCGGTGGTGCCCGAGGAGGCGTGGATGCGCGCGACCTGGTCCTGCGGCACCGCGAACATGCCGAACGGGTAGTTGTCGCGCAGATCCTGCTTGGTGGTGAACGGAAAGCGCGCCAGGTCGGCCAGCGATTTCAGATCTTCCGGGTGCACCCCCGCCTCGTCGAACTTGCGCCGATAGACGGGCGAATGCCGATAGGCATGGTCGAGCGACCACTTCAGGCGCTGCAGCTGCAAGGCCTGCAATTCGTCGCGGCTGGCGGTCTCGATCGGCTCCAGCGGCAGATCGGTCAGGCGCGTGCTCATCGTTCTCTCCTGCTATGGGTGGCGCTTTGGGGTGTCGTCTCAGGGTGTCGCTACGGCGCGGGGCGGCAACGGTCAGGCGATTGGCGTGCGACGGTCAGCCCGCTTCGGGCGGTGGCACGACATGGCCCTTGATCTGCGCCGACTTGCCGCGGAACATCGCGACCACCTCGCCGTCGCGGTTGGTCACGCGGATGTCGTAGATGCCGTGCCGGCCGGACAGGACCTGCTCGGTCGCCTCGGCGGTCAGCACGTCGCCGCCGCGCACCGGCTTCAGGAATTCGATGCTGCAGCCGGCGGCGACCGTGTTGATGTTGTGGCTGTTGCAGGCGAAGGCGAAGCACGAATCGGCCAGCGTGAACATCAGGCCGCCGTGGCAGATGCCGTGGCCGTTCAGGAATTCGTCGCGCACCGGCATCGACAGCCGCGCATAACCGGGGGCGATCGCGTCGATGGTCATGCCGAGCCAGCGGCTGCAGCTGTCGGCCTCGTACATGCTGGCCGCGGCCGCTTTGGCCAGGGCGTGCGGATCGGGAGTCAAGCGGATCTCCTGGTCAAGAGAACGAAAAGGTGGGAAGGGGCCGCGGCCGGCGCTACTGTCCGGTGAAACGCGGCGCGCGCTTTTCCAGGAAGGCATTGACGCCCTCGGCATAGTCGTGCGATCCGCCGAGCGCGCGCTGCAGGTCGCGCTCCATGTCGAGCTGGGCGTCCAGCGTTTGCGTCGCGCTGGCGTGCATCGCGCGCTTGATCGCGGCCAGCGCGCGGGTCGGCTGCCCGGCCAGATGCGTGGCCAGCGCCAGGGCCTGTTCCATCAGCAGCGGGTCGTCCATCGCCTCCCAGATCAGGCCCCACTTCTCGGCCTCGTCGGCGGACAGCTTGTCGCCGGTCATCGCCAGCCCCAGCGCGCGCGCCATGCCGAGCCGCTTGGGCAGGAACCACGTGCCGCCCGAATCCGGCACCAGTCCGATCTTGATGAAGGCCTGGAGGAAGCTGGCCGAGCGGGCCGCCAGCACGATGTCGCAGGCCAGCGCCAGATTGGCACCCGCGCCGGCGGCTGTGCCGTTGACCGCGGCGATTACCGGCAGCGGCATCGACTGCAGGCGGCGCACCAGCGGATTGAAGGCGCTGTCGATCAGGTCTCCCAGATCGGTCATGCGGCCGGGCGTGAAGTCCAGATCGGCCAGGTCCTGGCCTGCGCAGAAGCCGCGCCCGGCGCCGGTCAGCAGCAGGGCCCGCGCGTGGCCGGCTTCGGCGTGGTCCAGCGCCTGCACCAGCGCGGCGTGCATCTCGCGGGTGAAGCTGTTCAGCTTGTCGGGCCGGTTCAGCGTGACGACGGCGACGTCGCCGTGCCAGGCGAGCAGTACCGGGCCGGCGTCGACGGCGGTACGGGGCGACGGCGTTGGCGTGGCATGCATGGGCTTGTCTCCTGCCATATCCCGGTTGCGGCGACGCTTCGCCGGCCGCGCCGGAAGGTTGTTCTGGATCGAAGCCGGGTGTCGGCTTCGTCTGGCATTGTAGGGAAGAGCGACGGTGGCTTTAATTAACCGACCAGTCGGTCGGCAAATGTTAGCATTAATCTTTCGCGGTTTGCTATGGCCGGGTATCGTTGCTGGTCGCAACGATGCTGCCCGGCTCGGCGGCGACTGTGCCGGCATCCCTTTTTCATTGGAGACAGAGGAAACCCATGGCGTACGAGAACATCCTGGTGGAAACCCGTGGCCGCGTCGGCCTGGTCACGCTGAACCGTCCGAAGGCGCTGAACGCGCTCAACGACGCGCTGATGGACGAACTGGGCGCCGCGCTGACGGCCTTCGAGCAGGACGAGGGCATCGGCTGCATCGTCATCACCGGCAGTGAACGCGCCTTCGCCGCGGGCGCGGACATCGGCATGATGGCGAAGTACAGCTATATGGATGTCTACAAGGGCGAGTACATCACCCGCAATTGGGAGACGATGCGCCGCATCCGCAAGCCGGTGATTGCCGCGGTGGCCGGCTACGCGCTCGGCGGCGGTTGCGAACTGGCGATGATGTGCGACATCGTGATCGCCGCCGACACCGCAAAGTTCGGCCAGCCGGAGGTCAAGCTCGGCACCATGCCTGGCGCCGGCGGCACCCAGCGGTTGCCGCGCGCGGTGTCCAAGGCCAAGGCGATGGACCTGTGCCTGACCGCGCGCATGATGGACGCGGCCGAGGCCGAACGCGCGGGTCTGGTTTCGCGTGTGGTGGCGGCGGACCGGCTGGTCGACGAGGCCGTCACGGCCGCGGAAACCATTGCCGGCTTCTCGCTGCCGGTCGTCATGATGATCAAGGAGTCGGTCAACGCCGCCTATGAGACCTCGCTGAGCGAAGGCGTGCACCTGGAGCGTCGGCTGTTCCACTCGACCTTCGCCACCGAGGATCAGAAGGAGGGCATGGCCGCCTTCGTCGAGAAGCGCGCGCCGAACTTCCAGCACCGCTGAAGCGGCCGGAGCGCCGCCTGGCATAAAAAGATGACAAAAGTATTGCCAGGCGGCGCGCACTCCCTTAATATTCGCCCCCTCGCAGCCGAACGGCGGCGGGGTTGGCAGGAAGGCAAAGGCGCTGCGGTGCTGGCGCCGCGGCAGAAAGTGCTGAGAAACCTGTTGACGAGAAGCGAAAAGGTCTGC
>JAPSLC010000089.1 GCA_031181345.1 Cupriavidus sp. | reverse complement strand
CCGTCGATGCAGTCATCCGGCAGCGCCTGTCTTCCGAAGTGCCCCTGATCGAACAGATCGGCGAATACATCATCGGCGCGGGCGGCAAGCGCCTGCGCCCCGTGATCCTGCTGCTGTCCGCGCGCGCCCTCGGCTATGACGGACATCGCCATCACGAACTGGCGGCGGTGGTGGAATTCATCCACACCGCCACGCTGCTGCACGACGACGTGGTCGACGAGTCCGAACTGCGGCGCGGCCGCCAGACCGCCAACGCAGTGTTCGGCAATGCGGCCAGCGTGCTGGTCGGCGACTTTCTCTATTCGCGCGCCTTCCAGATGATGGTCGACGCCGGCAGCATGCGGATCATGCAGATCCTGTCGGACGCGACCAACGTGATCGCCGAAGGCGAGGTGCTGCAGTTGCTGAACATGCACGACCCCGACGTCACGGTGGAGCGCTACCTGCAGGTGATCCGCTACAAGACCGCCAAGCTGTTCGAGGCCTCGGCCCAGCTCGGCGCGGTGCTGGCGGGCGCCGACGCGGCGATGGAGGAAGCGGCCGCCGAATATGGCCGCCGCATCGGCACCGCCTTCCAGCTGATCGACGACATGCTCGACTACACCGCCAGCGCCGAGCAGATGGGCAAGAACGCCGGCGACGATCTGCGCGAGGGCAAGCCGACGCTGCCGCTGCTGCATCTGATGGAGCATGGCACCGCCGAGCAACGCGCGCTGGCGCGCGAGGCGATCGTCCAGGGCGGCACCGGACACTTCGACGCGGTGTTCTCGGCCATCCATCAATGCGGGGCCCTGGATGCGACCTTCGAGGCCGCAAAACGCGAGGCCGATGCGGCCGAACGTGCGGCAATGCAATTTCCCCCTTCACAACTGAAAGAAACACTGATAAAGTTATGTGCTTTCTCGCTGCAACGTCAGTCCTGACGCGGCAGGGAACGAAAAAACGGGGTGTAGCTTAGCCTGGTAGAGCGCTACGTTCGGGACGTAGAGGCCGGAGGTTCGAATCCTCTCACCCCGACCAGTTTTTCAGAAAGGGCCGTGCAGCGATGCACGGCCCTTTTGCTTTGGTCGTGTCGTTGCCGGCGGCGTCCATTGCATTTGAGACTGCGCGCATTCCCGTCCCCGCCCGCGCATCGCACACTGGGCCACTCTTCCACTGCGCCCTGCCCCGTCATGATCGCCACCTCCGATGCGCCGATCGCATACGACCCCGCCATGCCGTCAGCCGACGACGCGCCGGTCGTGCGCTTCGTCCAGAAGCTGCTGACCGAGGCCTGCCTGCGCGGTGCCTCGGACCTGCACTTCGAACCGTACGAAGGCTTCTACCGCGTACGCTTTCGCATCGATGGGCTGCTGCACGAGGTCGCCCGTCCGCCGCTGGACATTCGCGACCGCATCGCGACGCGGATCAAGGTGCTGGCGCGGCTCGACATCGCCGAGAAGCGGGTGCCGCAGGATGGCCGCATGCGCTTCGTGGTGCCGCGGCGCGACGGCGATGCGGCGCCGGAGGGCGTCCCGGCCCGCGCCGTCGACCTGCGCGTGTCGACGCTGCCGACGCTGTTCGGCGAGAAGATCGTGCTGCGCATGCTGGCCGCGTCGAGCGTGCGGCTCGACATGGAGGGCCTCGGCTTCGAAGCGGCGCAACTGGCCGTGCTGCTGGAGCGCCTGCGCCGTCCGCACGGCATGGTACTGGTCACCGGTCCAACAGGCAGCGGCAAGACCGTCTCGCTGTACGCCTTCCTCAATCTGCTGAACCGGGACGAGTGCAATATCTCGACGGCGGAGGATCCGGCCGAGATCCAGCTGGCCGGCATCAATCAGGTCAATATTCGCGACAAGGTCGGCCTGAGCTTTCCGACCGTGCTGCGCGCGCTGCTGCGCCAGGACCCGGACGTGATCATGGTCGGCGAGATCCGCGATGCCGAGACCGCCGATATCGCGGTGAAGGCCGCGCAGACCGGCCATCTGGTCCTGTCGACACTGCATACCAACGATGCGCCGAGCACGCTCACACGGCTGGCGCAGCTGGGGGTCGCTCCCCTCCACCTGGCCGCCAGCGTGCTCGTCATCACCGCGCAGCGGCTTGCGCGCATGCTGTGCGCGTGCAAACGACCCAGTGCCGTGCCGCTCGCCGCGCTGCGCGAGGCCGGTTTCGCGGACGCGCAGCTCGACGGGGACTGGCAGCCCTGCCAGCCGGTCGGCTGCGCCGCCTGCCGCGGCAGTGGCTATCGCGGCCGCTGCGGCATCCACCAGGTGATGCCGGTCTCCGACGCGATGCAGGGCATCATCCTGTCGCGTGGCAGTGCGCGGGCGCTGGCGCAGCAGGCGCGTCGCGAGGGCGTGCTATCGTTGCGCGAGGCCGGGCTGCTCAAGGTCAGGGCGGGCACGACCTCGCTGGCCGAGGTGCTGGCGACCACCAATCCATAACGAAGATCGACCGAGACGATCATGCCATCCGGGTCCACCATGACGGCGCCGGCCGCGCGCGCCGCGGTCAGCCTTCCCGCCGTGGCGCGCACGATTGCGCCACCACGAATCCGTGCCCAGGACATTGCGCGCTTCACGCGCCAGCTGTCGATGCTGCTGGGCGCCAGCGTGCCGCTGTTGCCGGCGCTGGACATCATCGCGCGCGGCCACGGCGACCCGGCGTGGCGCCGCCTGCTGGCGCAATTGCGCGGCGACATCGAGAACGGCAGCAGCCTGGCGCTGGCCATGCGCCGGCATCCCCGCGCGTTCGATGCGCTGTACTGCAGCCTGGTCGAAGCCGGAGAACAAAGCGGCGCGCTGGCCGGCATGCTCGACAGGCTCTGTGCCTACCTGGAACAAGCGATCGCACTGCGCCGCCAGGTACGCGCCGCGCTGCGCTATCCGCTGGTGGTGCTGGCGGTCGCCGCCGCCGTGACGGCGATCCTGATGCTGTTCGTGATTCCCGCCTTCAAGCAGGTCTTTGTCGGCTTCGGCGCCGGCGCGCACCTGCCGGGGCCGACGCAGTTCGTGATGGCGCTGTCCGATGGCTTCGTCGCTTACTGGCCGCTGCTGCTGGCGCTGCCTGCGCTGGCGTGGCTGGGCCTGCTGCATGCGCTGCGCCGCTCGGCGCCGCTGCGCCATGCGCGTGATCGGGCGCTGCTGCGGTTGCCCGTGGCGGGTCCCCTGCTGCGCAAGGCCGCGGTGGCGCGCTGGACGCGCACGCTGGCAACGCTGTCCGCTGCGGGCACGCCGATCGTGGAGGCCATGGCGCTGGTCGCAGGGGCGGCCGGCAATCGCGTATATCGCGACGCCACCCGGCAGATCGAACGCGCGGTGCGTTGCGGCGCGAGCCTGGCCACGGCGATGCGCGCCAGCGCCGTGTTCGATCCGATGGCGCTGCAGATGACCCGCATCGGCGAGGAATCCGGCGCGCTCGACACGATGCTGCTGCATGTCGCGCAATGCTGCGAGCGCGAGGTCGACGAGGGCGTCGCCGCGGTCGCCGGGATGGTCGAGCCGCTGATCGTCGTGGTGCTGGGCGTGCTGATCGGTGGACTGGTGATCGCGATGTATCTGCCGATCTTCAAGCTGGCGCAGGTGGTCTGAGATGCAAGGCTTCCTGTCGAGCTGGAACGCCGCCATGCCGGCCGGTACCTGGACCATTGCCGCGCTGGCCGCCCTGCCGCCGTGGTTCCTGCTGGGCGCGGCGGCGCTGCTCGGGCTGGTGGTCGGCAGCTTCCTGAACGTGGTGGTGCATCGGCTGCCGCGCATGATGGAGCGCGAGGAGGCGAACTATCTTGCCGCGCTGCGCCAGGAGCCCGCTCCCTACCCCGAACGCTACGACCTCGTGGTGCCGCGCTCGTCGTGCCCGCACTGCGGCCATGCGATCGCGCCGTGGGAGAACATCCCGGTGCTCGGCTATCTGCTGCTGCGCGGCCGCTGCTCGGCCTGCGGCAAGCCGATCGGCCTGCGCTATCCGGCCGTCGAGCTGGCCAGCGCGGCGCTGTGCGCGCTGGCCGCCTGGCATTTCGGGCCAACCTGGCAGGGCCTGGCGGCGATGGTGCTGATCTGGTCGCTGCTGTCGCTGGCGCTGATCGATGCCGACACGCAGCTGCTGCCGGACCAGATCACGCAGCCGCTGCTGTGGCTCGGCCTGCTGCTGAACCTGATGGGCTTGTTCGCGCCGATCGGCGATGCGGTGATCGGCGCGGCCGCCGGCTATCTGCTGCTGTGGACCACCTATTGGCTGTTCAAGCTGCTGCGCGGCAAGGAGGGCATGGGCTATGGCGACTTCAAGCTGATGGCTGCGCTGGGCGGCTGGTTCGGCTGGCAGGCGCTGCCTGCGCTGGTGCTGCTGTCGTCGGTGGTCGGACTGGCGTACGGTCTTGCCAAGATTGCGCTGCGCCGCCACGATCGCGATACGCCGTTCCCGTTCGGGCCGTTCATTGCCGGCGCCGGACTGCTGGTGCTGTTCGCGGGCGCCGACTGGCTGCTGCCGGCATTGGCGCCCGGCGCCGCCATCGAAGCGGGCGCGATGGTGACCCATTGACGCGGTCGCTACGCTGCCAACGACGCCCCAACCAACGCCCCAACCAACGCCCCAATGAACGCCCACTGACCCTGGAGACATATGCTGGAAATCGGATTGACCGGAGGCATCGGCTCCGGCAAGAGCCGCGTCGCCGATCTGTTTGCCGAACGCGGCGCGGCGCTGATCGATACCGATCTGATCGCGCACGAGATCACCGCGCCGGGCGGCGCGGCAATTCCCGCGCTGGTCCAGGCCTTCGGCCCCACGTGTCTGCGCGCCGACGGCGCGATGGACCGCGACGCGATGCGCGCGCTGGTGTTCTCGGATCCGACCGCCAAGGCACGGCTCGAAGCGATCACGCATCCGCTGATCCGCGAGGTCACCGAACAACGCGCGGCTCAGATCCGCGCGGGCGGGGCGCATCCCTATCTGATCCACGTGGTGCCGCTGCTGGTCGAATCGGGCCGGTGGCGCGAGCGCGTCGATCGCGTGCTGGTGGTCGACTGCAGCGAAGGGACGCAAATCGCGCGCGTGATGGCGCGCAACGGCTTCGCCCGCGAGCAGGTCGAGGCCATCATGGCCAGGCAGGCTACGCGCGCGCAGCGGCTGGCCGTCGCCGACGACGTGATCGACAACGATGGACCGGTCGAGGCCCTGCCGCCGCAGGTCGAGGCGCTCGATCGCCGCTATCGCGCGATGCGGCCCGTGTCCGCGAGGCCCGCCACGCGCTGAGCATCGCCGAAGCGCTTCGCTTCGCATCAGGCGCCGCCGAGGCCACCATCGGCGGCGTTTCATTGTCCTTGCGCGCTGTCTCGCATAGAATGCGTTGGAATATGCTGCCAAGTGCATGCATACGGCCGCATGCGAGCTTCGCATGCATTCTGTACCGATCGCCTCGCGCGCCCGCCTGAGCCGATTCCTCTGTCGAATCCAGCACCGGGCCGGCAAGCTGGCCGACGCCGCGCTGCACGGACTTCCCCTTGATTCTGTACGAATATCCTTTCAACGAACGCATCAGGACACTCCTGCGTCTGGAGGACCTGTTCGATCGGCTGGATTACTTTCTCGGACAGGAACATGCGCTGCAGCATCATGTCGCGCTGACCACGCTGTTCGAGATCATCGACGTCGCTGGCCGCGCCGACCTGAAGACCGACCTGATCAAGGAACTCGATCGCCAGCGGCAGGCGTTGAGCGCGCTGCGCTCGAGCCCGCAGATCGACCAGCAGACGCTGGACGCGGTGATCGGCGAACTCGAGCAGGCCATTGCACAGCTGAACCAGACCGTCGGCAAGGCGGGGCAGTTGCTGACCGACAACGAGTGGCTGACCAGCATCCGCAGCCGCGCGATCATTCCCGGCGGCACCTGCGAGTTCGACCTGCCCTCGTACTATGCCTGGCAGCATCGGCCGGCCGAGGAACGGCGCGCCGACATCCTGAAGTGGGTACGTCCGCTGATTCCGCTGCGCGTGGGCACCGATGCGGTGCTGAAGCTGCTGCGCGAATCCGGCCAGAGCGGCAAGGTGATCGCCACCGGCGGCAGCTATCAGCAGATGCTGTCCGGACGCAGCTACCAGCTGATGCAGGTGCTGCTCGACGATTCGCTGCTGGCCTTCATCCCCGAGATGAGCGCCAACAAGTACATGCTGTGGGTGCGCTTCACCCAGCAGGACGGCGATATGCGACCGCGCTCGGTCGACGCCGACATCCCCTTCCTGCTCAAACTCTGCAATTTCTGATTTGCCATGCCATCCGTAGTCAAATGCCCGACCTGTGGCAAGGACGTGGTTTGGGCGCCGGAAAACAAGTTCCGCCCCTTCTGCTCCGAACGTTGCAAGCAGATCGACCTGGGCGCCTGGGCCGCCGAGAAGTACGTGATCGAGGGCAAGCCGGCCGGTCCGACCGAGGAAAAGGATCGGGACGACGACTGAGCGACGACTGAGCGACGACTGAGCGCCCACGCTCAGCCCAAGCCAGCCCTCAGGCCGCCTCCTCCCCCAACCACTCGACCACCGGAATCGTCGCCGGCAGCAACGGCCCGACGGTGACGGGCACCTGCTCCCACGAGAAGGCCTGGCCTTCGCGCCCGACCGGCTCACCGGCCCAGCCGGTGACCTTGCAGAAATGCAGCCGCACATAGGCGTGCGGGTAATCGTGCTCGAGCACGTGCCAGCGCGTCGAGGCCGTGATGTCCAGCCCCAGTTCCTCGTGCAGCTCGCGCGCCAGCGCCGCTTCGACGGACTCGCCGGCTTCGAGCTTGCCGCCCGGAAACTCCCAGTAACCTTCGTACGGCTTGCCGGCCGGCCGCTGCGCCAGCAGGAAGCGGCCGTCCGGGCGTACCAGCACGCCGACCGCGACCTCCGTGACCTTGCGCCCGCCGCTCATGCCGGCTCGCCCTGGTGCGCCCCCGGATGTCCCCCATAAGGCTTGCCGTGCTTGCCGCCCCAGTCGCGCGCGAACTGCCAGGCGACCCGGCCCGAGCGCGAGCCGCGCTCCAGGGCCCAGACCAGCGCATCGCCACGCGCCGCGGCGATATCGTCCTCGCTGCAGCCGAACTGACGCAGCCAATGCGCGACGATATTCAGGTATTCATCCTGCTTCGGCGGATAGAACGACAGCCACAGGCCGAAGCGCTCGGACAGCGAGATCTTTTCCTCGACCAC
This sequence comes from Cupriavidus sp., assembly GCA_031181345.1. Taxonomy (GTDB): domain Bacteria; phylum Pseudomonadota; class Gammaproteobacteria; order Burkholderiales; family Burkholderiaceae; genus Cupriavidus. The sequence continues at coordinate 4,591 of JAPSLC010000089.1, read as the reverse complement.
TTCGCCCGGATGGATTTCGCCATCCGCGGTGTGCTGGTAGGTCTCGTTGTCCTTCATGTACTCGGGCAGCAGATGGCGGCGGTTCGAGGTCGCATAGACGAGCACGTTGTCCGACTGCGCGGCGACCGAGCCGTCGAGCGCCGACTTCAGCGACTTGTAGCCCGACTCGCCATCCTCGAACGACAGGTCATCGCAGAAGATCACGAAGCGTTCCGGCCGCTGCGTCAGCTGCTCGACGATATCGCCAAGATCGCCGAGATCGGCCTTGTCGACTTCGACCAGGCGCAGCCCCTCGCCGACGAAGGCGTTCAGGCAGGCCTTGATCAGCGACGACTTGCCGGTGCCGCGTGCGCCGGTCAGCAACACGTTGTTGGCCGGCAGCTTGTGCACGAACTGGCGCGTATTGGCGACGATCGCGTCCTTCTGGCGCTCGATGTTCTTCAGGTCGTCCAGATGGATCGGCGGCAGCTGCCGGATGGCCTGCAGATAGCCGATATTGCCGAACAGGCTCTGCCGTTTGCGCCAGCGGAAGGCGACGGCCTGCTGCCAGTCCGCCTCGGTCAGCTGCGGCGGCAGCCACTGTTCGAGCCGGGCGAGAAATTGGTCGAGGCGGGAGGCGAGATCGGACATGGCGGCAATCCGGAAAGGCGGGGGATGGGAGAAGCGAAAGAGCGAGGCGAGGACGATGGGCCGATGCCCGGCCCTTGGCGCGGGCGATGCCTCGCCAGGCGGCAAGGCATCGTCAGACAGCAATCAGGAACGATAGTCCGCGTTGATCGATACGTAGTCGTGCGACAGGTCGCAGGTCCAGACCGTCGCCGTGGCGTTGCCGCGGCCGAGCGCGATGCGCACCGTGATCTCGGCCTGCTTCATCACGCGCTGGCCGTCTTCCTCGCGGTAGTCGGGGTTGCGACCGCCGTCCCGGGCGACCCAGACGTCGTCGAGCCACAGATTGACGCCGCCGACATCGAGGTCGTCGACGCCGGCATAGCCGACCGCCGCCAGGATCCGGCCCAGATTGGGATCGGAGGCGTAGAACGCGGTCTTGACCAGCGGCGAGTGGGCGACCGCATAGGCGATCTGGCGGCACTCGGCGACATCGCGCCCGCCCTCGACCTGGATCGTCATCAGCTTGGTCGCGCCCTCGCCGTCGCGCACGATCATCTGCGCCAGTTCCTGCGCCAGCGACGTCACTGCGTCGCGCAGCGCCTCGAATTCGGCGCCGTCGGCGCGCTCGATCGCGGGCGCACCGGCGCGGCCGGTGGCGATCAGCACAAAGGAATCGTTGGTCGAGGTATCGCCGTCGATCGTGATGCTGTTGAACGAGTGATCGGCCGCGTGCGACACCAGCGCCTGCAGCACCGGCTGCGCAACGGTCGCATCGGTGGCGATGAAGCCCAGCATCGTCGCCATATTGGGCTTGATCATGCCGGCGCCCTTGCTGATGCCGGTCAGTACGATCGTCTTGCCGCCGATCGTCACCGTGCGCGACGCCGCCTTCGGCTGCGTGTCGGTGGTCATGATCGATTCGGCCGCCGCCAGCCAGTTGTCCTCGCGCGCGTTGGCGATCGCCTTCGGCACGCCGGCCAGCAGACGGTCCATCGGCAGCGGTTCGAGAATCACGCCAGTCGAGAACGGCAGCACCTGGTCGGCGCCGATGCCCAGCGCGCCGCCGACCGCCTCGCAGGTCGCGCGTGCGTTGGCCAGGCCCGGCTCGCCGGTGCCGGCATTGGCGTTGCCGGTGTTGATCACCAGCGCGCGGATGCCGCGGCCGGCCGCCAGATGCTCGCGGCAGACCTGCACCGGCGCGGCGCAGAAGCGGTTGCGCGTGAAGACGCCGGCCACGGTACTGCCTTCGGCCAGCCGCACCACCAGCACGTCCTTGCGGTTGGCCTTGCGGATGCCCGCTTCAGCCCAGCCCAGCTCGACGCCGGCGACCGGTTTCAGATTCTCTGCCTGTGGCAGCGGCAAGTTGACGGCCATGTTCGATTCCTTGCTTCGATGCGATACCCAATGCCGAGGGCCGGTGTCCCGTGGTCGGCTCAGCTCAGCCGGCCGTGGCACTGCTTGAACTTCTTGCCCGAGCCGCACGGGCACGGGTCGTTGCGGCCGACGCGGGGCATGGTCGCCACTTCGCTGTCGTCGCGCGCGCCGCGTGCCGCCGCCGCGATCGCGCGCTCGCCGGTGTCGGGGCCGGCGCCGCCGAACTCGTCATGCTGGTATCGCACATTGCCAACGTGCGCCAGGTCGTCCTCGATCTGCTCGGAGGCATGCTCGAGCTCCTCCGGCGACTGGATCTGGACGTTGAAGACGATGCGCGTGACCTCGCTCTTGATCACGTCCAGCAGGCGCGCGAACAGCTCGAACGACTCGCGCTTGTACTCCTGCTTCGGATCCTTCTGCGCATAGCCGCGCAGATGGATGCCCTGGCGCAGATGGTCCAGCGCGGCCAGGTGCTCGCGCCAGTGCGTGTCGATGCTCTGCAGCATCACCGAGCGCTCGAAGCCGGCAAAGGCCTCGCGGCCGACCTGCGTGACCTTGGCCTCGTAACGCTCGGCCGCGGCCGAGACGATCATCTGCAGCAGTTCCTCGTCCTCGATGCTCTGCGCGTTCTCGATGGTCTGCGCCAGCGGCAGCTCCAGGCCGAAATCGTCGCGCAGACGCTTCTCCAGGCCGGCGATGTCCCACTGCTCTTCCATCGATTCGGCGGGCACGTACTCGCGGAACAGATCGACCAGCACGCCCTCGCGCAGGCTCCGGATCATCTCGCCGACGTCCTGGGCCTCCAGCACCTCGTTGCGCAGCTTGTAGATTTCCTTGCGCTGGTCGTTGGCGACGTCGTCGTACTGCAGCAGCTGCTTGCGGATATCGAAGTTGCGGCCCTCGACCTTGCGCTGCGCCGATTCGATCGAGCGCGTCACGATGCCGGCCTCGATCGGCTCGCCCTCGGGCATCTTCAGGCGGTCCATGATCGCGCGCACGCGGTCGCCGGCGAAGATGCGCAGCAGCTGGTCGTCCAGCGACAGATAGAAGCGCGACGAACCCGGGTCGCCCTGGCGGCCGGCACGGCCGCGTAGCTGGTTGTCGATCCGGCGCGATTCGTGGCGCTCGGTGCCGACGATATGCAGGCCGCCCGCGGCCTTGACCTGCTCGTGCAGCGACTGCCATTCCGACTTGAGCTGCGCGATGCGCGCGGCCTTGTCGTCGGCCGACAGATTGGCATCGGCCTCGATGAAGCCGGCCTGCTTCTCGACATTGCCGCCCAGCACGATGTCGGTACCGCGGCCCGCCATGTTGGTGGCGATGGTGATCATCTTCGGCCGGCCCGCCTGCGCGACGATCTCGGCCTCGCGCTCGTGCTGCTTGGCGTTGAGCACCTGGTGCGGCAGCTTTTCCTTGTTCAGCAGGTCCGACAGGTATTCGGAGGTCTCGATCGACGTGGTGCCGACCAGCACCGGCTGCCCGCGCTCGAAGCACTCGCGGATATCGCGCACGACAGCGTCGTAGCGCTCCTTCGTGGTCTTGAAGATCTGGTCCTGGAAGTCCTTGCGCTGGGTCGGCTTGTTGGTCGGGATCACGACCACTTCCAGGCCGTAGATCTCCTGGAATTCATAGGCTTCGGTGTCGGCCGTGCCGGTCATGCCGGCCAGCTTCTCGTACATCCGGAAGTAGTTCTGGAAGGTGATCGTCGCCAGCGTCTGGTTTTCCTGCTGGATGGTGACGCCTTCCTTGGCCTCGACCGCCTGGTGCAGGCCATCGGACCAGCGGCGGCCGGTCATCAGGCGGCCGGTGAATTCGTCGACGATGACCACCTCGTCGTTCTGCACCACATAGTGCTGGTCGCGATGGAACAGGCTGTGCGCGCGCAGGGCGGCGTACAGATGGTGCATCAGCGTGATGTTCTGCGGCGCGTACAGCGACTCGCCCTCGCCGATCAGGCCCAGCTGGGCCATGATCTGCTCGGCCTTCTCGTGGCCGGCCTCGGTCAGGTAGACCTGGTGCGCCTTCTCGTCGACGTAGTAGTCGCCCGGCTTCTCGACGCCGGTGCCGTCGGCCTTCTCCTCGCCGATCTGGCGCTCGAGCAGCTTCGGGATGCCGTTCATGCGCTGGTACAGATCGGTGTGGTTCTCCGCCTGGCCCGAGATGATCAGCGGGGTGCGCGCCTCGTCGATCAGGATCGAATCGACCTCGTCGACGATCGCATAGTGCAACGGCCGCTGCACGCGCTGACCCGGGTCGTAGACCATGTTGTCGCGCAGGTAGTCGAAGCCGAATTCGTTGTTGGTGCCGTAGGTGATGTCGCTGTTGTAGGCCGCCTGCTTCTGGTCGTGCGGCATCTGCGACAGGTTGACGCCGACCGACAGCCCGAGGAAGTTGTACAGCCGGCCCATCCACTCGGCATCGCGCTGGGCCAGGTAGTCGTTGACCGTGACCACGTGCACACCCTTGCCGGTCAGCGCGTTTAGGTAGACCGCCAGCGTCGCGGTCAGGGTCTTGCCCTCGCCGGTACGCATCTCGGCGATCTTGTTGTCGTTCAGCACCATGCCGCCGATCAGCTGCACGTCGAAATGGCGCATCTTCATCACGCGCT
>JAPSLC010000088.1 GCA_031181345.1 Cupriavidus sp. | reverse complement strand
CACTTCGAGCTGGTCGCCTTCCTGAACGTCGTTGAAGTTCTTGATCGACAGACCGCACTCGAAGCCCTGCTTGACTTCCTTGACATCGTCCTTGAAGCGCTTGAGCGAATCGAGCTCGCCCGAGAACACCACGACGTTGTTGCGCAGCACGCGCACGAAGGCGCCACGCTTGACCAGACCGTCGGTGACCATACAGCCGGCCACCGCGCCGATCTTCGGCACGCGGAACACCTGGCGCACCTCGACCTGGCCGATCGTCACCTCGCGCTTCTCCGGCGCCAGCATGCCCGACATCGCCGCCTTGATCTCGTCCACCGCATCGTAAATGATGTTGTAGTAGCGGATGTCGATGCCGTTGTTCTCGGCCAGCTTGCGCGCACCGGCGTCGGCACGCACGTTGAAGCCGATGATGACCGCCTTCGAAGCCGTCGCCAGGTTGACGTCGGACTCGGTGATGCCGCCCACCGCGCCGTGCACGATCTGCACGCGCACTTCGTCGGTCGAGAGCTTCTGCAGCGACTGCACCAGCGCTTCCTGCGAACCCTGCACGTCGGCCTTGACGATCAACGGCAGCGTCTGCACCTCGCCTTCGGTCATCTGCTCCAGCATGGTCTCGAGCTTGGCCGCCTGCTGCTTGGCCAGCTTGACGTCGCGGAACTTGCCCTGGCGGAACAGCGCGATTTCGCGCGCCTTGCGCTCGTCGGGCAGCACCAGCACTTCCTCGCCGGCAGCCGGCACCTCGGACAGGCCCTGGATCTCGACCGGAATCGACGGACCGGCTTCCTTGGTCGGCTTGCCGTTCTCGTCGAGCATCGCACGGACGCGGCCGTAGGCGCTGCCCGCCAGCACGACGTCGCCGCGCTTGAGCGTGCCGCTGCTGACCAGCACGGTCGCCACCGGGCCCTTGCCCTTGTCCAGCTGCGCTTCGACGACCAGGCCCTTGGCGGGCGCGTCGACCGGTGCCTTCAGCTCCAGGATTTCGGCCTGCAGCGACACCTGCTCCAGCAGTTCCTCGACGCCCTGGCCGGTCTTGGCCGACACCGGCACGAACGGCGAATCGCCGCCGTACTCTTCCGGCACGACCTGCTCGGCCACCAGTTCCTGCTTGACGCGGTCCGGATTGGCTTCGGGCTTGTCGACCTTGTTGATCGCCACCACGATCGGCACGCCGGCCGCCTTGGCATGGGCGATCGCTTCCTTGGTCTGGGGCATCACGCCGTCATCGGCGGCCACCACCAGGATCACGATATCGGTCGCCTTGGCACCGCGCGCACGCATCGCCGTGAAGGCCTCGTGGCCCGGCGTATCGAGGAAGGTGATCACGCCGCGATCGGTTTCCACATGGTAGGCACCGATATGCTGCGTAATGCCGCCCGCTTCTCCGGCCGCGACCTTGGTGCGACGGATGTAGTCCAGCAGCGAGGTCTTGCCGTGGTCGACGTGACCCATCACGGTAACGACCGGCGGACGGGGCAGCTGCTCGGCGTCCGACTGTTCCTCGCCGCCTTCGATCAGCAGCGCTTCCGGATCGTCCAGCTTGGCCGCCAGCGCCTTGTGGCCCATTTCCTCGACCACGATCATCGCGGTCTCCTGGTCCAGCACCTGGTTGATGGTCACCATCTGGCCGAGCTTCATCATCTGTTTGATGACCTCGGAGGCCTTGACGGCCATCTTGTGAGCCAGGTCCGCAACCGAGATGGTCTCGGGCACGTGGACCTCGCGCACCACCGGCTCCATCGGGGCCTGGAAGCCGCTGCGATCGTCCTGCTGATGCTTGCCGCCACGGCCACGCGGGCCGCCACGCCAGCCGCCGACGCCGCCCGACGAATCGCCGCGGGTCTTCAGGCCACCGCCCTTCTTGCGCGAACCCTCGTCCTGCCAGGTCGACGAACCCTTGACCACCTTGCCGGTCTTCTTGTCGACCGTCGTGGTAGCCACCGCGGGCTTCTTCTCGTCCTTCTTGGCCTCGACCGTGCCGGCCGGCTTGACCGGCTTGTGCAGCGTGCCGCTCTGCTCGGCCTTCTTTTCCTCGGCCTTGCGCTCGGACGGTGCCTTGAGCACGCGCGCCGGCGCATTGAGCATCTGCTGGATCGCGCGGGCCTCGGCCTCGGCCGCCTCGCGGCGCTTGCGGGCCGCATCCTGCTCGGCGCGCACCTTGTCGGCGGCGGCCTTGGCATCGTCGGCGGCCTTCTGCGCGGCGGCGCGTTCGGCCGCCAGACGCGTCTTGTCGTCTTCGGCCTTCTTGCGATCGGAATCCTCGTTGGCCTCGCTCGCGGCGCGCGTTGCCGCGGCCTCTTCCTCGGCCTTCTTGGCGGCCAGCTCGGCCTGGCGGCGCTGCTCTGCCTCCAGCGCTTCCTGGCGTGCGCGGCGCTCGGCTTCCTCGCGTTCGGCCGCCTCCTGGCGCGCCTTGAGCTCGGCTTCCTGGCGCGCCAGCAATTCGGCCTGGCGGCGCTCCTCTTCGGCGCGGCGCTCCAGTTCGGCCTGATCGACCACCGGCTCGGAAACTTCGTGGCCGTCGGCTGCGCCGTCGGCGGGGGCCTCGTCGCGCTTGATCAGCACGCGCTTCTTGCGCACCTCGACCTGCACCGTGCGCGTCTTCCCGGTCGCATCCGCCTGGCGGATCTCCGAGGTTTCGCGCTTGGTCAGCGTGATCTTCTTGCGCGAGCCGTCGTCGGCCTGACCGTGCGATCGCTTCAGGTAGTCCAGCAACCTGGCCTTGTCGGTCTCGGTGATCACGTCCTCAGGCTTGGACTTGCCCACCCCAGCTGCCTGCAATTGTTCCAGCAGGGCAGCTGCGCTGCGACTCAGTTCTGCGGCCAGTTGGGCAACTGTTGTGCTTGCCATTCAAACCCTTTCAATGCTCGGTTTCTACGTCGGGACAGTCTTGTGCGGAAAGCGCGCTCTATGCGAACGTGTCCCTCAGTTGAACCAGTGTTCCCGTGCTTTCATGATCAGCGCTTTGGCTTCTTCTTCGCTGACCCCGGTCATCTCGACCAGTTCGTCGACCGCCAGTTCGGCAAGGTCGTCACGCGTGTGGATATCGCCCTCGGCGAGCTTGCCGATCAGCTCCGGCGTCAGTCCGTCGAGCGAGCGCAGATCCTGCGACACCGACTCGACTTTCTCTTCGCGAGCGAGCTCCATCGTCAGCAGCGCATCGCGGGCGCGATTGCGCAGCTCGTTGACGGTGTCCTCGTCGAAGGCCTCGATTTCCATCATCTCGCTGATCGGCACGTAGGCGACTTCCTCGAGCGAGGAGAAGCCTTCCTCGATCAGTATGTCGGCCACTTCCTGGTCCACGTCCAGCTTGGACATGAACAGGCGCCGTACCACTTCGCTTTCCTCGGCCTGCTTCTGTGCCGATTCTTCCTGCGTCATGATGTTGATCTGCCAGCCGGTCAGCTCGGACGCCAGGCGCACGTTCTGTCCGCTGCGGCCGATCGCGACGGCGAGGTTTTCCTCGTCGACCACGACATCCATGCTGTGCTTCTCTTCATCCACCACGATCGACTGCACTTGCGCCGGCGCCAGCGCGCCGATCACGAATTGCGCCGGGTCTTCGGACCACAGCACGATGTCGACCGCTTCGCCCCCGATCTCGTTGCGCACCGCGGTGACGCGGGTACCGCGCACGCCGACGCAAGTGCCGATCGGATCGATGCGCTTGTCGTGCGCCACCACCGCGATCTTGGCGCGCACGCCGGGGTCGCGGGCGGCCGCCTTGATCTCCAGCAGGCCCTGTTCCATCTCGGGCACTTCGTTCTCGAAGAGCTTGATCAGGAACTGCGGCGAGGTGCGCGACAACTCGATCTGGGGGCCACGCGCGGTGCGGTCCACATTCAGGATATACGCTCGAACGCGGTCGCCGGTACGCAGATTTTCCTTCGGAATGATCTGGTCGCGCCCCAGCAACGCCTCGACGCGGCCGGATTCGACGATCAGGCCCTTCTTGTCGGCGCGCTTGACCGTGCCGGTCATGATCTTCTCGCCGCGCTCCAGGTAATCGTTCAGGATCTGCTCGCGCTCGGCGTCGCGGATCTTCTGCAGGATCACCTGCTTGGCGGCCTGCGCGCCGATGCGGCCGAACTCGACCGACTCGATCTGTTCCTCGACGAAATCGCCGAGTTCCATATTGGGGTCCTGCTCGCGAGCTTCAAACAGCAGAATTTGCTTGTCCGGCTCCTGCAGGCCCTGCTCGTCGGGCACCACCAGCCAGCGGCGGAAAGTCTCGTGCTCGCCGGATTCCCGATCGATGTGCACACGGATATCGACGTCTTCCTCGAAACGCTTCTTGGTGGCCGAAGCGAGAGCCGCTTCGAGCGCACCGAATACCACATCCTTGTCGACGTTCTTCTCGCGCGCAAGCGCATCGACGAGCAACAGAACTTCGCGGCTCATTGCTTGTTCCCTTTTCTCTGATTTCCTTTGAAGTCGATTACCGGCACCAGGCGCGCCTTGTCGACATCGGATACGGTAAATTCCAGCAGCGCCGGGCCTTCCTTGCCCTCGAATTCCAGGCCGATCTTCTCGGCGCCGGGCTCCCCGGTGGGCGGCTGCAGGATGCCGACGAAGTTCTTGCGGCCGTCGATCGGCAGGCGCAGCGTCACGCGCGCCTCCTCGCCGGCAAAGCGAACATAGTCGGCCAGTTTTTTCAGCGGACGGTCCAGTCCCGGAGAGGAGACCTCGAGCCGTTCGTAATCGACGTTCTCGACGGTCAGCACGTGCGTCAGCTGGCGGCTGACCTTCTCGCAATCCTCGATGGCAATGCCGGTGTCAGGTTGATCGATATAGACGCGCAGCAACCCGCCTGGGGCGCGTTCAAGTTCGACCAGCTCATACCCCATGCCGGTCAGTGTGGTTTCGATCAAATCTGCCAGATGCACTGTCGTTCCGAAAAATGGCCATCAAACTACCGGGCAAGGCCGCGGCGATTGGCCGGCTGCCTGCCGTCATCTCCGGCGGAGCCCCACATCGCGCTTTTCCGCGTGTTCGGACGCTCGGACGAACCAAAAAAAAATGGGCGGAACGCCCATCATTCGCCCATCCCTTGGAGGATGACTTTTTGAATAGACTCGCATTATACGCGCTAGGGCCACAAAAGGCAAAGCCGAGCGAAGGCGGCACGAACTGTGCCCGCCCTCGCCCCGCACCGCCTCGCGGCCGGGCGCGCGTGCGCCTCAGCGTTTGCCGCCGCGCGGGCGTCCGCGCCCGGGGCCGCTGGGCTTGCCAGCCTTGGGGATCACATTGCCGTTGGGCTCGCCGCCGCGCCGCTGCGCACGTCCCTGCGCCTGGCCACCCTGACCCTGCGCGCCGCGGGCACCGCCACGCGGACCGCCGCGGCCGCCGCCGGCCGGGCCGCGCATGCCCGGCTGCTGCGGCATGCTGACGCCGGCCGCGAACTTGCCGGTGTGCGACGTCAGCAGCGTCGGTGCGGTGATATAGCCCATCGACGTCTGCATCGGATCGGGCTGGCCGCGATTGGCGCCGCCGCGGCCCCCTTCCTTGTTGAAGCGCGGCAGGCCGTCCATGCCGGTCGGCATCGGCTTGCCCTCGATCGCGGCCTGCTCGCGCTGCTTGCGGCCGCTGACCTTGGTCGGACCCTTGGGGGCGCCCGCCTGCTTGGCCGGCGCCTTCAGGCCGATCGCGGCCATCATCGCGCGCACGTCCTCGGGCTCGAGCTCCTGCCAGCGGCCGCGCTTGAGGCCGCGCGGCAACAGGAACTGGCCATAGCGGGTACGGATCAGCCGCGACACGGTCAGGCCGACCGCCTCGAACATGCGGCGCACCTCGCGGTTGCGGCCCTCGGTCAGCGCCACGTGATACCAGTGATTGACCCCCTCGCCGCCGCCGTCGACGATGCGCAGGAAATTGGCCTGGCCATCGTCGAGCTCAATGCCATGCAGCAGGCGCTGGCGATCCGCCTCGGCCAGTTCGCCCAGCGTGCGCACGGCGTATTCCCGCTCGACGCCATAGCGCGGATGCATGAAGCGGTTGGCGATATCGCCGGACGTCGTGAAGATCAGCAGGCCTTCGGTGTTGAAGTCCAGCCGGCCCACGGCGACCCATTTGGCGGTCTTCAGGCGCGGCAGGCTGTCGAACACGGTCGGGCGGCCTTCCGGGTCCGACTGGCTGACGATCTCGCCTGCCGGCTTGTGATACAGCAGCACGCGCGGAGGCTTGCTGGTCACGCGGCGGTGGATCAGCTTGCCGTTGACGCGGACCTGGTCGGTCGGCAGGATGCGCTGCCCGATATGCGCGGGCAGGCCGTTGACCGACACGCGGCCCTGCAGGATCAGTTCTTCCATTTCGCGGCGCGAACCGAGGCCGCCTTCGGCCAGCACCTTGTGCAGCTTGGGCGCGTCGTCCTCGGCGGACAGCTCGCGCACCGGCTTGGCCTTGCGCGGCGCGGTCGCGGCGCCGCCGTCGGCATCGTACTGGCCGGAGATCACGAAGCGGAACAGGTCCTCGGCCGCGGCGCTCTTGTCGCCCTTCGCGGCCGGCCTGGCGCCGCCCTTGTCTGCCGTCGGCGCGGCCGACTTGCCGGCGCCCTTGGCGGGCCGGGCCGCGTTCTTGCCCCCCTTGCGCTTGCCGCCCGGACGCGGCTGGCCGTTGTTGCCGGCCTCGCCTTCGGGCCGTGCGCCTTCGGCGCGGGCACCGGCTTGCTGGCCTGCATTCTGGCCAGCGCCCTGTCCGGCGTTCTGCCCCGCGTTCTGCTCGGCATTGCCGCGACCGCGGCGCTTGCCGGTGTTCTCGCGCGGCGCCTCGCCTTCGGCCGGCTTGGCGCGCCGGCCGCGTCCGCCTCGGGATCCGGGCGCTGGCGCTGCCGTGGCACCGCCCTCGGGCGGCACCGCCGCGCCGGCATCGCCGGCTACGGGGTCGGCGGCATCGCGGTCCTGCGCCGTCTGGCGGCGCGAAGCCACCAGATTGCGCAGCCCGCGGCGCAGGCCCTTGCGGCGCGGCGCGGCGCCCTCGGCAGGCGTCTCAGCCTCGCGCACGTCTTGATCGATAGAGTCGGACAAAGTATTCACACTCGCTTGTTGCATCTGGTGTTAGTTCGGGACGCGCGCGCCTTGCTCGTCGGCATCGCGTTCATCGAGTTGGGGCGCGTCGGCGTCGGCCTGGCCGGCGGACTCGCTGTCAGCGCCGGCCGCTTGCGCAGCGTCGGCGGTATCCTCGGCCGTTGCGGCGGCGGGCATCTGCGTGGCGCCGGCGGATTCATCGGAATCGGTTTGCGGCTGCGCATCGCCGGGCATTTCCGTGGCGGCTTCCTCGCCAGCCAGGCCGGCCGCGGCCGGGTCGCCGGCAAGCGACGCATGCGGAACCGCCTTGTCGTCCCCATCGACACCATCGACCCCTTCGGTCACTGGAGAAACGGCGGCATCGACGCCATCGACCTGCGCCGCGCCTTCCGGCGCCGCCGCGAAGGCCTCTTCGTCGACGCCAGCCGCCGTGGCGACCTCTTCGAAATCGATCGCGCCCTGCTTGAGCAGGGCTTCCTGGACCTGCGCCTGCGGATCCTCCAGCGGCGGCAGTTCGTCCAGCGTACGCAGCCCGAGGTCGTCGAGGAAGGTCTTGGTGGTCGCGTACAGCGCCGGCTTGCCGGGCACGTCGCGATGGCCGATCACCTCGATCCAGCTGCGATCCTCGAGCTTCTTGATCACTTCGGTGCTGACCGTGACGCCGCGGATTTCCTCGATATCGCCGCGCGTGACCGGCTGGCGATAGGCGATGATGGCCAGCGTTTCCATCACTGCGCGCGAATATTTCGGCGGCTTTTCCGGATTGAGCCGGTCCAGGTATTCGCGCATCGCCGGACGGCTCTGAAAGCGCCAGCCGCTCGCCAGCGCCACCAGCTCGACACCGCGCGGCTCCCAGTCCTTGCGCAACTCCTCCAGCAGAACACGGATCGTGTCGGCGCCGACGTCGTCGGCGAACAAGCGGCGCAGATCGGCGACACGCAGGGGCTCCTGCGCGCAGATCAGCGCCGTCTCGAGGACGATTTTCGCCTCTTGGGTATTCATGTTGTGGTGTGCGGCCTGTCTTTGCATCTGCGTCCGTGACACCCGGACGCGCTGGAGATTTGTCGATTCAGCAGCGCGCGTTCCGCTTCAGGGACGCCTGCCGCCATTCATCGCGCAGCCGACCGGGATGCTTGCCGCATCGGGTCCGCGCGCTTCTCATCGGTGCATCGATTGCCGGTCCGGTCCGGCAGAAGATCGTCCGCCCGTCTCCCGATATCGGTCGGCGGAAGGACCCGCGCGTCGCGCCGTCTCCCCTGTTGCGGCCGACACGCCCGGACGGCCGCGACCGTCCGGATTGCGAGACAACTTGGTCATGGCCTGGCGTGCAGCCTGTCGGGCCCCTCGCTGCCACGCCGCTGGCCGGTATTCTTGGCCGATGTCGACACCGGATGTTCTAGCCGGGCAGTGCGGGGAGGGTGATGGGCATGGAAACCCATGAGTGCCGTGACAGACGCCTGGAACAAGCGCGACCGGGCGACCACGACACCTGCGCGAAAGCGGCCCGGTCGCCGTGGCTTCCCGCGATTGTATGGCATTCCCGCGCCGGCCTGCAACCGGGGCTCGCCGGCATCGGCAGATCGTGCAGCGTACCGCGCCCAAATCACGCAGGGCGCAGCGTGTCGCGACGACGGGCTTGCCGGGCCGCTCAGGCCAGTTCGGTGACGCCGGTGCGCCGCGGCGCTTCGAGGTATTCGCGCGACTGCATCTCGATGATGCGCGACACCGTGCGATGGAATTCGTTGGCCATCTGGCCTTCCACATACAGCTCGTCGGGCGGCACCTCGGCCGACATCAGCAGCTTGACCTTGTGGTCGTAGAACACGTCGACCAGCCAGGTGAAGCGGCGCGCCTCCGACGACATCCGTGGCGTCATCTTCGGTACGTCCGACAGGATCACGGTGTGAAAGCGCTCGGCCAGCTCCAGATAGTCGTTCTGCGAACGCGGACCGCCGCACAGCGTGGCGAAATCGAACCAGACCACACCGTTGGCCTTGCGCAGCGCGTGCAGCTCGCGCTTCTCGATATGCAGGATCGGCGATTCGTCGGCGATGCCCGCCAACGCCGCGAAGGCGTCGCGCAGCGCCGCGCTGGCCTTGGCGTCCAGCGGCGTGTAATAGGCCTGCACCTGCTCCAGCGTGCGCTTGCGGTAATCGATGCCCGCATCGACGTTGAGCACGTCCAGCTTGCGCTCGAGCAGCGCGATCGCGGGCAGGATACGGTCGCGATGCAGGCCGTCCGGATACAGCAGGTCGGGGCGATAGTTCGATGTCATCACGAACTGCACGCCGTTCTCGAACATCTGCTCCAGCAGCCGATGCAGGATCATCGCGTCGGCGACATCGCTGACATGGAATTCATCGAAACAGATCAGCCGGTACTTGCGGGCGATCCGCTTGGCCAGCTCGTCCAGCGGATCGGGCCGGCCGCGCAGTTCCTCGAGCTGGCGATGCACTTCGCGCATGAACTCGTGGAAGTGCAGGCGGGTTTTCCTGACCACCGGCACGCAGTGGTAGAAGCTGTCCATCAGAAAGGACTTGCCGCGCCCCACCCCGCCCCACAGATAGACGCCCTTGGGCACCTCGGGCCGGATCAGCAGCTTCTTCAGCGCATTGTTGCGCCGCTGCTTGTAGGCGACCCATTCGTCGTAGCACTGCTGCAGCCGCGCCACCGCGCGCAACTGCGCCTCGTCGGACCGATAGCCGCGCTGCTGCAGTTCGTGGTGGTAGTACTCGGTGACGTTCATCGGGGGAAGGAAAGATAACGGCGGATTCGCCGCGAAGGGCATGGCATGGCCTTCACGGCCGCGCCGCGAGGGCTCCCCTCTCCCGCAAGCGGGAGAGGGAGAACACCAGCGCGCTCGCGCGAACGGGAAAGACCATCGACGCCCGCGCGAGAGCCAACACGGCTCCGTGAAGAGCCGTGCCGTGGCTTACATATTGAGCTGACGCTTGTCCACCGCGAGCGCGGCTTCGCGCATCACCTCGGACATCGACGGGTGCGGGTGGCACACCCGGCCGATATCCTCGCTGGCGGCCTTGAACTCCATCGCCACCACGGCTTCGGCGATCAGGTCCGAAGCATTGGCCGCGACCACGTGCACGCCCAGGATCTCGTCGGTCTTGGCATCGGCCAGCATCTTGACGAAGCCGTCCGAGGCGCCCATGCCCAGCGCGCGGCCGTTGGCCACGAACGGGAACTGGCCCGACTTGTACTCGCGGCCCTCGGCCTTGAGCTGCTGCTCGGTCTTGCCGACCCAGGCGATTTCCGGGTAGGTGTAGATCACCCACGGAATGCAGTTGTAGTCGATGTGCGGCTTCTGGCCGGCGATGCGCTCGGCCACGGCCACGCCTTCGTCCTCGGCCTTGTGCGCCAGCATCGGACCGCGCACCACGTCGCCGATCGCCCACAGGCCCGGCACCGAGGTCGCGCAGTGGTCGTCGACCGGAATGAAGCCGCGCTCGTCGGTGGCCAGACCAACGGCGTCCAGGCCCAGGTTGTCGGTGTTCGGCACGCGGCCGACCGACACGATCAGGCGGTCGACTTCCAGCGTCTGCGCGTTGCCGTCCTTGTCGGTGTAGTTGACGGTGACGTTGTTGTCGCCGGTCTTCACCTCATTGACCTTGACGCCCAGGCTGAACTTCAGGCCCTGCTTGGTCAGCAGCTTCTGCGCTTCCTTGGCGACGCCTTCGTCGGCGGCCCCCAGGAACGACGGCAGCGCCTCGAGCACGGTCACGTCGGCGCCCAGACGGCGCCACACCGAGCCCAGCTCCAGGCCGATCACGCCGGCGCCGATCACGCCCAGCTTCTTCGGCACCTCGGCGAACTTCAGCGCGCCTTCGTTATCGTTGACCAGCTTGTTGTCGACCGGAACGCCCGGCAGATGGCGGGCCTTGGAACCGGTGGCGACGATCACCTGCTTCGCGGTGATGGTTTCGGTGCCGGCCTTGCCTGCGATCTCGACCTGGAAGCCGTCGGCATTCTTGCCGACGAACTTGCCGAAGCCCTTGAACAGCGTGACCTTGTTCTTGCGGAACAGGAACTCGATGCCCTTGGTCATCTTGCCGACGATATCGTCCTTGCGCTTGAGCATCTTGGCGATATCGACCTTGACGTCGCCCACGGTGATGCCGTGGTCGCCGAGGTGGTGCTGCACGTTCTCGAATTCTTCGGACGAGGCCAGCATCGCCTTCGACGGGATGCAGCCGACGTTCAGGCAGGTGCCGCCGAGACGGGCTTCGCCCTTCGGATCGTCGTACGGATTGCCTTCGCAGCAGGCGACGTTCAGGCCAAGCTGGCCCGCGCGGATCGCGGCGATATAGCCGCCGGGGCCCGCGCCAATCACCAGCACGTCGAATTGTTTGCTCATGGGAATTCCTCGTTGCGTCGGCGCGCCCTGCCCCACTCGGGTCGGGGCCGGCGCGCGGCGTGGTGTTGCATTCGGTTGGCCGCCGGGCTCGCGCTCGGGCGGCGCGCGGTCTCCCGGATCAGGAGACCGCGGCGGATGCTGCGATTACAGATCCAGCAGCAGGCGCGCCGGATCTTCCAGCGCTTCCTTCATCGCCACCAGGCCCAGCACGGCTTCGCGGCCGTCGATGATCCGGTGGTCGTAGGACATCGCCAGGTAGTTCATCGGACGGATCACGATCTGGCCGTCTTCCACCACGGCGCGGTCCTTGGTGGCGTGCACGCCGAGGATCGCCGATTGCGGCGGGTTGATGATCGGGGTCGACAGCATCGAGCCGAACACGCCGCCGTTCGAGATCGAGAAGGTACCGCCCGACAGCTCGTCCAGCGACAGCTTGCCGTCACGGGCCTTGG
>JAPSLC010000087.1 GCA_031181345.1 Cupriavidus sp. | reverse complement strand
TCATGGTGATCCAGCAGAACACCATCAGCGCCAGCGGCGCGATCCACGAGCGGTCGCCGTGGATGATGCCCTTGGCCTGGTCGTCGACCATCTCGACGATCATTTCGACGAAGGCCTGGAAGCGGCCCGGCACGCCGGCGGTGACGCGGCGCGCGGCCATGTACAGCACCAGCAGGGCGATGCCGCCGCACAGGACCGACCAGATCACGGTGTCGTAGTTGATCACGCTGAAGTCGACCACGGAGGCCTGCTTGCCGCCGATCGAATTCAGGTTCTGCAAATGTTCGGCGATATAGCCGGATGGGGTGAGCGCGTTTTCAGCGCCTTGAGCAGTTGCCATGTCGAATCGAACCGTATATTGCGAAACCTGTTGACCGGCATCCGCCATCGCGAACACTCGGTATGCTTCTTGCACCGCCTTCGGCTCGTCGGCCGGTCACCGCAATGCAAGACGCCTCGTCACTTCCCGATGCCGCGCCCGATGCGAAATCGGCGCGACATCCCAATCTTGTTTTCTCGAAACCGGCCCTCAATTGCCCTGAATCAGAACAACGCGGCACCGGTTCGAGGCATGGCGTTGCGCAATTCGATGAATCGGAAATCTATCGAATCGCCAGCGCCACCCAGTACGTCTTCAACGCAAGCAGGAACGTGACCAGCATCGGCACCCAACGCAGATCGCGGTACAGCACCACCACCAGCACGAACAGCGCGACGGTGGCCATCACCTTGATCGCCTCGCCGATCACCAGCCCGCCGATCGACGCGCGGTCCCGTGCGAGCCATAGCCGGAAGGCGAAGAACGCGCTCGGCACGCAGCACACCGCACCGCCGAACAGCGCCGACCAGCCATACGGCCCTGCCTCGGGCCCGAACAGCGCCCAGCCGATCGCCGACAACAGCGTGACCGCGACCTGCGCCACCACCACCTTGCCCGGCGTCATCCGCGAGGGCCGCAGTGCGCGTTCGCCGAACAGCGACACCGCGTCGTCGTGCGTCAGCGGCTGGATCGGCGCGGCCTGGCCGTCGTCGTCAAACGCATCGTCGCGCCAGTCGTCCCGGTCCCGGTCGTCGCGGCGATGCTCGTCGCCCTGACGCTCGGAAGTCCGCTCGGTACGGTCGGTATTCGATCCCGCGCGAGGCGGCTTGGGGTCTGTCGCCACTACAACTTGTCGGTCTGCCTGCTTGCAGTTCTGGCCAGGAACTTTTCGTCCTCGGCCAGTATTCAAACCGCACGATTTTACGGGGAATGCGGATAACGAGTCAATCTGCTTACAGTTGCCTGGCAAGGCAAAACACCACAACTCTTGCTATCTCGCTTCGATCATGCTTGCGCGGATATTGCGCGGCAATGACCTGACACGTAATCGGATTGCGTAGCAAAAAAATGGCGCCGGGGGAAGAACCCGGCGCCATTTGCGCATTTCGAATGGGCGATCATCGCCCAAGCGCGGTCATGCGACCTGCCGCCCCGCGGCCGGGTCGCGCAAGCGGGCCAGCACGCCGTCCAGCGCGTCGTTGCTGGAAAACTGGATCGTCAGCTGGCCCTTGCCGCGGGCGCCCAGCTTGATCTGCACCGGCATGCCAAGCGCGTCGGACAGCTCCTCTTCCAGACGCGCCACGTCGCGCGCGCCCTGGCCGGTCTTCTGCTTCAGCGACTTCAGATCGAAGGGCTTCAGCGTCGAGGTCACCAGCTTCTCGGTTTCGCGCACCGACAGCCGCTTGTTGACGATCTGGTTGGCCAGCGTGATCTGGTGCGCGCCGTCCACCGCCAGCAGCGCGCGCGCATGGCCCATGTCGAGATCGCCGGCCATCAGCATGGTCTGCACCGGCTGCGCCAGGTTCAGCAGACGCAGCAGATTGGACACCGCGCTGCGCGAGCGGCCGACCGACTCGGCGGCCTGCTCGTGGGTGAACTTGAATTCGCGGATCAGGCGCATGATGCCCTGCGCCTCTTCCAGCGGGTTCAGGTCCTCGCGCTGGATGTTCTCGATCAGCGCCATCGCCGCCGCGGCCTCGTCGGCCACGTCCTTGATCAGCACCGGCACCTTGTCCAGCCCCGCCAGCCTGGAGGCGCGAAAGCGCCGCTCGCCCGCGATGATCTCGTAACGGTCCGGCTCGGCCACGCGGCGCACCAGGATCGGCTGCATCAGCCCCTGCGCGCGGATGCTGGCCGCCAGTTCCTGCAGCGCGCCCTCGTCCATCCGCGTGCGCGGCTGGTACTTGCCGGGCTGCAGCTGGTCGAGGCGCAACACGGTGGGCGCGCCATCCTGGCGCGCCGCCTCGACGATCTCCGCCGGGCCGCCCAGCAGGGCTTCCAGCCCACGGCCCAGGCCCTTCTTCTTCGCGGTACTCATGGTGATGGCTCCTTGCTTGCTGCCGCTCGCCGGCTCAGGCGATCTGGCCCAGTTGCTTGACGCGCGCGATCATCTCGGCGCCGAAATCGAGATAGGCCTTGGCACCCTTCGACGCCGGGTCGAAGGCCACGCCCGGCATGCCGTATGACGGCGCCTCCGCCAGCCGCACGTTGCGCGGAATCATCGTCTTGAACACCTTGTCGCCGAAATGCGCTTCCAGTTGGGCGGACACCTGTTGCTGCAGCGTCACACGTGGATCAAACATCACACGCAGCAGGCCGATGACCTTCAGGTCCTTGTTCAGGTTGGCGTGCACCTGCTTGATCGTATTGACGAGGTCCGACAGCCCTTCCAGCGCGAAATACTCGCACTGCATCGGCACGATGACGCCGTGGGCCGCACACAGGCCGTTCAGCGTCAGCAGCGACAGCGACGGCGGGCAGTCGATCAGTACGAAGTCGTACTCGCCCTCGACCTCGGCCAGCGCCTGGCGCAAGCGGCGCTCGCGGTGCTCCAGTTCGACCAGTTCGACTTCGGCACCGGCCAGCTCGCGGTTGGCCGGCAGCACGTCGTACTTGCCGGACTCCGAACGCTGGCGCGCCTGCGGGATCGTCGAGAAGCCCACCAGCACCTGATAGACGCTGTGCTCCAGCCCCTGCTTGTCGATGCCCGAACCCATCGACGCATTGCCTTGCGGATCGAGATCGACCAGCAGCACGCGCTGCCCTTGCGCGGCAAGGCCAGCGGCGAGGTTCACCGTGGTGGTGGTCTTGCCCACCCCGCCCTTCTGGTTTGCGATCACGAATACCTTTGCCATGGGTTCTGCAGCTCCTCGCTTGTATTCAGTCGGCGTGCGCATCGCTGCGCTCGCCACGGCGCGACAGCACCACCAGGTGGCGTTGCGCATCCAGTTCGGGCACCGCCAGCTGCGGCACCGCTTCGACCTGCCAGGCCGACATCAGTCCGGCCTGCTCCATCCGCTCCAGCTCCGCCTGCGGATAGACACCCTTCATCGCGATCATGCGGCCGCCCGGCGCCAGCAGGTGGCCGGACAGCGTGACGAAGTCGGTCAGCTCGGCGAAGGCCCGCGATGTGATCACGGCGAAGCCCTCGGCGTCCGCCAGCTTCTCCACCGGCCCCCAGTGCGCCGCCGCATTACCCAGCCGCAGCTGCGCGCGGCACTGGGTCAGGAAGGCGGTCTTCTTCTGCACGATATCGACCATCAGCACCGATACGTCGGGACAGGCGATCGCCAGCGGCAACCCGGGCATGCCGCCGCCCGAGCCGACGTCGAGCACCCTGCCCCGCGCGCCGGGCGCGACCTCTGGCCGGCGCGCCGCGTCGGCCAGTGCCGGCACCGCGGCTAGCGAGTCCAGCAGATGGTGCGTCAGCATCTCGTCCGGGTGGCGGATCGCGGTCAGGTTATAGGTGGCGTTCCATTTGCGCAGCAGCGCCAGATAGGCGAGCAGCGTCTCGATGCGAGGGTCGTCGAGCGGCAGGCCGATCGCGGCCAGCCCTGCCTCGAGGCGGCGGCGCTGGGCGGCCTCGTCGACCGCGCCGTGGCGCCGCGCCTGGGATGCGTACTGACCGCCCACTCAGGCCGCCTCGCGGCCCGAGCCGGCCGTCTTGCCGCGGCCCATGCCCTTCTTCTTCAGATGAACCAGCAGCAGCGAGATCGCCGCCGGCGTGACGCCCGAGATGCGCGAGGCCTGGCCCAGCGTCTGCGGCCGGTGCTGGTTCAGCTTCTGGCTGACCTCGAAACCAAGCCCGCGCACTTCGGTGTAGTCGAAGTCGTCCGGCAGCCGGGTCGATTCGTTGGCCTCGAGCTTGTCCACCTCGGCGGCCTGGCGGGCGATATAGCCGTGATACTTGATGCCGATCTCGATCTGTTCGCGGATCTGTTCGGCCTGCAGCGGGTCGTCGGCCAGCGGCGCGGCCGGCGCATGGCGACCACCCTGCAGCGCCATCAGCGCCTCGTAGCCGACACCCGGACGCCGCAGCAGGTCTGCCAGGCTGTACTCGCGCTCGATCGCCTTGCCCAGCAGCGGCACGGCATCCTCCGCGGGCAGGCTGGCCGGGTTGACCCAGGTGCTCTTCAGGCGCTCTGTTTCACGTGAAACAGCGTCGCGCTTGCGGTTGAAGGCGTCCCAGCGCGCGTCGTCGACGACACCCAGTTCGCGACCGATTTCGGTCAGCCGCATATCGGCGTTGTCCTCGCGCAGGCTCAGGCGGAATTCCGCCCGGCTGGTGAACATCCGGTACGGCTCGGTCACGCCACGGGTGATCAAGTCGTCCACAAGCACGCCCAGATACGCCTGATCGCGGCGCGGCGCCCATGCTTCGCGCTCCTGCGCGTAACGGCCGGCGTTGATGCCGGCCAGCAGCCCTTGGGCCGCCGCCTCTTCGTAGCCGGTGGTGCCATTGATCTGGCCGGCAAAAAACAGCCCGCCGATCGCCTTGCTCTCCAGCGAGGCCTTCAGCGCACGCGGATCGAAGTAGTCGTACTCGATCGCATAGCCCGGACGCAGGATATGCGCGTTCTCCAGGCCTCGGATCGAATGGACCAGTTCCAATTGCACGTCGAACGGCAGGCTGGTCGAGATCCCGTTCGGATAGAACTCGTTGGTCGTCAGCCCTTCCGGCTCCAGGAAGATCTGGTGGCTTTCCTTGGTGGCAAAGCGATGGATCTTGTCCTCGATGCTCGGGCAGTAGCGCGGCCCCACCCCTTCGATGACGCCGGTGTACATCGGCGAGCGGTCCAGACCGCTGCGAATGATCTCGTGGGTACGGGCGTTGGTGTGGGTAATCCAGCACGGCAGTTGCTGCGGATGCTGCTCCGGACGGCCCAGGAAGGAGAACACCGGCACCGGATCCAGGTCGCCCGGCTGCTCTTCCATCACGGAGAAATCGATGGTGCGGCCGTCGATACGAGGCGGCGTGCCGGTCTTCAGCCGCCCCTGCGGCAGCTTCAGCTCCTTGAGGCGGGCCGACAGCGTGACTGCGGCGGGATCGCCAGCGCGGCCGCCGGTGTAGTTGTCCAGGCCCACGTGGATCTTGCCGTCGAGGAACGTGCCGGCCGTCAGCACCACTGCTCTGGCGCGGAAGCGGACGCCGACCTGCGTGACGGCGCCGACCACGCGGTCGCCCTCGACCATCAGGTCGTCGACGGCCTGCTGGAACAGCATCAGGTTGGGCTGGTTCTCGAGCCGCGTGCGGATCGCCTTGCGGTACAGCACGCGGTCGGCCTGGGCGCGGGTGGCGCGCACGGCCGGGCCCTTGCTCGAGTTCAGGATGCGGAACTGGATGCCGGCCTCGTCGGTGGCGGCCGCCATCGCGCCACCGAGTGCGTCGACTTCCTTGACCAGATGCCCCTTGCCAATGCCGCCAATCGACGGATTGCAGCTCATCTGCCCGAGCGTCTCGATGCTATGGGTCAGCAGCAGCGTCTGGCAGCCCATGCGGGCCGCGGCCAAGGCCGCTTCGGTGCCGGCATGGCCACCGCCGACGACAATGACATCGAATTCTTTCGGGTAAAGCATGGGGGCACCTCCTCCGGGAGGCTGGACAGGGAAAAACGGGATGCCGAATTATACCGGCATTCATTCGGCCATTCCGGGCACCAAGGCCGTTCCACGTGAAACATTGTGCTTCAGCGGCAGTGTGTTTCACGTGAAACACGACATCCCGTGCGGCATGTCTCACGTGAAACACCCACCGGACAACCTTGCCGCCACCGTCGCGGCTGTTCCACGTGAAACAAAAAAGGCCGGGCAAAACGCCCGGCCTGTCCCGTTCCTTCTCTCTCTCTATGTGCCGGTCAGCGCCGCTGCCTCAGGTAGGTGGCGACCCGCTCCAGCAGCCGCGCCATATCCCGCTGCACCGTACCAAAGCTGGCATTGCGCTCGCGGGTCCGCTCGTCCATATAGAGCGGCCGGCGGATCTCGATCTGCAGGCTGTGGCGGCGCTCCGCCGGCCTCCCGATCTGGGCGATCAGCTGCACGCCCTTGTACGGATCGTTGCGGGCCACGGTGTAGCCCATGTCGCGCAGCCCCAGCTCGATCAGCCCGACGAACTCCGGATCGCAAGTCGTGCCGTCGCGGTCCCCCAGCACGAAGTCCGCCAGCGGGTGCGGGCTGACCTTCTTCAGGCGCTCGTAGGCATTGTTCGGCATCGAGTGCAGATTCAGATGCCAGACCGCGCCGAAGCGGCGATAGGTCGCGTCCACCGCCTCCGCCAACGCCGCATGGTACGGGCGGTAGTAGTGCTCGATACGGTTGCGCACCTCGGCCACGCTGAGCTTGCGGTCGTAGATCGGGGTGGCGGCGTCGATATTGCGCCACACCAGCCCGAAGCCGAGCTGCGTCTTCTCTCCCGGGGCCAGCGGTTCGGGCCAGGGCCCGTCCAGCAGCGTCGGATCGAGGTCGTCCGGCATCCGGTTCGGATCGATATAGACGCGCGGGAAGTTCGCCGCGATCAGCGTGCCGCCGACCGCAGGCACCGCCTCCCACAGCGCGTCGACGTGCGTATCCTCGCCTTCGCGCAGCCGCGCCATCGGCACGGCCGCGCCGAAGTCGTCCGGATAGCGCGTGCCGCTGTGGGGCGAATCGCAGACCAGCGGCAGCGCTTCGCCCTCGGGCAGGCGGCGGACGATGGGTTCGAACGCCGCCGCCATCAGTTCAGCTCGATCTTGGCGGTCTTGGCCACGCGCGCGTAGCGGGCCATCGCCTGCTCGATCTGCGTCTTGAACTGCTCGGGCGTGGTCGGCACCAGCGTGCCGCCGGATTCCTCGACCTTGCGCTTGAAGTCCGGGTTCTGCATCGCCTTGTGGATCGCGGCGTTCAGCTTGGCCACCACCGGGGCCGGCGTGCCGGCCGGAGCGACGATGCCAAACCAGCCGCCCTCGCCCATGTCCTTGAAGCCGAGCTCGGCATAGGTCGGCACGTCCGGCAACTGCGCCGAGCGGCCGGCGCCCAGCACGGCGAGCGCGCGCAGGCGGCCACCCTTGACGTGCGGCAGCGTCGAGGACAGGTTGTCGGTGATCGCGTTGACCTGCCCCGCCACCGCATCGTTCAGTGCCAGGCCGGCACCCTTGTACGGGACATGCAGCAGATCGATGCCGGACAGCATCATGAAGTTTTCGATATTCACGTGGCCCAGAGAGCCGGCGCCCGGCGACGCGAAGCTGTACTTGCCGGGGTTGGCCTTGGCCAGCGCGATGAATTCCTTCATGTTCTTGGCCGGCACGCTCGGGTGGACCGCGAACACGCTGGGGATCGCCACCACATTGGTCACCGGCACGAAGTCCTTGATCGGGTCGTAGCTGAGCTTCGGATAGACGGCCGGGTTCGAGCCGTGCGTGCTGACCGTGGCCATGCCGATCGTGTAGCCGTCCGGCGTGGAACGGGCGACCTCGCCCATGCCGAGCGATCCGCCGGCCCCACCCTTGTTCTCGACCACGATGGACTGGCCCAGCTCGCGGCCGGCGTATTCGGCGACCAGGCGCGCCGACAGATCGGTGGAGCCTCCGGCCGCGAACGGCACGATCAGGCGGATCGGACGGTTGGGATAGTTGGCGGGCGCGGCGCTTGCCGCGGCGGGCAGCAGCACGGCGGCAGCGATGGCGGCGGTGACAGAAGACAGCACAAAGCGACGGCGCGCGGTCACGGCTCGGGTCATGGCGATTTTTCTCCTTGGAATGGCTTGTTTCTTGTCTGGCGGACGGTGCCGGTTGGGGGCCAAATGGCCTCACCACGCGTCAAGTGTCGGGCAGTTTACCCAGCGTGCACAAACGACTATATTGCACGCTTCCATTACCAAAGTTCATCCTCACAGCGCCCCGCGTACCTGTGAGCGAACAAGGCCCGCATGCGCCTGCGATCGCCGTCGATGTCCGAGTTGCACGCCTTCGCCACCGCGGCGCGGCTGGGCAGCTTTACGCGCGCGGCGGAGGAGTTGTGCGTGACCCAGGGCGCGATCAGCCGCGCCATCGCGAGGCTCGAGGCCCATTTCGGCCAGCCGCTGGTCCAGCGCAACGCGCACCGGCTGGTGTTGACCGCTGCCGGCCGCGGCTTCCTGGAGGCGGTGGCTGGGCCGCTGGCCGCGATCGAATCGGCCAGCGCGGCGCTGCTGGCCGGCGACCGGCAGCACCACCTGACCCTGTCCGCCCTGCCGACCCTGGCCAGCGTCTGGCTGGTGCCGCGGCTGCCGGACTTCCACCGGCGCCATCCCGATATCCGGCTCGACTTCGTGCCCTACCGGCGCGACGAGGATTTCTCCGGGCCGGCGCCCGACGCGGCGCTGCTGGCGGGCACCGCCGGCAGCTGGCCCAATCTGCAGGTCGACTATGTGATCGGCAGCGAGATGGTGCCGGTCTGCCATCCGGAGCGCGCGCGGCTGCGGCACGAGACCGGACGGTGGCAAACGCCAGCGGACCTGTTGCAGGAGCCCCTGCTCTTCCACACCGGCGCGCCGGCAAACTGGCAACACTGGTTCCGTGCGGCGGGCGTACCCAGCGCTGCGCCGACGCTGGCAACGGGCTTCGACCAGGTCTCGATCCTGGTGCAGGCGGTCAAGGCGGATATCGGCATCGCGGTGCTGCAGCGCTGCCTGGTACGCGACGAGATCGCGGCCGGCCGCGTGGTGGCGCCCTTCGACCTGCCGATCCGGCTGACGCGGGGCTACTTCCTCTGCGCCCCCCGGGAGCGGCGCGACCATCCGGCGCTGAATCGCTTCCGCCAGTGGCTGCTCGAAACGGCGGCGCAAGATCCGGACGTGGTCCGCGTTCGTGACAACGATTCACCAGATAGATAATTCATTGCCATCCAAGCGGGGAAACATCAATCGCGATGATTGTCTGCCTCGGAACATAAGGGTAATAAATGAAAACGGCGCACAAACGCACGCTGTTATTCATCGCCCGGATAGAGCCGCCCATGCAGGCTCCGCGGCTCCGCTTCAAGCCGCCTTCTTCGCCAACCCCAGATAGGTCTCGATGACACGCGGATCGGCGGCCAGCTCATCGGCGGGCCCGGCCATCGCAATCTCCCCCGTCTCGATCACATAGCCGTAGTCGGCTACCTGCAGCGCGGCGCGCGCGTTCTGCTCGATCAGCAGCGTCGCCACGCCGGTGCGGCGCAAGTCGTTGATGATGTGGAAGATCTCCTTGACGATCAGCGGGGCGAGACCGAGGCTGGGCTCGTCGAGCATCAGCAGCTCAGGCTTGGCCATCAGCGCGCGGCCGACCGCCAGCATCTGGCGCTCGCCGCCCGACAGCGTGCCGGCATCCTGGCGCGCGCGCTCGCGCAGCCGGGGGAACAGCTCGTAGACCACGTCCATCTGGTCGAGGAAGTTCTTCTCGCCGGCGCGCTTGCGGCGGAAGGCGCCGAGCCGCAGATTGTCCTCGACGCTCATCGAGCCGAACAGCTCGCGCTTCTCCGGCACCAGGCACATGCCGCGCGCGACTCGGCCTTCGATCGGAATGCCCCCCATGTCGTGGCCCAGGTAGGACACCGTGCCGCTGGCCGAACCGGTCGGCGGCAGCGCGCCCATGATCGCGTTCAGCATGGTGGACTTGCCGGCGCCATTGGGGCCGATCACCGTGACGATCTTGCCCGCCTCGACCGACAGGCTGGCCCCGTGCACCGCCTCGACCTTGCCGTAGCGGACATGCAGGTCCTTCACTTCGAGAATCACGCTCACCGCTCGCTCCTGATCCCTTCCCTGATCCTTATTCCACGCCGCCCAGATAGGCCTCAAGCACCGCGGGGTTCTTCTGCACTTCCTCGGGCACGCCTTCGGCGATGCGCGTACCGAACTCCATCACCACCAGCCGGTCGGTCAGGTTCATCACGAAGTCCATGTCGTGCTCGACCAGCAGCACGCTCATGCCCTCGCCCTTGAGCTTGCGCAGCAGGTCGGCCAGCGCCTGCTTTTCCTTGTAGCGCAGGCCGGCGGCCGGCTCGTCGAGCAGCAGCAGCGCGGGATCGCAGCACAGCGCGCGGGCGATCTCGAGAATGCGTTGCTGGCCCAGCGCCAGGCTGCCGGCCTCCATGTACATGCAGTCGGCCAGGCCCACGCGCTCGAGCTGGCGTTTGGCCTCGAACAGCAGCTTGGCTTCCTCGCCGCGGTTCATGCGCAGGATCGCCGCCGACACGCCGCCCTGGGGCCGGTAGTCGCCGCGCAGATGCGCGCCGATGGCGACGTTCTC
The DNA here is from genome assembly GCA_031181345.1 of Cupriavidus sp. Lineage (GTDB taxonomy): Bacteria > Pseudomonadota > Gammaproteobacteria > Burkholderiales > Burkholderiaceae > Cupriavidus. The sequence continues at coordinate 1,517 of JAPSLC010000087.1, read as the reverse complement.
CAGCACCGTCATGGTCGGCAGCAGGTGCACGTGCTGGAAGGTCCGGCCGATGCCGCGCTTGACGATCTCGCGCGACGGCAGATTGGTGATGGCCTCGCCGCGATACCGCACCTCGCCGCGGGTCAGCGGCAGCACGCCGGTGACCAGATTGAAGGTGGTCGACTTGCCGGCGCCATTGGGGCCGATCAGCCCGACGATCTCGCCGGCGTGCACCTGGAAGCTGACGTCATTGACCGCGACCAGCCCGCCGAACTCCTTGCGCGCGGCGCGCACGTCCAGGATCAGCTCGCCGGCCTGCGGCTTCTGCCGTACCGGCAGCGCGGCGGCCTGCTCGGGCGCGCGCACCGGCGGCCCGCTCGGCCATGCCTTGCGCAGGAAGGGCCAGAGCCCGTCGCGCGCATATTGCAGCAGCAGCACCAGCAGCACGCCGAAGACGATGATCTCGAAGTTGCCGTTGGCGCCCAGCAGCTTGGGCAGCACGCCCTGCAGCATGTCCTTCAGGATGGTCAGGATGCCCGCGCCGAGCACCGCGCCCCAGACATGGCCGACGCCGCCGACCACCGCCATGAACAGGTACTCGATGCCGTAGTTCAGGCCGAACGGCGTCGGGTTCACCGCGCGCTGCAGATGCGCGTACAGGAAGCCCGAGATGCAGGCCAGCACCGCGGCGATCACGAACACCACCACCTTCATCCACGCGGTATTGACGCCCATCGCCTCTGCCATCACGCCGCCGCCCTTCAGCGCGCGAATGGCGCGGCCGGGACGCGAATCGAGCAGGTTCTGCATCGCCACCACCGCGAGCAGCACGACCACCCAGATCAGGTAGAACATCGAGCGGCCCGACTGCAGCTCGAAGCCGAGCAGCGACAGCACCGGGATGCCGTTCAGGCCGTCGTACTTGCCGAGGAATTCGAGATTGCCGAACAGGAAGAACAGCGACAGCCCCCAGGCGATCGTCGCCAGCGGCAGGTAGTGCCCGGACATCCGCATCGTGATCAGGCCGATCACATAGGCGGACGCCATCGTGATCACCAGCCCGACCAGCAGGCCGAACCAGGGCGACAGGCCGTACTGCGTGGTCAGGTACGCCGTGCTGTAGGCGCCCAGGCCGACGAAGGCCGCCTGTCCGAACGAGGTCATGCCGCCGACGCCGGTCAGCAGCACCAGGCCGATCGCGACGATGCTGTACAGGCCGATATAGTTGCCCAGCGTGATCCAGAACTCGGGCGTGGGCAGCACCGGCAGCAGCGCCAGGATCGCCGCGAACGCGATCAGCAGCAGCCGGTTGCGCAGGTTGCCGCTGCCGGAAGCCGGCGCCGCGGCCGGGATCGGCTGCGTTGCGCCCGCCGCCGTGTCGGACGCCTGCTGCGTCCCCGTTGTCCGTGTGGCTTGCCGTTGCATCATTCCTCGTCTTCCACATGTTTGCTGGTCAGCGAGCGCCACAGCAGCACCGGAATGATCAGCGTGAACACGATGACCTCCTTGAACGCACTGGCCCAGAAGGACGAATAGGA
>JAPSLC010000025.1 GCA_031181345.1 Cupriavidus sp. | reverse complement strand
GCCGGCTGCTCGGGCGCCCGGGGCGCTTGCGCGCGCTGCAGCGCTTCCTCGACTACGTGCAGTCGCACGACAAGGTCTGGATCGCGCGCCGCATCGATATCGCGCGGCACTGGATCGAGACGCATCCGTACACGGCCAAGGCACCTCGGTAATGCGCCAAGCCGCGCGCCAGGCCACACGCTACGCCCCTTTCGAACACAACCGAGTCCCGACGTGACCTACACCCTCTCCCAACTGAACGCGATGCCGTCCGCCGAATTCGTGCAGGCGCTCGGCGGCATCTATGAACACTCACCCTGGGTCGCGGCAAGCGCCGCCGAGCAGCGTCCCTTCGCCGATCGCCAGGCGCTGGCCGCCGCGATGCGCGCCGCCGTCGACCAGGCCGGCGAAGCGGCCCAGCTCAAGCTGGTGCGCGCCCACCCGGAATTGGCGGGCAAGGCCGCGGTGCGCGGCGAGCTGACCGAAGAATCGACGCGCGAACAGAGCGGCGCCGGGTTGAATCTATGCACGCCCGCGGAGTTCGAGCGGCTGCAGGCATTGAATGCCCGCTACAACGAGAAATTCGGCTTCCCGTTCATTCTCGCGGTACGCGGCTACGATCGCGCCGGCATCATCGACGAGTTCGCAAGACGCATCGAGAATTCGCCGGCCGATGAGTTGCAAACATGCATCAACCAGATCCATCGGATTGCCCAGTTCCGCCTCGACGACTTAGTATCCGGCTGAGTCGAAATTCCCCTCGCATGGAACCCATGCATGGAGCAAGACCGCGCATCGGGCAAGGCCTCGGCAATTCATCGCCGGCGCCCTGCCCGATGACACGATGAACGGCGCCCGAAGCCAGCGCCGTCCGCCGCCGGCACCCTCGCCACCGATGCCGGCGGTGCATACCAAAAAAGAGAACCCGTCAGGGACCCAGTACACAACGTTCCAACAGGATCAAACCACGGAGGTCTTTCATGCAGAAGCAGTTCAAGTTGGCGGCACTGGCCGCGGCCCTTTTCAGCGGCGCGGCCATGGCGCAATCGAGCGTCACGCTCTACGGCCAGGTCGACATGTTCGTCGGCGCGGTCAAGAACCCGGGCACTGGCGAGCGCGCCTGGGTCGCCAATTCGGGTGGCATGCAAACGTCGTACTGGGGGATCAAGGGCGCCGAGGATCTGGGCAGCGGGCTCAAGGCGATCTTCGACCTGAACGGCTTCTATCGCACCGACAACGGCCGCACCGGCCGCTTCGACGGCGATGCGATGTTCAGCCGCAATGCCTATGTCGGGCTGCAGAGCGACCGCGCCGGTACGCTCAAGCTCGGCCGCAACACCACGCCGTATTTCATCTCGACCATCCTGTTCAACCCGCTGGTCGACTCGTACGTGTTCTCGCCGGCCATCTTCCACACCTACTTCACGGCCACCAATGGCACGGTGTTCGATCCGGGCATCATCGGCGATTCGGGCTGGAGCAATTCGCTGGTCTATTCGACGCCGACCTTCGGCGGCCTGACCGCCAACCTGATCTATTCGTTCGGCGAACAGGCGGGCTCCACCGGCCGCAACAAGTGGGGCGGCAACCTGATGTACTTCAACGGCCCGCTGGCCGCGACCGTGGCCTTCCAGCAGGTCAAGTTCAACAACGTGCCGGGCGATGTCACCTCGCCCGCCACGCTGGCGGGCTTCGACAAGCAGAACGCGGTGCTGGCCGGCCTGTCGTACGACTTCAAGGTGGTCAAGCTGTTCGCCCAGGGTCAGTACATCAAGAGCGACGTGACCAATACCACCGGCGACATCAAGCACACCAGCGGCCAGATCGGTGCCTCGGTGCCGATCGGCGCCGGCAGCCTGCTCGCTTCGTATGGCTATGCGAAGGCCGAGAACAATGTCGACGACTTCAAGCGCAACACGTTCGCGATCGCCTACGACTACAACCTGTCGAAGCGCACCGACGTGTATGCCGCCTACTTCTACGACAAGATCACCGGCGCGGAGCACGGCGATTCGTTCGGCGTGGGCATTCGGCACAAGTTCTGATCGGGATTGTCATTGGGCCTGAACGGCCTGAACGGCCCGAAGGCGCCCTCTCGCCTTGCCCTCTCCCCGGGCCCCTCTCCCGCTTGCGGGAGAGCGCTGGGGAGAGGGCAACAGCGCTCCCCACACTGCGGCGCAATGCCGCAGCACCGCATCATTTCCCTCCCTTCCCCGCTGCATCGCAACACCGTTCCCCTGCTGCCGCGGCGGGAATGAACGACTTCACCTCATAGGCTCATTCAATTGGCACGCCCCAGGACGAATGCCTACATTGAACGTCCAGACCACCATTTGCCAAACGAGAGAGGTGACTCATGCGGCGATACGCAAAGACCCGGTCGGAGTTGATGGCTATCCTCAACCAGTGCCTCGATAACAATCCGGAATGCGGCGAGTGCGAATTGCATGCGGTACGCGTGCACCAGCCCGACCATACGGGATGCAATTGGAGCGCCGAGGTGGACTTCCCCCGTGCGGCCGAAGACAGCGTGTCGATGCAATTGCGTGCGGCGAAGTCGATCATCGTCGACATGCGCCAGCAGTACAACGTATTGCAGTAGCGCTGCTCTCAGCCAATACGCTGCTCCGCAGCACAGCACCGCGGCATGAAATAACGAGCACCCAACATCGAGCAAGAACGACGAGCGCAGAACGCGACCGAATGTCGCAATGAAAAAAGCCGGGCACGCAGCCCGGCTTTTATTTTGGATCGACAGCGTCGGCTCAGCGCAGCGCGCCCGATTCCGCCACCGCCACCGCCGTCATATTGACGATCCGGCGAGTGGTCGCCTGCGGATTGAGGATATGCACGGGCTTGGCCGCGCCCAGCAGGATCGGGCCCACCGTCACGCCCTGACCGCCGGTGATCTTCAGCAGGTTGAACGCGATATTGGCCGCGTCCAGCGTCGGCATCACCAGCAGATTGGCCGAGCCGGCCAGCTTGGTGCCCGGCAGGAAATGACGGCGCACATCCTCGACCAGCGCCGCATCGCCCTGCATCTCGCCCTCGACTTCGAGCTCGGGCGCGATCTGGCTCAGGAGCTCCTGCGCCGCGCGCATCTTGCGCGCCGACGCGCGGTTCGACGAACCGAACATCGAGTGCGACAGCAGCGCGACCTTCGGCGTCAGGCCGAAGCGGCGGATTTCCTCGGCCGCCAGCTGCGTGATCGCGGCCAGCTCGTCGGCGGTCGGGTCCTCGTTGACGAAGGTGTCGGTGATGAACAGCGTGTACTTCTCCAGCATCAGCGCGTTCATCGCCGCCAGCACCTTGGCGCCAGGCTTCAGGCCGATCACGTCGCGCACATGCTCCAGATGCGCCTCGAAGCGGCCCACGGTGCCGCACAGCAGCGCGTCGGCATCGCCCATATGCATCAGCATCGTGCCGATCAGCGTGTTCGAGCGGCGCAGCGCGACCTTGGCCATGTCGGGCGTCACGCCATCGCGTCCGCGCAGCGTGTGATAGGCCTCGTGATAGGCGCGATAGCGCGGATCGTCCTCGGGATTGACCAGTTCGAAGTCCACGCCCGGCTTCAAGCGCAGGCCGGCCTTGTCGATGCGCATCTGGATCACGTGCGGACGGCCGATCAGGATCGGACGCGCCAGGCCTTCGTCGACCACCGTCTGCACCGCGCGCAGCACGCGCTCTTCCTCGCCCTCGGCATAGGCGACGCGCTTGGGCGCGGCCTTGGCGGCCGAGAACACCGGCTTCATGATCAGGCCGGTGTGGTAGACGTATTGCGTCAGCTGCTGGCGATAGGCCTCGAGGTCCTGGATCGGACGCGTGGCCACGCCCGACTCCTGCGCGGCGCGCGCGACGGCCGGCGCGATCTTCTCGATCAGGCGCTGGTCGAACGGCGTCGGGATGATGTAGTCGGGGCCGAACTTCAGTTCCTTGCCCGCGTAAGCGGCGGCCACCGCGTCATTGGTCTCGGCCTCGGCCAGCTCGGCGATCGCCTTGACGCAGGCCAGCTTCATTTCCTCGGTGATCTTGGTCGCGCCGCAATCGAGCGCGCCGCGGAAGATATACGGGAAGCAGAGGACGTTATTGACCTGGTTCGGATAGTCCGAACGGCCGGTGGCGATGATGCAGTCCGGGCGCGCGGCCTTGGCCACTTCCGGACGGATCTCGGGCTCGGGATTGGCCAGCGCCAGGATGATCGGCTTGTCGGCCATCGTCTTGACCATCTCCGCGGTCAGCACGCCGGCGGTCGAGCAGCCGAGGAACACGTCCGCGCCGTTGACGATATCGGCCAGCGTGCGGGCCGAGGTGTCCTGCGCGTAGCGGGCCTTGTTGGCCTCCATGTTGGCGTCGCGGCCGACGAAGATCACGCCCTTCGAATCGACCACGTAGATGTTCTCGCGCTTGACGCCGAGGCTGACCATCGTGTCCAGGCACGCGATGGCCGCGGCGCCCGCGCCCGATACCGCCATCCTGACGCTGCCGATGTCCTTGCCGACCACCTTCAGGCCATTGAGCAGCGCCGCCGCCGAGATGATCGCGGTGCCGTGCTGGTCGTCGTGAAAGACGGGAATGTTCATCCGCTCGCGCAGCTTCTTCTCGATGTAGAAGCACTCGGGCGCCTTGATGTCCTCCAGGTTCACGCCGCCCAGCGTGGGCTCGAGCGCCGCGACGATCTCGACGATCTGGTCCGGATCGCGCGCATCGAGCTCGATGTCGAACACGTCGATGCCGGCGAACTTCTTGAACAGGCAGCCCTTGCCTTCCATCACCGGCTTGCCGGCCAGCGGGCCGATATCGCCCAGCCCCAGCACCGCGGTGCCGTTGGTGACCACCGCCACCAGGTTGCCGCGCGAAGTGTACTCGGCTGCCATGGCCGGGTCCCTGGCGATCTCCTCGCAGGCATAGGCCACGCCCGGCGAATAGGCCAGCGACAGATCGCGCTGGTTCGACAGCGCCTTGGTCGCGGTCACCTGGATCTTGCCCTTGGTCGGGCTGCGGTGATATTCCAGCGCGGCGAGGCGCAGTTGCGCTTCAGGACTGTTGGGGGCGTGTTGCGGTGCGTCACCGCTGGTCTTGCTGCTCATGTCGCTCGTCCGGAAAGGGGCCCAACATGGCGCCGTGCGATGCCGGTCAATGCCGGTCGAACAGCCAAGGGCCGAAAAAAATCGAGGAGCTATTCTAGCCCAGCCGCCGTGCGCCAGTCGCGCCAATGGCGCCATGGAAGGCCGCAAACGCGGGGATTTTGCGGTTAAAGAGCTTTTACCGGAATAGCGCCAATGGCGCGAATGACCCGGAATTGCGCGAATGCGCTTTCGGCGATCCACCGGTAAAACAGAACGCCGGCATGCATCCTGTGGCGGATGCATGCCGGCGTCCGTGTCGGCACAGCGGAACCGCGTCGTTCCGCGCTACCGCGCGTTCTTGTCGACCTCCAGCGTCACGCGCCGCGGCCGGCCGCTTTCCATCGGAAATTCCGCGAAGGCGCTGCGCACCAGATAGGGCATCAGCCCGGGCATCGTGCTGCCTTCGCTCAGATTCTGCGCGGTGACCTGGTAGACCCGCTTGTTGCCGGCGGCCTCGCGGATAAAGACGCGCAGGCTCGCCAGCGTGGCCGGCACGTCGCGGATCACCGTCTGCGGCGGCCAGTAGCCCGGGCCCCAGCCCCACGGTCCCCACGGGCGGTAGTAGCCGTACGGGCCCCAGTAGGGACCCCAGGGGTACCAGGGGTCGGGATAGTAGGTCTCATGCACGCGCACCAGGCGCGGATCGGCGTCGAAATCGAAGCTGACCAGATAGCGCGCCTGCGACCGTGCCACCTGCGTGAAGCCGTGGCCGGCGAGCGCGTCGGCAATCCAGTTCTGATAGGTGGCACGGTCCAGCTGCGCCTGCTGCTCCTGCTGGCCCTGCCCCTTCTCGGCCTCGAAGGCGTAGGTGCGGGGCGCATCGTTCTGCCAGCCGGGCTGGCGGAACGCCGTCACGTCGGTGGTCACCGTGCTTGCGCAGCCCGACAGCAGCAAGGCGCCGAGCATCGCGGCCCCCGCCCATCCGGACCACTTGCCGGACCGCTTGCCGGCCCGCCCCTGTCCTTCGCCGCGGCTGCCCACGATGCCCAGCCATTGGCCCGCCCGTGCACAGGCGTTTCGCCATTGCCACATGATGTTCTTCCTTCTGTTCATGATCCCGCCGATAGGGCTCCACCGGACCGCATGCCGATGGTTAGCCGGTGGTGGTTGCGAGGCGGTCGACGGGCCGCCCTCTCGTTGCATCAGACCGGCGGCGTGCGCCGGAATTCCCTTGGCGCCGTGCGGCCATGCCGTGCTTGGCTACAATGGATTACCCGGCGTCCGGCGCCCCTACTCACCGCCTTCCAGGACAGGACCATCCATGCTGCGCACCGATACCCCCGTCACCGTCCACCGCAAGGACTATACCCCGCCCGCCTTTGCAATCGAACACGTCGACCTGGTGTTCGAGCTCGATCCGCAGCGCACCGTGGTGACCAGCACGCTGCGCTTCGCCCGCCGCCAGGCCGGCGCGCCGCTTGTGCTCGCAGGCGAGGCGCTGGAGCTGCTGAGCGTGCGGCTCGACGGCCAGCCGCTCGGCGACTATCGCGAGGACGACGGCAGCCTGACGCTGAACGGGCTGCCCGAGCAAGGCACGCTGGAGATCGTCAGCGCGTGCCAGCCGCAGGCGAACACCACGCTGTCCGGCCTGTACGTCTCCAACGGCAACTTCTTCACGCAGTGCGAGGCCGAGGGCTTTCGCCGCATCACCTATTTCCTGGACCGCCCCGACGTGATGGCGACCTACCGCGTCACGCTTCGCGCGGACAAGGCCGCCTATCCGGTGCTGCTGTCCAACGGCAACCTGGTCGGCGAACAGGAGCTCGATGGCGGCCGCCACGAGGCCGTGTGGGAAGACCCCTTCCCCAAGCCCTCCTATTTGTTCGCCATCGTCGCCGCCAAGCTGCAATGCATCGAGCAACGCATCACCACCGGCTCGGGCAAGGAGAAGCTGCTGCAGGTCTGGGTCGAACCGCAGGACCTGGACAAGACGCAGCACGCGATGGATTCGCTGATTCACGCGATCCGCTGGGACGAGCAGCGCTTCGGGCTGGAGCTCGATCTGGACCGCTTCATGATCGTCGCCGTCGGCGACTTCAACATGGGCGCGATGGAGAACAAGGGCCTGAACATCTTCAACACCAAGTACGTGCTGGCCAATGCGGCCACCGCGACCGACACCGATTTCTTCAATATCGAATCGGTGGTGGGCCACGAGTACTTCCACAACTGGACCGGCAACCGCGTGACCTGCCGCGACTGGTTCCAGCTGTCGCTGAAGGAAGGGTTGACGGTGTTCCGCGACCAGGAATTCTCCGCCGACATGATGGCCCAGCAGGGCGCCGACGACGGCTCGGCCCGCGCGGTCAAGCGCATCGAGGACGTGCGCGTGCTGCGCCAGGTGCAGTTCCCCGAGGACGCGGGCCCGATGGCGCATCCGGTGCGGCCCGACAGCTACGAGGAGATCAACAACTTCTACACCGTGACGGTGTACGAGAAGGGCGCCGAGGTGGTCCGCATGTACCAGACCCTGCTGGGCCGCGAGGGCTTCCGCAAGGGCATGGACCTGTATTTTCAGCGGCACGACGGACAGGCGGTGACCTGCGACGACTTCCTCGCCGCGATGGCCGACGCCAACGGCCGCGACCTGACCCAGTTCGGACGCTGGTACAGCCAGGCCGGCACGCCCGTGGTCGGCGTGCACACCGACTGGGACGCCGATCAGGGGCGGCTCACGCTGACGCTGACGCAGCAATGCCCCAAGGTCGGCATCGAGACCCAGCCGGGGACGCCGGAGAAGCTGCCCTTCCATATCCCCTTCGCGCTGGGGCTGATCGGCGCCGACGGCAAGGACCTGCCGCTGCAGCTCGACGGCGAAGCGGCCGCCGGCGACACCACGCGCGTGCTGAACTTCACCGAAGCGCGGCAGACCTTCCGCTTCGTCAATCTGCCCAAGGGCCCGCGCCCGCCGCTGCCCTCGCTGCTGCGCAACTTCTCGGCGCCGGTGATCGTCGATGTCGACTACAGCGACGACGAGCTGACGTTCCTGCTGGCGCACGACAGCGATCCGTTCAACCGCTGGGAAGCAGGCCAGCGGCTGGCGACGCGCGCGCTGCTCAAGCTGGTGGCCGACGTGCAGGCCGGGCGCGAACTCGAGCTGGACCCAGCGCTGATCGGCGCGTTCCGCTCGGTGCTGACCGACACTTCGCTGAGCCCGGCCTTCCGCGAGCAGGCGCTGATGCTGCCGGCCGAAGCCTATCTGGCCGAGCGCATGGGCGTGGCCGATCCGGCAGCGATCCATCGCGCGCGGCAATTCATGCGCGCCGGCCTCGCCCGCACGCTGCAGAGCGACTGGCTGGGCGCCTACGAGACCAGCGCGACCACGGGTTCCTATCGTCCCGACGCGGAGTCGGCGGGCAAGCGCGCGCTGCGCAATCTGGCGCTGGGCTATCTGGTCGAGGTCGGCGACGATGCGATGTACGCGCTGGCCGGCCAGCAGTATCAGCAGGCCGACAACATGACCGACCGCTTCGCCGCGCTGACGGCGATGGTCAACAGCTTCGCGCCCGGACGCGAGGCCGCGCTGGCCGACTTCTACCAGCGCTTCGAGAACGATCCGCTGGTGGTCGACAAGTGGTTCTCGCTGCAAGGCATGCAGCGCGGCGACGTCGGTCCGCACGCGGGCAAGCGCACCATCGACACGGTGCGGGCGCTGATGCAGCATCCCGCCTTCACGCTGCGCAATCCCAATCGCGCACGCGCGCTGATCTTCAGCTTCTGCTCGGGCAACCCGGCGCAATTCCATGCCGAGGACGGTTCGGGCTACGAGTTCTGGGCCGAACAGGTGCTGGCGCTGGACGCCATCAATCCGCAGGTGGCGGCACGCCTGGCGCGCGCGCTCGACCGCTGGCAGAAGTACACGCTGCCGCTGCGCGACAAGATGCGCGCCGCGCTGGAGCGGGTCGCGGCGGCCGACAAGCTGTCGCGCGACGTGCGCGAGATCGTCGGCAAGGCGCTGTCGGCGTGATGCGGCCTGGGTCGTGGGCGTTGGTGCCGCTTCGCGCCGATTCGTGCCGATTCGTGCTGAATCAGTGCTGAATCGGTGCTGAATCGGTGCGATAGCCCACCAGCGATCGCGGGCCAAGCCCCCCGACATCGGCGGGACCGCCCGCCCCGGCCTGTAGAATGGCGGCCATTCAAGGAGGAAACCCCCATGACTCGCATCAGCCTGACCCGCTATCTGGTCGAGGAACAACGCAAGCACAACACCATCGAGCCCGAACTGCGGCTGCTGATCGAAGTGGTCGCGCGCGCTTGCAAGGCCATCTCCAATGCCGTCAGCAAGGGCGCGCTCGCCGGCGTGCTGGGCTCGGCCGGCACCGGCAACGTGCAGGGCGAAACGCAGCAGAAGCTGGACGTGATCGCCAACGAGGTGCTGCTGGACGCCAACGAATGGGGCGGCCACCTGGCCGCGATGGCGTCGGAGGAAATGGACTCGTTCTACGAGATCCCGAACCGCTATCCGAAGGGCGAATACCTGCTGCTGTTCGATCCGCTCGATGGCTCGTCGAACATCGACGTCAACGTGTCGATCGGCACCATCTTCTCGGTGCTGCATATGCCCAAGCCGGGCCAGACCGTCACCGAGACCGACTTCCTGCAGCCGGGCACGCACCAGGTCGCGGCCGGCTACGCGGTGTACGGCCCGCAGACCACGCTGGTGCTGACCGTCGGCAATGGCGTCCATATGTTCACGCTGGACCGCGAGGCGGGCAGCTTCGTGCTGACGCAGTCGGACGTGAAGATCCCCGAGGACACCAAGGAATTCGCCATCAACATGTCGAACATGCGGCATTGGGCCCCGCCCGTGCGCCGCTACATCGACGAATGCCTGGCCGGCGAGGAAGGCCCGCGCGGCAAGAACTTCAACATGCGCTGGATCGCCTCGATGGTCGCCGACGTCCACCGCATCCTGACGCGCGGCGGCATCTTCATGTACCCGTGGGACAAGCGCGAGCCGGAGAAGCCGGGCAAGCTGCGCCTGATGTACGAGGCCAACCCGATGGCGATGCTGGTCGAACAGGCCGGCGGCGCGGCCACCAACGGCCATCAGCGCATCCTCGAGGTCCAGCCGGAAAAACTGCACCAGCGCGTGTCGGTGATCCTGGGCTCGAAGAACGAGGTCGAGCGCGTGACCCGCTACCACCAGGAGGCGCAGGCAGGCGGCTGATACGCCCGTTTGCGCGGCGGCCGGCCCTGCATGGGCTCGCTCGCCAGAAGGGCCGACCGGCATTGCCGGCGGCCCTTTTTCTTTTCTCAGCGGGAATCAGAATCCGCTCATTTCTTCGGCCTCGCCGGGTCACTACCCTGCTGTTTTCCCAACCAGACTTGCAGCAAGGAAACCGCGATGGTCCCCCTCTCGGATGTCGGCGCCCGCTACGCCATCACCCCACCGATCAACCCGTCCGCCACCGCCATCACCCCGGCCAACCCGCCCTGCGGCGACGCGCCGCTCGAACGCGCAGCGGTGCAGGCCCTGGCCATTCGGCTGAACGAAACGCTGGACGTTGCGCTGCATTACGGCCTGAACGACGGTATCGATCTCCACGTCTGCGAGCTGCGCCAGCTGGCCAATTGGGGCGTGCCGATCAGCGCGCAGGAGCGTGAGCTGTACTTCTACCCGTGGACCATCGACGCATCGGACCCGGTCTTTCCGGTCACGCTGGTCCGCCTGCGTGAATTCATCGCGGCGGTCGACGCGCTGCTCGCCGGCTTGTCTCGGCCAGATGCGCCCACGCCAACGAATTCCGCTTCGTCCACCGGCCGCACCTTCGGCTGACGGGCGACGGCACGGGCCGTGAAAAAAGTGCGCCGAGGGGCTTCACAGCCGCCTGATCCGCTGCTATTATTGCGGGCTCTATCCGGTTCCCAACCGGTAGTGTTGCCGAAGTAGCTCAGTCGGTAGAGCAGCTCATTCGTAATGAGAAGGTCGGGGGTTCGATTCCTCTCTTCGGCACCAGGTTTCATCGAAATGCCCTTGGAACATTCCAGGGGCATTTTGTTTTGGGGCGCCATTGATCTGCGCTGAGAGTCCGACGCTACGTTCGACAAGCCCGGCGGTCCGCCCCCCCCGTCTTTCAGAATCCGCCCAACGCCACGTCCGCTGGCGCCGGATAAGCTCGAATCCCCTCCACCCGTTCGAGCTCTCCATGAATCCGATCACCCCCCACCACCCATCACAGGCACCTGGTTACCTGCCATCGTCCGCGAGCACCCCTTCGCTGGATGCTGAGTCCAGGCCCGAACAGACCGCCGCCGGCACGCACACTCCCCCGCGGAACTGCACCGAAGTGCGGGCGCTCGCAACGCGGCTGGACCGCGCCATCGACAGCGCCGGCTCGAACGATCCCGATACCTTCGTCACCCTCTGCCTCGCCGACCTGCGGAAAATGGACAGCTGGGGCATCACGATCCACGGCGAAACGCTGCAGAGCTATTTCGATCTCGGCTCGATCGACGACGTGGAGCAGCGTTATCCGGTGACGCTCGATGAAGCACGCCTGTTGCGTCGTGCCGTTGCCGCGTTGAATCACGATGGTTGCCATACGGTCAGCCGTCGTGCGCGTTGGCGCAGGACTGTCTGAGACTGGCGGACCAACCCCGCCTAGAAGAGAAACCTACGGAAGCGGCACGCATCTATCCCAACAATCCCGCCCGGTCAACCCTACTTCTCGGCCCCCTACTTTGGGCCGAGCGCCTTGCTAATATCCCGCGCGGCTTCGGCCGAAAAAAAATCGGTGAATAACAAGGGAAAGAGATGAGAGATTGGACGGGATTTACCGCGGCCGCGTTGGCTCTCGCGGCACTGAGCGGGTGCGGCGGTGGTGGTGGTGATGAAGGCGGCAGCAACGACACGGGCTTCCAGCTGTCAGCCAGCCTCGATGGCACGCCGATCACCGGCTTTGCGCTGAAGGACGGCGGCACCACGACGCTCAATATCGCGTCCGGGCAGGAAGTACGACTGAGCGCCAGCAACGGCGTGACGTGGACAGCCAGCATGGAGAAGACCACGGTCCAGCCGAAGAGCCAGAACAGTGCGGTGTGGGACGCCGTGCTGATCAGCCCGGAAGGCGGCACGGTCACGCTGGTGGCCAAGTCCGCCGCCGATGCGAGCAAGCTGGCGACGATCCGTATCGAGGTGCCGCCGCACCGCTATGCGCGCGTAGCGACCAAGGTGGGAGAAACGACGTTGTGGCGCGAGCAGGGGACGAATGTCGACGGGTCGCCCTTCGACCGCACCTATCGCGACACAACCGAGGCGGTCGACGCCCAGGGCGGCTTCACAATGAACCGCTATAACGTCAGCGGCACGCTGACCGATACCTTCCTCAATGATGCCGACCGCAACCGCACGGCGCGCATCCGCGCAGACAATCCGACCCAGACCTGCACCTTCACGCCGAAGCGCGAGCATTTCCAATACCCGATGTTCGTCGGCAAGACCTGGCAGTCGGGCTGGCAGTATCAATGCGGCGCGTATCACGAAACCGCCGCGCTCGAAGCCAATGTGGAAGCGTTCGAACGCGTCGCCGTCGGCAGCGATACGTTCGATACGCTGCGCATCAAGTATGGCGTGGCGTTTACCAATTCGAACGACGGCAATCTGACCAACGGCGTGACCGGCAATGCCGCCTATCGGATGGACTACCGCTGCTGGTGGGCCACCGAACTGGGCCGTGCGGTCAAGTGCGAGTTCGACTACAGCTATGTCGGCACCGAGCCGGCTGGCAATATCCGACACTTCACGCAAACCGCGCTGTCCCTGTAGTAAACAGGGCGCCCAGGCGGGACCAGCTTCAAGGTAGCGGCGCCTCGGCGCCGCTTCTTCATTCCCGCACCACCCCAATCCCCTCGCCGACCAGCCGCAGTTCCACCTTCGGCATATCCTCCATCACGCGCATCGTCTTCTGCCCGATCGCGATGCTGACCCCACCGTGCACGCGCTTGCCGACCACCACGGCGGCGTCCGGGCGGGGATGCAGTTGCTCGGTCAGCTTGGCCAGATGGGCGTCGGTGTCCAGCATGTCCCGGGTGTACTTGAACAATGTGGCCCGCGCCTTGTCGCGCAGTTCGGGCGTGGCGCGCTCCGGATTCTTGGCGAAGAACGCCATCAGTTGCTGGATCTTGCCCTGCTCCTGTTCCTGCCGGCGCTTCTCCGCTTCCAGCGCCGCCTTTTCTGCATCGGCATAGGGATTCAGGCCGACATGGATGGCGGTAGCGGTGCCGGCCGGCGCGCCCAGCGTGCCGGTACGGACCGCATGCCAGGCGCGGCAGCGGCCGCCGGTGATATTGCCGCTGCCGACGGCAGGGTCACCCGCGGTGATGGTCTCGCCCGCGGCGACATCGCTCTGGCGAATGGCGCTGTCTGCGGTGACCGTGGTACCGGCCTCCACCACGGCGTTTTCGATGAAACGGGCGTGCACCGATCCCTTGCACTGGATCCGCGCGATCGCGCTGGCCGGATCGTGCGGCCCCTCGGACTTGCCGATGATGCCGCCGCTGACGACCACATTGCCGCCCGCCTCGACATGGGCAGCCTCGATCGTGCCGCCGACGATGACGTCGCCGGCGACGCGCACCGACATGCCGGTCTTGATGTCGCCGCTGACGCGCAGCGTCCCTTCGAACGAAATATTGCCGGAGTGCATGTCGACCGCGTCCACCGCGACGACCGGGTTGACGCTGACGCCGCGCGCGCGTACCGACGGCAAGCCCGCCACCGTCGCCACCAGCAGATTCGCATCGTGCGCGTCGTGGCCCACGCCGGTCAGCCGTTCGGCGAACGGCGTGTCGGCCACCTCCGGCGCGGGCAACACGCGGCCAAAGACGTCCTGCCCCGCGGTGCCCGGCACCGCAGGGATACGCCGCATCAGATGCGTGCCGGGCTGGACCAGCAACAGATTGCCGAGGTCGCGCAGATCGATGCGGGCGTGGTCGTCCTCGGCGCCGCTTCGGCGCGGCTCGAGCAGATTGACGAAGCGCGCCGGCGTGCCCCGCGTCGGCGCCGTGCCATGCACGATCGGCAGGTCGTCGCAACGTCCCGCGGCGAAGGCTTCGGCCAGCGCCGGCTCGTCGACCGGCAGCTTGATGCCGCGGCCCGCCAGCACGACACGCACATCGTTGGGCTGCACCGCGCGGCCGCCTTCGGGCGGCCATAGCGTCAGCCGCACCGTCAGCGAGTCGGCATCGATATCGATCTCGAAGTAGCCGTCGACCAGCTCGCCGACCACGGCCTCGGCCGGCGCGCCATCGCGATGACACGTCAGCAGGAACGCCGCGATGGCGTGCTCGTCGAGCTTGGCATGCGCCCAGCCCTGGGCCTCGAGGGCTGCCATCAGCGCGGCGCGGTCGGGCGGCCCACCGCCGCCGTCGGCTTCCGCCGGCACCTCATATCGGGCCCGTACGGCCTTGTCCGTGTTCTCCACCCACACCCGTACAACCGAAGCTGCTACGTCGCCCATCGCGTCCTCCAGCCGTCTGCCTTTGATTTATCGTTGTTGTCAGGACGGTGCCGAGTCGGCATGCCGCCTGTCCGTCACCTACGGCAGATTTCGGCAAAACTTTAGGAAAATTTTTTCGGGACGCCTTCCGGTAAACTGTCGCCCTGCCCGCCCGACCCCTCGGTGCCCCAGACGCGGCGCGTCAGGACCGGGCCAACCCCGCCGTATCCCATGTCGAATACCCACGAAATCCGTCCCGGCCAGTCGATCGAGCTGCTCAAGGAACTCCATATCCTGACCCGCGACGGCAAGATGAACCAGGACAGCCGCCGCAAGCTGAAGCAGGTCTACCACCTCTATCAGTTCATCGAACCGCTGTTGCAGGACCTCAAGCGGGACCATGCCGACTTGACGCTGGTCGACCACGGCGCTGGCAAGTCGTATCTCGGCTTCATCCTCTACGATCTGTTCTTCAAGACACAGCAGGACCGCTCGCATATCTACGGCATCGAGACCCGCGAGGAACTGGTGCGCTCGTCCACCGCGCTGGCCGAGCGGCTCGGTTTTCCGGGCATGTCGTTCCTGAATCTGTCGGTGGCGGAGTCGATCACCTCGGACCGGCTGCCCGCGACGGTGGACATGGTCACCGCGTTGCATGCCTGCAATACCGCGACCGACGACGCGATCCGCTTCGCCCTGACCAAGCGCGCCAAGTACATCGTGGTGGTGCCCTGCTGCCAGGCCGAGGTCGCCGCCGTGCTGCGCAGGAACAAGTCAAAGACGCTGGGCAATCCGCTGACCGAGATCTGGCGCCATCCGCTGCACACGCGCGAATTCGGCAGCCAGGTCACCAACGTGCTGCGCTGCCTGCAGCTCGAAGCGCACGGCTATCATGTCACGGTGACCGAGCTCGTGGGCTGGGAACACTCGATGAAAAACGAGTTGATCGTCGCGCAGTTCAAGGACCTGCCGCGTCGGCGCCCGGCCGAGCGGCTGGCTCACGTGCTCGAAACGCTGGGGCTCGAAGAAATGCGCGAGCGGTTCTTCACGCCCGCCTGAGTTTCAGCGGGGCACCCGCTCACTGCGGGTCTTCGCCCGCCATGCAGCGCCGCCAGCCTTCATGGCCCAGCCGGCGCATGGTTTCCTCGTTGCGCTCGTAGATGTCCGCCGCGTCGGGAAAGGCCTCGACCGCGCGCGCGATGCTCTTTTCGCGCAGCAGATGCAGGATCGGATACGGCGCGCGGTTGGTGTAGTTCTCGATATCGTCGACGTCGGTGCCGGCGAACTGGTATTGCGGATGGAAGCTGGCGATCTGCAGCACGCCTGACAAGCCGAGGCTGTCGAGCAGGCGCTCGGCCAGGTAGAGGAAATCGTTGTAGTCGGCGAAGTCCGCCAGCATCCGGGGAACGATCAGCAGCGTGGTGTCGATGCGCGCGGGATCGGCCTCGGCCAGCGCATTCAGCTCGGTTTCCAGCGTATCGAGCAGCGCCTCGGCATCGGTCGCCTCGCTGACCACGTAGCGGATCTGCTCCTTGACGTGGACGCTCTTGGCGAACGGGCACAGGTTGAGCCCGATGACGGCCCGCGTCAGCCAGTGGTGCGTGGCGTCCAGGATCGCCTGCTGCTCCGACGGGGACATCGCTCAGGCCGCCTTGCCGATCCGGCTGACGATATCGAGCGCGACCGCCTCGGCGACCTCGATGCCGTCGATCGCCGCGGAATAGATGCCGCCCGCGTAGCCCGCGCCTTCCCCGGCCGGATAGAGGCCGCCGACATTGATGCTCTGGTAGTCGTCCTTGCGACGGATGCGCAGCGGCGACGAAGTCCGCGTTTCGACGCCGGTCAGCACCGCGTCGTCCATCGCAAATCCGGGCACCTGCCGCTCGAACGCCGGCAGCGCCTCGCGGATCGCCTCGATCACATAGTCCGGCAGCGCGGTGCTCAGATCGGTCGGTGTCACGCCCGGCTTGTACGACGGCTCGACCGTGCCCAGTGCGGTGGACGGCCGCCGGGCCAGGAAGTCGCCGACCAGCTGGCCCGGCGCGCAGTAGTTGCGGCCGCCCAGTTCGAAGGCGCGTTCTTCCCAATGGCGCTGGAAGTCGATGCCGGCCAGCGGGCCGCCCGGATAGTCCTGGGGCGTGATGCCGACGACGATGCCGGCATTGGCGTTGCGCTCGGCGCGCTTGTACTGGCTCATGCCATTGGTGACCACGCGCCCCGGCTCGGATGCCGCCGCCACCACGGTGCCGCCCGGGCACATGCAGAAGCTGTAGACCGAACGCCCGTTGCTGCAGTGGTGCACGATCTTGTAGTCGGCGGCGCCCAGCAGCTTGTTGCCGGCGAACTTGCCGAAGCGGCTGCGGTTGATCATGCCCTGCGGATGTTCGATGCGAAAGCCCAGCGAGAACGGCTTGGCCTCCATGAAGACGCCGCGGCGGTACAGCATCTCGAAGGTGTCGCGCGCGCTGTGCCCCACCGCCAGGACGACCTGCTCGCACGGCAGATAATCGCCATTGGACAGCTGCAGTCCGCGCACGCGGCCGCCTTCGATGTCGATATCGTCGACCCGCGTGCCGAAACGGATCTCGCCGCCGAGCGCGAAGATCTCGGCGCGGATGTTCTCGACCATCTTGACCAGCCGGAACGTGCCGATGTGCGGCCGCGCCTTGAACAGGATGTCCTCCGGCGCGCCGGCCTTGACGAACTCGTGCAGCACCTTGCGGCCGTAGTGCTTCGGATCCTTGATCTGGCTATAGAGCTTGCCGTCCGAGAAGGTCCCGGCACCGCCCTCGCCGAACTGCACGTTCGACTCCGGATTGAGCACGCTCTTGCGCCATAGCCCGAAGGTATCCCGGGTGCGTTCGCGCACTTCCTTGCCGCGTTCCAGAATGATGGGCCGGAAGCCCATCTGCGCGAGGATCAGCCCGGCCAGCAAGCCGCACGGGCCCATGCCGATCACCACCGGACGCGGGGTCGCCACATGCTGCGGCGCCTGCGCGACGAAGCGGTACGTCATGTCGGGCGTCACGCTCCAGTTCGGCTTCCCGGCGATGCGCTT
Source organism: Cupriavidus sp. (assembly GCA_031181345.1). Taxonomy (GTDB): domain Bacteria; phylum Pseudomonadota; class Gammaproteobacteria; order Burkholderiales; family Burkholderiaceae; genus Cupriavidus. Next base: position 53,564 of record JAPSLC010000025.1, on the reverse strand, counting down.
GCGGGCTGCCTCCTCGTCCTTCACTTCGATATCGACGATGTAGGTCAGCTTGATATCGGAGCGCTTGCGCGCGTCATGCGCGCGGCGGAACACGGTGAAGGACACCATGCCGTCGCCCTTGACCCCGATCTCGATCAACCGCGCGCGGACAGCGGCCTCCAGGTCACTTTCTGCATGGTCGAGGGGGAGCTTGAGTTCACTGAGGCGTAGCATGGGGATAAAGTATTCGACGGCCGAACGGCGGGTCCGATGACCGGACCGCAATTCTAAAGCCTTTCGGCCGCGGCGGCCCCTGACCGAGGCCGCTGCCCCCACCCCGCGCGAGCGTCAATCCTGCGCCGGCACCTGCCCCAGCAGCGCGGCGTAGCGCGCCATATCGACATTGCCGCCCGACAGGATGATGCCGACCCGCTTGCCGGCGATTGGCGCCTTGCCGGCGAAGGCCGCCGCGGCGCCCAGGCAGCCGGTCGGCTCGACCACCAGCTTCATGCGGCCGGCAAAGAAGCGCATCGCCTCGATCAGCTGGGCATCGCTGACCGTGACGATATCGTCGACCAGCTGCTGCAGCACCGGGAAGGTGTACTGGCCCAGATGCTGGGTCTGGGCGCCGTCGGCAATCGTGTCGGGCGTGCCGATCGTGACGATGCGCCCGGCCCGCAGGCTCTGCTGGCCGTCGTTGCCGGCTTCCGGCTCGACGCCGATGATCTTGCAGCCCGGATGCATCGCCCGCGCGGCCACCGCGCTGCCCGACAGCAGCCCCCCGCCGCCCAGCGGCACCAGCAACACGTCGAGCGGACCGGCCTGCTCGAACAGTTCCTTGGCCGCGGTGCCCTGCCCGGCCATCACGTGCGGATGGTCGAATGGCGGGATCAGCGTCAGGCCCTGCTCGCGGGCCAGCCGCTCGCTGATCGCCTGGCGGTCCTCGGTATAACGGTCGTACAGCACGACCTCGCCGCCGTAGCCGCGCGTCGCGGCGATCTTGGCCGGCGGCGCGTCCTTGGGCATCACGATCACCGCGCGGGTGCCGAACAGCCGCGCCGACAGCGCGATCGCCTGCGCGTGGTTGCCCGACGAAAACGCCGCGACGCCGGCGGCGCGCTGCTCGGGTGACAGCTGCGCGATCGCGTTGTAGCCGCCGCGAAACTTGAAGGCGCCCATCCGCTGCAGGTTCTCGCATTTGAAGAACAGCCGCGCGCCGCTCTGCGCGTCGGCGGTGGCCGAAGTCAGCACCGGTGTATGGTGCGCGACGCCACTGATGCGGCGATGCGCCTCTACGACATCGGTGAACGAGATGGCCAATTGCGTCATGGGACAGCACTCCTTGCAGGGAAAGACGTAGGTGCTACGAAGGGAACAGGCGTTGGCTGCGCTTCAATGGTCGGCGTCAATGCCCGCCTTCAATGCGCCAGGCGCCGGCGGCGCCAGCCGGAAAGTATGCGCGCGATACGGGTCGGCGAGAATACCCAGGCACGTTGGCGCAGCCGCAAGGTGGTATCGCGCTGCGCGCGCAGGGCAAACCAGCCGGAGCGAGACAGCGCGACCACGCTGCCCGACGGCAGACGGCGTCGCGGCCAGTGCAGCGTCTCGGCCAGCAGCAGCGGCGGTTCGATCAGCTCCACGTCGCCATCGGCGATATGCAGTTCGGCGCCGGCCCTGGCATGGAAGCCGACCGATTGGCCGGCTGGCAGCTTCAGCGCGCGGTGGAAATGAATGGGATGTGGCAGGAGAGAGAGGATGGACATGATGGCCTCGGGCGGGTTCGGCTGCGTCGGGGGTGCCACGGACACAGCAGGAAAGACCGGCCGGTATCGTCAGCACCGCGGTCAGCACCGCGGTCAGCACCGCGGTCAGCGCCGCGATCCAATGCATGCAGCGTACCGGCCGGCGTCGCGGCGCGGCAGGCACACCGCACCGGAACGGACAGCAGAACAGAGCCCCATCCTTCGCTCTGTTACGATACGGCCGAAACTTTTCTGTATCTGTTGCGCATCGGCCGGATGCGCCACCATGCCGCATGGACTCCGCCCCGCTGTACCGCCAACTCGCCGGCCACTATCGGCAGGCCATCGCCGCGGGCACGCTGCTGCCGGGGGAGCGGATGCCGTCGATACGGGCTCTGATGGAGCGCCACGGCGTCAGCCTGTCGACCGCGCTGCAGGCGTGCCGCGAGATGGAGGCGCAAGGCCTGCTCGAAGCGCGCCCCCGCTCTGGCTACTTCGTGCGGCCGCCGGCGCCACAGGCCACTCCCATCGCCGAACCATCTGCCTCGCTGCCCGATCCCGCGCAGTACGTCGGCATCCACGCCCGCATCTCGGCGATCATCGCGCGCGGCCGCCTGTATCCGGAGGCCGTCAATCTGGCGGGCGCCTGCGCCCCGCCTGAACTCTATCCGGTCGAATCGCTGCGCCAGGCCACCGGCCGCGCGCTGCGCCGCCATCCGAATCTGCTCGGCAGCGCGGTCGAGCCTGACGGGCATCCGGCCCTGCGCGCCGCGCTGGCGCGCCAGGCGTTGCAGGCTCGCATGACGCTGGCGCCGGAGCAGATCGCCATCACGCATGGCTGCACCGAGGCGCTGAACCTGGCCTTGCGCGCGGTCGCCGGCCCGGGCGATGTCATCGCCGTCGAATCGCCTACCTATTACGGGCTGCTGCAGATCCTCGAAAGCCTCGGCATGCGCGCGCTGGAGGTCCCGTGCAGCCCGCAGACGGGCCTGTCGCTGGAAGCGCTGGAACTGGCCGCCCAGACCTACGACAACATTCGCGCGGTGGTGGTGGTACCGAATCTGCAGAATCCGCAGGGCAGCATCATGCCGGACGCGAACAAGGCCCGGCTGGTGCAATGGTGCGAGGCGCGCGGCATCGCGCTGATCGAGGACGACTGCTTCTCGACGCTGGCCGACGACGATGCGCCGCTGGCTGCCGCCAAGGCCTGGGACCGCGGCGGCAACGTGATCTACTGCGCGTCGTTGCACAAGAATCTGGCACCCGGCATGCGACTGGGCTGGATTGCCGCCGGCAAGTGGCAGGCGCGGGTCGAGATGCTGAAGTTCAGCCAGTCACGGCCGAACGAGCTGCTGTCGCAGATCGCCGTGGCCGAGCTGATGGCGTCGGGCGACTTCGATCGGCATCTGCGGCGGCTGCGCGCCCGCCTGCGCCATCAGCGGCATTGGGCCGCCGAAACGATCGCAGCCCTGTTTCCGGCCGGCACGCGCCTGTCGGCGCCGCAGGGCGGCATGCATCTGTGGGTGGAATTGCCGGATCGGCTGTCGTCGGAGGCGGTATTCGAGCAGGCGCTGGAGGCCGGCGTGCGGGTGATGCCCGGGGTCGTCTTTTCCAACTCGAGCCGCTTCGACCATTGCCTGCGGATCAATATCGGCGCGCCGCGTTCGACCGCGCTGGAGCAGGCGTATCGGAAACTGGCCGGCGTGGTGGCGCGGCTGGCGCCGCGCTAGCGGAGGGGATGGAACGCGGTGCCGGGGCACCGCGTCCGTGCAGCGGTCGCTTGCAGGTTTGCAGGCCTGCAAGCTCACCGGCTTACAGGAAGACGATCAGCGCGACACCGGCGGCGATCAGGCCGAACTTGACCACGTAGTAGACCTGGCGGTTCCACGCCTTGAGGCGGCGGCGATACTGGCCGCCGAGCCAGACGATGCGGAACAGCTTGTTGATCATGCCGGTCTGGTCGGTCTCGTCGTTCGGCGAACTGGCCGCGCTCATCACCTTGCGGCCCAGCCAGCGGTTGACCTTGCCGGCCCAGCCATAGCGCATCGGCCGCTCGATGTCGCAGAACAGGATCAGCCGGTTCTCGTCGCTGCGGTTCTCGGCCCAGTGCAGATAGGTCTCGTCGAACACCACGCCCTGTCCGTCGCGCCAGCTGTGCCGCTCGCCGTCGACCTCGATGAAGCAGCGATCGTCGTTCGGCGTCGCCAGGCCGAGGTGGTAGCGCAGCGAACCGGCGAAGGGATCGCGGTGGGGATTGAGCTTGCCGCCCGGCGGCAGCTCGGCAAACATCGCGGCCTTGACGAACGGCAATTCGCGCAGCAGCGCGACCGTGCGCGGGCACAGTTGCTCGGCCGACGGGTGTTGCGCCTCGTACCACTTCAGGTAGAAGCGCTTCCAGCCGTATTTGAAGAAGGAATTGAAGCCGGCATCGTCGTTCTTCTCGGCGGCCTTGATCTTGCGCATCGCGGCCAGGGCCAGGCCCTCGTCCCGGATCTCCGGCCAGGCGGCACGCAGCCTCTCCAGTTCGGGAAAGCGCTCCACCGGGATGAACGGCGTGCGAGGGACGCCCGAGAAGGCGTACATGAAGCAATTGACCGGCGCGACCAGCGCCGAATGATCCAGCAATTGCCGCCAGATGCGCAGGCGCACCTTGCCGCGGAAATGCACATACAGAATCGCGCCGAGATAGGCCGCGACAATGATCCACTTGACCACCCTCGAACTCCTTGAGCCGCCTTGTGCCGGCCTGCCGCCGTGCGGGCGAAGGCACACTGTAAGGCTTGAAGGAGCGTAGTTTACCTAAACGGCAGGCCCCGCGCAGGGAAGTGGATCAGGGATTGCCGCGGGACCGGCGGGCGATGCGCTCGATCAGCGCGCGGGCGTCGTCGGGAGCGCCCTGCAGGGTCAGCAGGCGCGCATTCAGCACCATGTTCTCGAGCACGAGCTTGGCGGTCGACGCCCACATGGTGGCCAGCACCGCGTCGACCGGCATGCCGGCCGCTTCCATCGCCTGCGAGCGCTCGGCCACCAGGCGGCAGGCCAGGGCCCGCAGCGCGCCGTCGTCGAACGGCAGGTTGGCATAGTCGATCGGATCTTCCTTCTCGACCTCCACCATCAATTGCATCAGCATGTCCTCGGTCATCGGGGAGCTCCTTGCGGGATGATGAGGGTCGCCGCTTCGGGGACCCGGCGGCGACGGCCGTGGGCGCGCCGCCCATGCGTCCGAAGCTACGGCAAAGCAAGCGGGGCTGTCAATTCCGCGGCAGACCGCCGCCGATGACCAGGCAGTCCGCCTGGGGCCTCCGCCGTCCACGAATCGATCCGGACCAGCGATAGAAAACTGCCCGGCATTCGCGCTGAACGAAGCGCGGGCACCACGGTCAGACACCTGGTTCTCATTCTCGTTTCTAACGGAGACAGGCTGAACATGACAAAGCGTTTACTGTCCGCCATGCGCCAATATGCGTGGTTCCAGGGGGTCAAGCACCACGTCGTCCAGGGCGTCGAAGCGCTGGCCGAACTGCTGAAATCGCCTGCGGTCGCCGCGCGCGCGGTGGCGGCGATCATCGCCGAGACCGAGCACGGCGTGCAGGTGTGGGTGTCCTATTTCGGCAAGCCGCTCGACCCGCATACCAATTACGTGCTGTGGCCCACTCGCGCACTGAAGGCCGCGCCCCGCCGCATCGCGCTGCCAGCCTTTCCTTCCCGCGACCGACCCGAGAGTTAGCGGCATTGAATGGCCATGCAGACAGGCGCGCTGTAGGCCACGTGCCGACAGCAGGCAGCCCGGGGCGGCCACTAGAATGGACATCACACCGCCAACCCACAACACGGAGGCCGAGATGGACATGCCCGAACCGGTACACGACGAAGCGCTGGTCAACCTTTACCTCGACCGCATCTCGGCGCTGTCGGTCAGCGCGTTCGATGGCGCCGATGTTGGGGAGGAACTGCAGCAGCTGATGACCGAAGCAGTCAGCGAATGCGACGCCAGCAAAGCCGCTCCCGTCGGCAACAATCTGCAGGTGCTGGTGGCCCGGCTGCGCGAGCGCGCGGCAGCGGCAGAGCGCGAGGACCAACCCGCGGTGCGGGAAACGTTCGAACAGGCGATCGCGCTGGCTGGCGGCTCGCCGAGCTAGCAACGCGCATCGGCGCCTGCGGAGTTTCGCAAAGCTTTGGCCGAAGCGCGCAAGACCGGCCGGCGCAAAGGGATAGCGTCACGGGTTTCAACCACGGACCTCCCTCGCCATGATGCCCCTTCGCGCCCCTTCTTCTCTCCGCCCGCAGACGCCGCCGCACGACGACCCCGTCCCTTCCGCCGGATCCTCAAGTGCGGCTGAGCGATCCGGCCCCGACACCGAAGCGGGTACGATCGAACATGCCTTGCACGCCGCCATACTGTCCCACGATCTGGTGCAGCTGCGCCGTTTGCTGCAAGCCTCGCCGGCGCTGATTCAGTTGGCCGATCCACCGGCAAGCGGGTTGATTCACATGGCCCTGGACGCTAACGCTCCGGCTGAACTGCTGGCCACGCTGTTGAGCGCCGGGGCGAGCGCGGAACGCCTGAATGCGCAGGGATGGACGCCACTGCATCGCGCCAGCGAGGCAAACGATGTGCGTGGCGTCGAAGCGCTATTGAATGGCAACGCGGACCCGCGCGCGACGACACCTGAGGGCACGCTGGCGTTGCAGCTGACCTCCGATCGGCAATGCCGGCGCATCTTGTTCGATACGATCACGATGGGACCTTCGATGGCGCGCCTGCGGCGGCATCGCGGTCCGATCGGCTTCTGCGTCTGGGCCGTTGGAGAGGCAAGGCGGGCGGGATACTGCAACCTGGTGTGATGGCCTGGTGCGATTGTCTGGTGTGATCGCACCGCTCCCGCACAACATCGCTCGTGCTCGAGCCGCGGTTCGTCAGCCGCACAAGGCGAATAGCAAGGCAAACAAAAAGGGCGCTCATTACGAGCGCCCTTTTTGATCAATCTGGTTGCGGGGGCAGGATTTGAACCTGCGACCTTCGGGTTATGAGCCCGACGAGCTGCCAGACTGCTCCACCCCGCGTCTGGAAGAACAACATTATGAAGCAATCGCGCGTCGATTGCAAGCGTTATTATCGGGATGAAAACCGGGCGTCACGCGTCGATACATCACGGCGTGACATGAATGGATGCTGCGCCCTGGAATGCCGGCAGGACGCTCACTGCTCGGGTCCGAGGATGCGATCCACGCGCGCATAGCCCGCACTGAAGGCCGCGACCTCGGCGGCGTGGCGAGTCGCGAAGACCTGCTCGCCGCTGGAAATCATTTCGACATCGCCCGCGTCGCTCGGATCGCCGCCCTCCTGGCCGATGCGAACCTCATAGGCCCACCCCGTCGGCCCGCCGCCCTTGCGCTCGGACACCAGCACATAGACATCCATGCCGCGATAGTCCTCGACACGCCAATCGTCGTCATGCATCGCGCCTCCTGCAATTTGTCCGGTACACGCCTTCAGGCTAGCCACGGCCCAGTACAGGCGCAAGGCGGCGAAGGCTGACTCCGCTGTCGGAGAACGCCGCAGCCGAAACGCAAATTGACAGTGAATCGGTTCGGTTCATGCCATCATCTTCGCATTGCGATCCGCGTCAGCCGGACATTGCCCGACGAGCCGCATGAGCCCGCGACCGCCCCACATCAACCCGATTGCATCATGGATGATCCCAAGATGGACCGCATCGAACGCCTGGAACAATCGGTGACCCGGCTCGAGGTTGACGTCTCGACCTTGAAGACCGACGTGTCGTCCCTAAAGACCGACGTGTCGTCCCTAAAGATCGACGTATCCTCCCTAAAGACTGACGTGTCGACCCTGAAAACCGACGTATCGACGCTGAAGACCGATGTCGCCACGCTCGCCACCAGCGTCGCGGGGATCGAGACCACGCTGACGCGCCTCGACGCCAAGCTCGACCTGGGCGATATCCGTGCCTCGGTCGAACGCGCGCATACCGACATCTACAAATGGGTGGCCACGCTGGCCATATCGGTTGCCGCGCTCGGCTTTGCGGCATACGCCGGATTGAAGGCCGGTGCCAACGTCCAGAGCGGTCGCCCAAGCGCGGCGGCAAACAGCGAGAATCCGGCTGCGCTGTAATCGGGACGCCCGAGTCGTAGCCCGATCAGGCCTTCGATTGCCAGCCCGGCGGCCGGGCACATTTGGCAAGCCAGCCCACCCGAAACGCCAAAACAAAAACGGCTTGGAGAGAAGACTCTCCAAGCCGTTCGTACTGCATGTAGGTGGCGCGGCTGGCAGGATTCGAACCCACGACCCCTTGGTTCGTAGCCAAGTACTCTATCCAACTGAGCTACAGCCGCACACGAGAAAGAGATTATATCGCGTTTTTTGTTTTTGTGAAGCCCCCTGCGCCATCTTTTTCGGCGTCACCGGAACCGGCCGGTGTTCCTATAATGTCTGCCCACCAAGAAGTGATCCGTACCATGAGCAAGGCATTTGTCAAAGAATCGTCGGAAGACGAAGACGACGACCTCCCGGAAGGCGCCGCCCCGCTGCCGGCCGGCACCAAGAACTACATCACCGCGCAGGGCTACCAGCGCCTGCGCGACGAGCTGATGCACCTGATCGATGTCGCGCGCCCCGAGATCGTGCAGATCGTCTCGTGGGCCGCGTCGAACGGCGACCGCTCCGAGAATGGCGACTACCTCTACGGCAAGAAGCGCCTGCGCGAAATCGATCGCCGCATCCGCTTCCTGACGCGCCGGCTCGACAAGGCCGAGGTGGTCGACCCCTCGCTGCAAGGCGACAACGACCAGATCTTCTTCGGCGCGACGGTGACCTACGCCAACCGGTCCGGCGAGGAAAACACGATCACCATCGTCGGCATGGATGAGGTCGATCTGGACGCGCACCGGGTCAGCTGGATCTCGCCGATCGCCAAGGCGCTGATCAAGGCCCGCGAGGGCGATACGGTGCCGCTGCGCACGCCCAACGGCATCGAGCAGATCGATATCCTGGAAGTCCGGTATCCGAAGCGCGGGGAGGCCTGAGCCCGGAGCCGCAGCCGGCGAGCGACGGCGCGTCAGCCGTCGTTGCGGTCCCGGAAGATGCGGATGACGTCGGTATTGCGGCGCAGGGCCCGCATCACGTTTGCCAGATGCAGGCGGTCGTGGACCTGGATCACGAACTGCATATAGGTCGCTTCCTGCCGCCCATTGTCCTGGTGCTCCATCGCGACGTGCGCGACGTTGGCGTCGGCCGCGGTCAGGTCCGCCGCGACCCGCGCGACGATCCCCTTGACGTTGCGCACCAGCACCTTGATCGAGACATCGAAGGCGCGCGTGGTCTTGTTGGCCCACATGACCTCGATCCAGTGCTCGGGGTCCTTGCTGTGCAGCCGCTTGGCGACCTTGCAGTCCTGGACATGGATCTGCAGCCCTTCGCCCTTGCCGAGATAGCCGACGATCGAATCGCCGGGGATCGGCCGGCAGCACGCCGAGAAGATCATCGACATGCCTTCGTCGCCGGTGATCGGCACGGCGGGCGCCTCCTCGCCGGCAAAGGTCTGCACCGCCGCCATCAGCGCGGCATCGAAGTCGCCCGACAGCTCCTGCAGCAGGATCTCCATGCGCTTGGCGACCACCGCGGGCACGCGCCGTCCCAGCGCCAGGTCGGCGAAGATGTCGTCGCGCTGCTTGTTGCCGGTCCACTGGATCATCCGTTCCCACACCGGCTGCGGCACCGCCTTCAGGTCGATGCCGAGCTGGCGCGCCGCCTGCTCCAGCAGACGCTCGCCGAGCTGGATCGCCTCGTCGAGCTTGGTGGTCTTCAGATAGTGGCGGATCGCCGCGCGCGCCTTGCCGGTGCGCACGAACGACAGCCAGGCGGGATTGGGCTTGGAGTACGGTGCGGTGATGACCTCGACGATATCGCCGCTCTTGAGCTCCGTGCGCAACGGCAGCAACTCGTTGTTGATCTTGACCGCGACGCACTGGTTGCCCAGGTCGCTGTGCACCGCGTAGGCGAAGTCGAGCGCCGTGGCGCCGCGCGGCAGCGCGCGGATATGGCCCTTTGGCGTGAACACATAGACCGCGTCCGGGAACAGGTCGATCTTGACGTGTTCGAGGAATTCCTGCGAGTCGCCGGTCTGGCTCTGGATATCGAGCAGCGACTGCAGCCACTGGTGCGCCTGCTGCTGGATATCGTTGATCTGGTCCGCGTGATGCTTGTACATCCAGTGCGCCGCGACGCCGGCCTCGGCGATCTGGTGCATCTCGCGGGTGCGGATCTGGAACTCGACCGGCGTGCCGAAGGGGCCGACCAGCGTCGTATGCAGCGACTGGTAGCCGTTGATCTTCGGGATCGCGATGTAGTCCTTGAACTTGCCCGGCATCGGCTTGTACAGCCCATGCAGCGCACCGAGCGCCATGTAGCAGTGCATCTGCGTCTCGACCACGACGCGAAAGCCGTACACGTCGAGCACCTGCGAGAACGACAGCTGCTTGTCATGCATCTTGCGATAGATGCTGTACAGCGTCTTCTCGCGGCCGGACAGCTCGGCCACGATGCCCGCGTTGGCCAGCGCGCTCTGCGCGGCCTCGAGGATGCGCGAGACCACCTCGCGGCGATTGCCGCGCGCCGCCCTGACGGCCTTCTCCAGCGTGGCGTAGCGGAATGGCGAGCCGACCTTGAACGACAGTTCCTGCAGTTCGCGGTAGGTGCTGTTCAGACCGAGCCGGTGCGCGATGGGCGCATAGATCTCCATCGTCTCCAGCGCGATGCGCCGGCGCTTCTCCGGCGGCACGAAGCCCAGCGTCCGCATGTTGTGCGTGCGGTCCGCCAGCTTGACGAGAATCACGCGCACGTCGCGCGCCATCGCCAGCAGCATCTTGCGAAAGCTTTCTGCCTGCGCCTGCTCACGGCTCTGGAATTCGAGCTTGTCCAGCTTGGTCAGCCCGTCGACAAGTTCAGCGACCTTGGGACCGAACTTCTCGGCCAGCTCGCTCTTGGTGATGCCCTGGTCCTCGATCACGTCGTGCAGCAGCGCCGCCATGATCGATTGCGCATCGAGCTTCCACTCGGCGCACAGTTCGGCGACCGCGACCGGATGGGTGATATACGGCTCGCCGCTCTGCCGGTACTGGCCGAGGTGGGCCTCGTCGGAAAACTGGAAGGCCTCGCGCACGAGAGCCTGGTCGGCCGGCTTCAGGTAGTTGAGCTTCTCCATCAGGCCGGCGATGGAGATCACCTGCTGCCGCGGCGGGACCGCGGGCTGCGAGGTCGGGCCGAAGAAATGCCGGTAGGTCTGCGCGAGGACCGCGTCGATGAAGAGACCGTCCGCGGCCTGGGCGGCCGGTGCGGCCACCGCGACGCCGCTGTCGGCCTCGCGCGGCTGCGCGGCCGGGACGGTGGCGGTGCGGCCCTTGGCGGGTGCCATCGCCGGGGCTACGGCACGCTCGCCCACCACGTCGTCGCCCAATGGATCGGGCATATTGGGCGCGCCGGTGCGCGCCGCGGCGCGCGTCTCTCCCGTGCTGCCCGCTTTTGGCGACGATCGCGAGGAAGAGCGCGGCGACGAGGGCATGATGGCGGCCTGTGGTTCAGACGTGGGCAACGAGTGCGATCAGGGTAATCCGGTCGACCAAAGCGACGATCGCGCGGTATTCCAGGGGAGCTCGCAATGCCGTTGAGAATCCGGGCCGCCGGCCGAAATCAGGTCGGTACCTTCTTCAGCATTTCGATGCCGACCTGACCCGACGCGATCTCGCGCAGGGCCACCACGGTCGGCTTGTCCTTGGCCTCGACCTTCGGCGTGTGCCCCTGCACCAGCTGGCGCGCGCGGTAAGTCGCCGCGAGCGCGAGCTCGAAGCGGTTCGGGATGTGTTTCAGACAATCTTCGACGGTAATACGCGCCATATCAAATCTACCTTGAGACAGAACCTATGCGATGGCCGCCATTTTACCGCAGGTGGCCCGCGGCCCCGCGGCCCCGCATTCAGTGGATGCCGAGTTCGATGAACAGATCGGCGTGTCGCGCCTTCTGCGAGGAGAAACGCAGGCGCGTGGCACGCACCACGCAGCGCAGCTTTTCCAGCGCTTCTTCGAACACGTCGTTGATGATCACGTAGTCGGCTTCGGAGGCATGCGCCATCTCGCTGCCGGCCGCCAGCAGGCGCCGCACGATCACGTTGGGCTCGTCCTGCCCGCGCTTGCGCAGACGCTCTTCGAGCGCGGTCAGCGACGGCGGCAGGATGAAGACTTCGACCGCGTTGGAGAAGCGCTTGTGCACCTGCTGCGCGCCCTGCCAGTCGATCTCCAGCAGCACATCGTGGCCGTGCGCCATCTGCTGCTCGATCCAGACCCGCGAGGTCGCGTAGTAGTTGCCGTGGACCTCGGCCCATTCGAGGAAGTCGCCGCGATCGCGCGCCTCGCGAAAGGCCTCGATCGTGGTGAAGTGGTACTCGCGTCCGTCCTGCTCGCCCGGACGCGGCGGCCGCGTGGTGTGCGAGATCGACAGGCGGATCGACGGGTCCTGCGCCAGCAGCGCGTTGACCAGCGTGGACTTGCCCGCGCCGGACGGGGCCACCACCATGAACAGGTTGCCGGGATACACGGTGTCGATCGCGGTATGCGCTTGCGGCGGCGATTGCGCCGGCGGATTGGACTGAGTCGGTTCGCTCATGTTCGTCATTCGAGATTTTGAATCTGTTCGCGCATCTGCTCGATCAGCAGCTTGAGCTCCATCGAGGCATCGGCCAGTTCCTTGGCCGCGGCCTTCGAGCCCAGCGTGTTGGCCTCGCGGTTCAGCTCCTGCATCATGAAGTCGAGCCGCTTGCCGACCTGGCCGCCCTTGTCGAGGATATGCCGGGTCTCGTTCAGATGCGCCTCGAGCCTGGACAGCTCCTCGGCGATATCGATGCGGATGCCGTAGACGGTCGCCTCCTGGCGGATGCGCTCGCCGATCTCGTCGCGCGACATCGACGGCATGCCGTTCGGCGCGACCAGGTTGAAGGCCTCCTGCAGGCGCTCGGTCAGCTTGTCCTGGTGCTGCGCGATCAGGTCCGGCACCGCCGGCGCCAGGCGCTGCACGATCGCCAGCATCGCGTCGATGCGCTCGACCAGCGTGGCCTTGAGCGCATCGCCCTCGCGGCGGCGCGCTTCGAGCAGTTGCGCCAGCGCGTCCTTGGCGGCGCCGAGCACCGCCTCGCGCAGCGCGTCCTGCGACAGCTCGGGCTCGATCAGCACGCCGGGCCAGCGCAGGATCTCCCCCATGCGCAGCGTGCCTGCCTGGTCGAAGGTCTGGGCGACGGTGGCCTCGAGCTCGCGCAGCTGCGTCAGCAGGCCGGTATTGAGCGCCAGCGCAGCGCCGCCCGCGTCGGTGCGCTGCAGATTGATGCGGCACTCGAGCTTGCCGCGCGACAGCTTGGCCATCAGCATCTCGCGCAGCGCCGGCTCGAAGGCGCGGCATTCTTCCGGCGCGCGGAACAGCAGATCGAGGAAGCGCGAATTGACGGTGCGGAATTCGACCGACACGGCGGCGGTCCTGCCGCTGGGCGCGCCATGCGCGTCGGTCAGCGGTGCCTGGCGCGTCGCCAGGCCATATCCGGTCATGCTATGGATCATGGATTCGTCTCTTGAAGGGGCTGGCGGCGAGGGCCGCACGGCGCGGCGATCGCGGCCGGCCCGGCAGGTGGGCTGACCAACACTGTATTGAACACTGTATTGTAAAGAACTTTGCCCCGCGGGCCCGTCCGGGGGTCCGATGCCCGTCGCGGGACCCTGCCCGCCAGCGTCCACCGGCGCCCGGCGTTAAAATCGCGCCTGTTCCCGATTTTCCTTCCAAGAGAGCCTCCATGCGACCCAGTGGACGCGCGGCCGATGCGCTGCGCCCGATCACCCTGACCCGCCACTACACCCGGCACGCCGAAGGTGCGGTGCTGACCGTCTTCGGCGACACCAAGGTGCTGTGCACCGCCAGCGTGCTGGCCAAGGTGCCGCCCCACAAGAAAGGCAGCGGCGAAGGCTGGGTGACCGCCGAGTACGGCATGCTGCCGCGCGCCACCCATACCCGCTCGGACCGCGAGGCCGCGCGCGGCAAGCAGTCGGGCCGCACGCAGGAGATCCAGCGCCTGATCGGCCGCGCGCTGCGCTCGGTGTTCGACCTGTCGAAGCTTGGCGAATACACGCTGCAGCTCGACTGCGACGTGCTGCAGGCCGATGGCGGCACCCGTACCGCCGCCATCACCGGCGCCTTCGTCGCCGCGCACGATGCCGTCTCGATGATGCTGCGCGACGGCCTGATCGCCGCAAGCCCGATCCGCGACTTCGTCGCCGCGGTGTCGGTCGGCATGGTCGACGGCCAGCCGGTGCTCGACCTGGACTACGCCGAGGACAGCGCCTGCGACACCGACATGAACGTCGTGATGACCGGCAGCGGCGGCTTCGTCGAGGTGCAAGGCACCGCCGAAGGCGTGCCGTTCTCGCGCGCCCAGCTCGACGCGATGACGCAGCTGGCCGAGCGCGGCATCGCCCAGCTGGTCGCGATGCAGCGCCAGGCGCTGGGGTTGGCATGACCGCGGGCATGACCGCAGGCACGACGGCAGGCATCGCCATGCGCGCATCGCAACGCCTGGTGCTGGCTTCGAACAACGCCGGCAAGCTGCGCGAATTCGGCGCGCTGCTGGCGCCGCTGGGCTTCGATGTGGTGCCGCAGCGCGAGCTGGGCATTCCCGAGGCCGAGGAACCGCACGTGACCTTCGTCGAGAACGCGCTCGCCAAGGCGCGCCATGCCAGCCGCCTGTCGGGCCTGCCCGCGCTGGCCGACGACTCCGGCATCAGCGTCGATGCGCTGGGCGGCGCCCCGGGCGTCTACTCGGCGCGCTATGCGCAGCTGGCCGGCAAGGAGAAGAGCGACGCCGCCAACAACGCGCATCTGATCGCCGAACTGGCGGGCCAGGCCGATCGCAGCGCGCATTACTACTGCGTGCTGGTGCTGGTGCGCCATGCCGACGATCCCTGCCCGATCATCGCGGAGGGCCGCTGGGACGGCGAGGTGGTCGACACCCCGCGCGGCGAAGGCGGCTTCGGCTACGACCCGTATTTCCTGCTGCCGGCGCTGGGCAAGACCGCCGCCGAACTGTCGCCGGACGAGAAGAACCGCGTCAGCCATCGCGCGCTCGCATTGCAGGCGCTGTGCGAGCGGCTGCGCCGGGATGCCACCGCCTACCCGGCCGCGGACGGACAGTCATGATTCCCATCGTCCCCATCTCCGGCGCCACGCCCGCCCCCGCTCCTTCGGGCGGCGACAACGTCGGCCTGTGGCTCAAGCCAGGACAGATTTCACTGCCGGCCTCGCCGCCGCTGTCGCTGTATGTGCATGTGCCCTGGTGCGTGCGCAAATGCCCGTATTGCGACTTCAATTCGCACGCGGCGCCCGACGGCAGCGAGATTCCCGAAGCGGCGTATCTGGACGCGCTGCGCGCGGACCTGGAGCAGTCGCTGCCGCTGGTATGGGGACGTCCCGTGCATACGGTCTTCATCGGCGGCGGCACGCCCAGCCTGCTGTCGGCCGCCGGCATGGACCGGCTGCTGTCCGACATCCGCGCGCTGCTGCCGCTGGACGCCGATGCCGAGATCACGATGGAGGCCAACCCCGGCACCTTCGAGGCCGAGCGCTTCGCCAGCTATCGCGCCAGCGGCATCAACCGGCTGTCGATCGGCATCCAGAGCTTCGACGACGAACACCTGCAGGCGCTGGGCCGCATTCACGGCGGCGCCGAGGCCCGCGCGGCGATCGACATCGCGCTGCGCCACTTCGACAACGTCAATCTGGACCTGATGTATGCGCTGCCCCGGCAAACCCTGGCGCAGTGCCGGCAGGACGTCGAGACGGCGCTGTCGTACCGCACCACGCATCTGTCGCTCTACCATCTGACGCTGGAGCCGAACACGCTGTTCGCGCGCTTCCCGCCGGCGCTGCCCGACGACGACACCGCCTACGAGATGCAGGACTGGATCGAGGCGCGCACGGCCGAGGCCGGGTATCGCCATTACGAGACCTCGGCCTATGCGCAGCCCCATCGCGAGGCGCGCCACAACCTGAACTACTGGCGCTTCGGCGACTACCTCGGCATCGGCGCCGGCGCGCACGGCAAGCTGTCGTTCCCGCATCGCGTGCTGCGCCAGATGCGCTACAAGCATCCGGCCACCTACATGGCGCAGGCGATGGCCGGCAACGCGGTGCAGGAAGCGCGCGACGTCGATGCCGCCGAGCTGCCGTTCGAGTTCATGCTGAACGCGCTGCGGCTGACCGACGGCGTGCCGGCCAGCCTCTTTCACGACCATACCGGCCTGCCCTTGCATGCCATCCGGCGCGAGCTGGCGCTGGCCACCGACAAGGGACTGCTGGACCCGGACCCGACCATGATCCGCCCGACCGAGCTGGGACGGCGCTTCCTGAACGACCTGCAGGAGATCTTCCTGAAGTCGTAAGGCGTGCCGCGCGGGCCTCGCCCATTTCGCTGCATACGCCCAGCAGTTCGCGCTGCAATTCGCGCTGCAATTCGCGCGGCAAGCCCAAAGAAAAAGGCTGCGTTCCATTCGCAGCCTTTTTCCTTGCGGACGCTGCCGTGGCAGCGACCTTACTGCAGCGACCGTATCGTCAGATCGGCGACGCCATATCGTTGGCGACCTGCACGCGCTGGCCCACCTGCAGATTGTTGGCCTGGCGCTGCGTCACGGTGGCCATGCGGCCATCGTCCAGGCGCACGTGCACGCGATAGACGGTCTCCATGCCGCCGGTGGTGCGCTGTTCGATCTGGTTGCCGGCCACGCCGCCCGCCACCGCACCGCCGATGGTCGCGATGGTCTGGCCGCGGCCGCCGCCGATCTGGTGGCCGAGCAGGCCGCCGGCGAGGCCGCCGATCACCGTGCCGAGCAGGCCCGAGCTGGCGCCGCGCGGCTGCTGGATCGGCTCGATCGCTTCGACGCGACCGTAGAACACCGAGCCCGCCGGCGCCTGGTAGGCGCCCTGTCCGGTCTGGTAGCCGGTATTGGTGGCACCGTAGCCATAACCGCCGCCGGGCGCCGCGCAGCCCGCGGTACCGATTGCGGCGGCCAGCGCAGCCATGCCAAACAAAGTCTTGCCGTTCATTGAATGTTCTCCTGACTGGGACGAGAAGAGACGGGATGCGGCGCGGCGCCGCTCCCTCCTGCCCTAGGAGGTATACATCCAGACAAGGTTCCGCGATGTCGGACGGACGCCGACAGCCCGGGTATCTTGTCTTCCCGCCGTGCAAGATGTGTAACGAGGCGTTTCCCGGCGCCGAAATCGCCTTGCCGCATATCGCCTTGCTATAATGCGCGGCCGGTGCAAGGCCGGCCTTTAGCGGAGACGTGGCCGAGTGGTTTAAGGCAGCAGTCTTGAAAACTGCCGATGGGGTGACCCATCCGTGAGTTCGAATCTCACCGTCTCCGCCATCCCCACCGCCACATCCCCGCGGCACATTCCGACGACCACAAAAAAACCCCGCACAGGGCGGGGCAACGACATGTCGTGGAGCGATCGTTCGATCGTCAATCGATGGTGATCTTGCCGGCCTCGATCACGTTCTTCCAGCGCTGCAGTTCCTGGTTCTCGAACTGCGCGAACTGCTCCGGCGTATTGGCGACAACCTCGAAGCCCGTCTCGGCCAGCTTGGCGCGCATCTTCGGATCGGTCAGCGAGCTGACCAGCGCGCCGTGCAGGCGCGACTTGACGTTGGCGGGCAGCCCGCGCGGCGCGGCGACGGCCTGCCACGAGTAGACCTCGACATCCTTGACGCCCGCTTCGGCCAGCGTCGGCACGTCGGGCAGCAGCGGCGAGCGCTTGTCCGAGGTAATCGCCAGCGCCTTCAGCTTGCCGGCCTTGATGTGCTGGATCACCGCGTTGATGTTCTGGAACGAGACCTCGACCTGGCCAGCCAGCAGGTCCTGGATCGCCGGGCCGCCGCCCTTGTACGGCACGTGCAGGCCGTCGGTGCCGGTCTTCTGCCAGAACAGCGCCGCGGTCAGATGATCGGACGAACCGGCGCCCGACGACGCGAAGCTGACCTTGCCCGGGTTCTTCTTCATGTGGGCCACCAGGTCCTGCACGCTGCGCGCGGCAACCGAAGGATTGGCGACCAGCACGTTGGGCGCGCGCACCGCGACCGTCAGCAGGTCGAAGTCCTTGGCCGGGTCGTACGGGAGGTTCTTCTGCAGGAAGGGGTTGACCGCATAGACGCCGATCGACGCGATCATGATCGTGTAGCCATCGGGCGGCGCACGCTTGACCATCGCCGCGCCGATCGCGCCGGTCGCGCCCGGGCGGTTCTCGATCACGAAGGGTTTGCCCAGCTTTTCGTTCAGCGGCGCCGCCAGCAGGCGCGCGATGGTATCGGTCGAGCCGCCCGGCGGGAACGGCACCACCACCGAGA
Source organism: Cupriavidus sp. (assembly GCA_031181345.1). Classification (GTDB taxonomy): domain Bacteria; phylum Pseudomonadota; class Gammaproteobacteria; order Burkholderiales; family Burkholderiaceae; genus Cupriavidus. The sequence continues at coordinate 35,391 of JAPSLC010000025.1, read as the reverse complement.
CCGGCTTCTGCGGCCAGTCCTGCGCGGCGGCGCTGCCCGTGGCCACCAGGCTGCCGGCAAACGCGCCGGCCAGCACACCGGCGGCCGCCATCAGTCGCGGCAGGCGGCGCGCACGGGATTGCACCGCCGCGGCAGCGCCGCGCCAGCGAGGCGTGGAAATGAAGGTCTTGCTCATGTTGTCTCCTGAGTATCGGCTCGTTATCGAGATGCCGTCGCTTCGGTGATGTCGCTTCGGTGATGTCGCTTCGGTGGTGTCGTTGCGCCGATGTCGGTGGCCACGCCGCCGAAGCCGGCTACCGCACCATGCACGGCGCCTTGTTGTCGAATTTCCAGCCCGGAATCAGGAACTGCATCGCCACCGCGTCGTCGCGCGCGCCCAGTCCCATGCTGCGATAGCACTGATGGGCCTTCTCCAGCTCGGCCATGTCGATCTCGACGCCGAGGCCGGGACGCTTGGGCACCTGCACCATGCCGCCTTCGATCTTCAATGGCTCGCGCGTCAGGCGTTGGCCGTCCTGCCAGATCCAGTGCGTGTCGATCGCGGTGACGCGCCCCGGCGCGGCCGCGGCCACATGGGTGAACATCGCCAGCGAGATGTCGAAGTGGTTGTTCGAATGCGAGCCCCAGGTCAGCCCCCATTCCGCGCACATCTGCGCGACGCGCACCGAGCCCTGCATGGTCCAGAAGTGCGGATCGGCCAGCGGAATATCGACCGATTGCAGCCGCACCGCATGGCCCATCTGCCGCCAGTCGGTGGCGATCATGTTGGTCGCGGTCGGCAGTCCGGTGGCGGTGCGGAATTCGGCCATGATCTCGCGGCCCGAATAGCCGTCCTCGGCCCCGCACGGGTCTTCGGCATAGGCCAGCACGCCATGCTTGTCGCGGCACAGCCGGATGGCCTCGGCCAGCGACCAGGCGCCGTTCGGATCGAGCGTGATGCGAGCGTTCGGAAAGCGCTCGGCCAGCGCGATGATCGCCTCCATCTCCTCGTCGCCGCGCAGCACGCCGCCCTTGAGCTTGAAGTCGTTGAAGCCGTAGCGCTGGTAGGCGGCCTCGGCCAGGCGCACCACCGCCTCGGGCGTCATCGCCTCCTCGTTGCGCAGCCGGAACCAGGCATCGTCGGCATCGGCCTCCTGGCGATACGGCAGCGTGGTGCGCTTGCGGTCGCCGATATAGAACAGGTAGCCGAGCATCTCGACGGCATCGCGCTGCTGCCCTTCGCCGAGCAGCGCGGCGACCGGCACGTCCAGGTGCTTGCCCAGCAGGTCCAGCAGCGCGGCCTCCAGCGCGGTCACCGCATGGATGGTGATGCGCAGGTCGAAGGTCTGCAGGCCGCGCCCGCCGGCATCGCGGCTGGCGAAGGCCTGCCGCACCCGGTTGAGCACCGCCTGGTACGCGCCGATCGGCTGGCCGACCACCAGCGGGCGGGCGTCTTCCAGCGTTTGCCGGATGCCCTCGCCGCCCGGTACCTCGCCGACGCCGGTGCGGCCGGCGCTGTCCTTGAGCAGCACGACATTGCGCGTGAAGAACGGGCCATGGGCGCCCGACAGGTTCATCAGCATGCTGTCGTGGCCGGCGACCGGGATCACGGTCAGTTCGGTGACGACGGGCGTGGCGCCCGGCGCGGAGATCGATTGGTCTGTCATGAGGCGTCTCGGAATGCGGTCTCGGAATGCTGTCTCGGATGGCGTCGTCATCCTGGTTCCATGGCGCGCCGGACGGCGGCACGGGACAGGGTGAGATAAGGGAAAACCGGATAAAGTCGGTTATCAGTCGTCGTATAACTTACGACGCAGTATAATGAGCCGTTCCAGAACCGGTCAAGCACCGTACTTACCCTATGAAAGCCTCGACCTTGGCCCCCAATCCGCTTCGCCGCCGCGGCCGCACGCTGGCCGAAGAAGCGGTCGCCAGCCTGACCGACAGCATTCGCCAGGGCACGCTGCGCCCCGGCGACAAGCTGCCCACCGAATCGGAAATCATGGCCACGCTCGGCGTCAGCCGCACCGTGGTGCGCGAGGCGCTGTCGCGCCTGCAGGCGAGCGGCCTGGTCGAGACCCGCCACGGCATCGGCACCTTCGTGCTGACGCCGCCCCCGGCCGAATCGGCCTCTCCCTTCCGCATCGACCCGTCGGCCATGGTCACCGCGATGGACGTGCTGGCGATGCTGGAATTCCGCGTCAGCATCGAGGCCGAAGCCGCCGGCCTGGCGGCCGTGCGGCGCAGCGACGCCGATCTGGCCGAGATGCGGCGCGCGCTGGACGAGCTCAAGCGCACCGCCGCTTCCGGGGGCGATTCGGTCGCCTCGGACTTCGCCTTCCACCTGGCCGTTGCGCGCGCCACCGGCAACCGCTACTTCAGCGAGATGCTGGGCCATCTGGGCACCTCGGTGATTCCGCGCGGCCGTCTGCACGTCACGCCAGGTGACCGCGAGCAATATCTGGAACGGGTCAACTTCGAGCACGACAGCATCTACGACGCGATCGAGCGCCGCGACCCCGATGGCGCCAAGGCGGCGATGCGCATGCATCTGACCAACAGCCGCGAACGCCTGCGCAAGGCATCGGCCGCAGCCGCCAGCACCCAGACCTGAAGCCGCCGCGCCTCCCCGAGGGTTAACCCCCGACCCGGACCTCTTGCGCCACAGTTGTATGATGTCTTACGATATCGAACATCGAACGGCGCTTCCCTGGCGGCAGCGCCGTCACCGTCCAACGTTGCGCATTCGGGCAGGACGCCCGGCCCTTTCATCGGTAAATCGGAAAATCGGAAACCACCATGTCCCTGAACCCCCAAGACCTCAAACAGATCATCAGCACCGGCCTGCTGTCGTTCCCGGTGACCGATTTCGACGCCAACGGCGACTTCGCCGCGGCCTCCTACGCCAGGCGCCTCGAATGGCTGGCCCCGTATGGCGCCAGCGCGCTGTTCGCCGCCGGGGGCACCGGCGAGTTCTTCTCGCTGGCCCCGAACGAGTACAGCGACATCGTCCGCACCGCGGTCGACACCTGCCGCGGCAAGGTGCCGATCATCGCCGGCGCCGGCGGCCCGACCCGCGTCGCGATCGCCTATGCGCAGGAAGCCGAGCGCCTGGGCGCGCATGGCGTGCTGCTGCTGCCCCACTATCTGACCGAGGCCAGCCCCGAAGGCATCGCCAACCACGTCGAGGCGGTTTGCCGCTCGGTGTCCTGCGGCGTGATCGTCTATAACCGCGCGGTGTGCCGCCTGAACGCGGTGCAGCTGGAACGGCTGGCCGAGCGCTGCCCGAACCTGATCGGCTACAAGGACGGCCTGGGCGACATCGAGCTGATGGTGTCGATCCGCCGCCGGCTGGGCGAGCGCTTCGCCTATCTGGGCGGGCTGCCGACGGCCGAGGTCTACGCCGCGGCCTATCGCGCGCTGGGCGTGCCGGTCTACTCGTCGGCGGTGTTCAACTTCATCCCGAAGACCGCGATGGACTTCTATCGCGCCGTCGCCGCCGAGGATCACGAAACGGTCGGTCGCCTGATCGACACCTTCTTCCTGCCCTACCTGGACATCCGCAACCGCAAGCAGGGCTACGCGGTCAGCATCATCAAGGCGGGCGCCCGCCTGGTCGGCCATGACGCCGGCCCGGTGCGCGCGCCGCTGACCGATCTGAGCGAAGAGGAATGCGCGATGCTGCAGCGGCTGATCGACAAGGTCGGCGGCCAGTAACGCTGTTCGCGCGCCGCGGCCGGCAACCCGGCGCGGCGCGCCATGATGCCCCCGGCGCATCGGCCGCCCCCGGTATGGAACCGCGGCGGCCGATGCGCCATCGACGTTTTCAGGAGAAGCCAATGAAGATCACCGGAGAGATGCTGATCGGCGCCAGCGCCGTGCGCGGCCAGGACGCCGTGCTGCAGGCGATCGATCCCGCCACCGGCGCGACGCTGGGCCCCGACTTCCATGGCGGCGGCGCGGCCGAGGTCGACCGTGCCTGCGTGCTGGCCGAACAGGCCTTCGACGCCTTCCGCAACACGCTGCCGGAACAGCGCGCCGCCTTTCTGGAGCGCATCGCCGACGGCATCGAGGCGCTCGGCGACACGCTGACCGAACGCGCCCATCGCGAGAGCGGCCTGCCGCTGGCGCGGCTGCAGGGCGAACGCGGCCGCACCGCCAATCAGCTGCGTCTGTTCGCGCGCGTACTGCGCGACGGCCGCTGGCAGCAGGCCACCTGGGACAGCGCGCTGCCCGAGCGCACGCCGCCGCGTCCCGACCTGCGCATGCAGAACATCGCGCTGGGCCCGGTGGCGGTGTTCGGCGCCAGCAACTTCCCGCTGGCGTTCTCGGTGGCCGGCGGCGATACCGCGTCGGCGCTGGCCGCCGGCTGCCCCGTCGTCGCCAAATCCCACCCCGCCCATCTGGGCACCTCCGAGCTGGTCGGCCGCGTGATTCAGCAGGCGGTGGCCGACGCCGGCCTGCCGGAAGGCGTGTTTTCGCTGGTGCTGGGCGCCGGCAACGAGATCGGCACCGCGCTGGTCGCGCATCCGGCGATCCAGGCGGTCGGCTTCACCGGCTCGCGCGGCGGCGGCCTGGCGCTGACCCGCGTGGCGCAGCAGCGCCCGCAGCCGATCCCGGTCTATGCCGAGATGAGCAGCGTCAATCCAGTGTTCCTGATGCCGGCCGCGCTGGCCGCGCGCGGCGAACGCATCGCCGCCGAACTGATCGACTCGCTGGTGATGGGGGTCGGACAGTTCTGCACCAACCCGGGCCTGGTGATCGCGATCGACAGCCCGGCGCTGGCCGCCTTCCGCGCGGCCGCGGTGCAGGCGCTGGGCGGCAAGCCGGCCGGCACGATGCTGACGCCCGGCATCCACCAGGCCTATCAGCAAGGCGTGGCGAAGCTCGGCGAGATCAACGGCCTGCAGCGCATCGGCACGGGCCTGGCCGGCAGCGGACCGAACCAGGCCTGCGCCGCGATGTTCGAGACCAGCGCCGCGCAGTTCATCGCCGACCATCGGATGCAGGCCGAGGTGTTCGGCCCCTCTTCGGTGCTGGTGACCTGCCGGGACATCGACGAGATGACCGCGCTGACGCGCAGCCTGGAAGGCCAGCTGACCGCCACCGTGCACGCCGACGCCGGCGACCACGCGGCGGCGCGGCAACTGCTGCCGGTGCTGGAGCGCAAGGCCGGACGGGTGCTGTTCAACGGGTACCCGACTGGCGTTGAAGTTTCCTATGCGATGGTGCATGGCGGCCCCTTCCCGGCCACCTCGGACGCGCGCACGACCTCGGTCGGCGCCGCGGCGATCGCGCGCTTCCTGCGCCCGGTCTGCTATCAGAACTTGCCGGGCGAACTGTTGCCGCCGGCACTGCGCGACGACAATCCGCTCGGGCTCTGGCGCCTGCGCGACGGCGAACTGGCGCGCGCCTGACGTGACCCGGCCGCAGGGGGCGCCGCCGCGGCGCCCCTTGCCGGGCCACGGCTAGCCGGCATTCCCAGGCGCCGGCGCCGGCTGTGCGATCCATCCCACAGTCGGAGGCAAGGAGCGTACGTACAGTGATGTCATCACCGTCACGCGTCGCCCGCCACCGACCGAGGATCGCCGCCATGAACGTCCCGCCGCGCGCCCCACGCATCCCTCCGGCTGCCGCCCATGTGGCGGTGGTCGGACCGGTGCACAACTGCGGCGCGACCATCGCGGGGGAAGTGGCCCGCTTTCGCAGCATCCTGTCCGGCTTCGCCTCGGTCACCTTCCTGGTGGTCGAAAGCGACTCGACCGACGATTCGGTGCGGCAGCTGCGGCAGCTTGCCGCGCAGGTACCCGGCTTTGCCTTCGAGTCGATGGGCATGCTGCGCGATCGCCATCCGATCCGATGCGACCGCATCGCAGTCTGCCGCAACGTCTATGTCGAGCGCCTGGCCAACGACCCGCGCTATGGCCATATCGACTACGTGATGGCCGCCGATCTCGACAACCTCAATCATCAGCTGAGCGCCGCGGCGGTGCTCAGCTGCTGGCGCAGCGACGTGGACTGGAGCGGGATGACGGCCAACCAGCGGCTGGCCTACTACGATATCTGGGCCCTGCGGCATCCGGTCTGGGCACCGGTCGATTGCTGGGCCGCCTATCGCGAGATGGTGGCGGTGGTCGGCCATCGCCAGGCGATCGAAATGTGCGTGGCCTCCAAGCAGATCCGGGTGCCCGCCGAGGCGGCGCCGATCGAGGTCGAATCGGCGTTCGGCGGCTTCGCGGTCTACCGGCGCGATGCCTTCGTCACCGGGCGCTATGTCGGCCTCGATGCGAACGGCGGGGAAGTCAACGAACACGTGCGCTTCCACGCCGATCTGCGTGAGCGGGGCCATCGGCTCTATATCAACCCGGCTATGATCAATGCCGATTTCACCGACCACACCTACTACAAGACCCGGCTCGGGCATCTGCGCAAGGAACTGATGTGGCGGGTACGCGAGGCCGCCGATTCGCTGCATTGCAGGAATCAGCTCGAATCGGCGATCGACGCGATCAAGAAGCGGCTGCCGGAGTCGATCCAGCACCCCGGCAAGGCGCGCTGATGCGCGGCGCCGTGCCCAGGCGCTCACGCCCCTGCTCTTCCCTTCCCTGCGCTTGCCTGCCCTTCAGGCGGCCGCGCGCAGCGGTGCCGCCGTGGCGGCGGCAGAGGATGCCGCCGAAGCCGCCGATCCTGGTGCGGGCGGCACGGCGATCGCACCGCTGCCGCTGCGCGAGCGCCCGGAGCTCAGATAGCCTGCGATCGATTCCTGCGTGACCTCGCCCAGATAGACGCCCTCGGCATCGACCACCGGCAGCCAGCTGGTGTTGTGCTGGTACATGCGCGACAGCACGATGCGCAGGTGCTCGTCGAACGCCGCGGTGGCGGCGAACGAACGCAACACGTCGCCGCAAACCTGAGTGCCGGCGGCCGGATTGCGCGCGTCGCGGCGGGCCACATAGCCCAACGCGCGCTGGCCCCGGTCGAGCACCGGCAGATAGCGCACGTCAGCGTCGTCCATCAGCGCCAGCGCCTGCGCCAGCGGCATCTCCGGCGTCGCGGTCGCGCCCATGGTGGCGGCATCGCCCGCGCGCACCAGCAGCAGGCGCTTGAGCGTGTTGTCGTGGCCGACGAAGGCCTGCACGAACTCGTCGGCCGGATGCGCCAGCAGCGCGTCGGGATGATCGAACTGGACCAGCTTGCCGGCGCGGAACACCGCGACCTTGTCGGCCAGCTTGATTGCCTCGTCGATGTCGTGCGAGACCATGATCACGGTCTTGCCCAGTTGGCGCTGCATCTGCAGGAACTCGTTCTGGATGCTCTCGCGGTTGATCGGATCGACCGCGCCGAACGGCTCGTCCATCAGCAGCACCGGCGCGTCGGCGGCAAGCGCGCGGATCACGCCGATGCGCTGCTGCTGGCCGCCCGACAGTTCGCGCGGATAGCGCGTCAGCATCCGGTTCGGATCGAGCTGCACCATCGCCATCAGCTCGCGCGCGCGTTCGCGGCAGCGTTGCTTGTCCCAGCCCAGCAGGCGCGGCACCACGGTGATGTTCTGCTCGATCGTCATGTTGGGAAACAGCCCGATCTGCTGGATCACGTAACCGATCTTGCGGCGCAATTGCACCTCGTCGATGCCCGCGGTGTCCTCTCCCTCGATCAGCACGCGGCCGGAGGTCGGCGGGATCAGCCGGTTGATCATCTTCAGCGTGGTGGTCTTGCCGCAGCCCGACGGGCCGAGGAACACGCAGATCTCGCCGCGCGGCACCGTCAGCGACACCGAGTCGACCGCGCGCACCAGCGCGCCATCCTTCTGCGTGAACGATTTGCTCAGTCGGTCCAATTCGATCATGTGCGGATTCCTTTGGGCGTCAGCACGCGCTGCAACCATTGCAGGCACACGTCCGCCACGATGGCGAGCAGGCTGACCAGGACGGCGCCCACCGCGAGTTTGCTCATATTGCTCTGGCTGATCGCTTGCAGGATCAGCACGCCGAGGCCGCCGGCGCCGATCAGCGCGGCGATGGTCGCCACGCCGATGTTCATCACCACCGCGGTGCGCACACCGCCGAGGATCACCGGCACCGCCAGCGGCAGGTCGACCAGCCGCATGCGCTGCCAGGTGGTCATGCCGATGCCGCGCCCGGCCTCCTGGATGCCGCTGTCGATGCCGGCCAGCGCCACATAGGTGTTGCGCAGGATCGGCAGCAGCGAATACAGGAACACCGCGGTGACCGCCGGCAGATAGCCGAGCGCGTGGCCGAAGCGCGCGAATACCGGGATCATCAGGCCGAACAGCGCGATCGACGGGATCGTCAGCACCACCGTGGCCAGCGTCATCATCGGCGTGGCCAGCCAGCGCCAGCGCGTGGCCAGGATGCCGAGCGGCACGCCGATCAGGATCGCCAGCCCGACCGCCGCGCCGACCAGCGCGAGATGCTCGCCGGTCAGCTTCAGCAGCGTCGGCCAGCTGTGTTGCAGATAGGAAATCAGGTCCATGGATGGTTCGTGGTTGTCCGCGGTTATCCGCGGTTATCCGCGGTTTCCCGGCCCGGGCGTCAGATCAGCCCGTGCTGGCGCAGGAAGTCGGCCGCGACGGTATCGACCGGTTTCTGTTCGATGTCGACGCGGTAGTTCATCTCCGTCATCGACGCGTTGTCCAGCGCCGCAGCCAGCGCGTTCAGCAGCTCGGCCAGCTTCGGATGCGCGTCGAGCACCGCCTGGCGCACCACCGGCACCGCCTGATAGGCCGGGAAGAAGCCCTTGTCGTCGCGCAGCAGCACCAGGTCGAAGCCCTTGACGCGGCCATCGGTGGCGTAGACCAGCCCGGTCTCGACCTGGTCGTTGCGCAGCGCGGTGTAGACCAGCCCCGGATCGAGCTGGATCACGTCGCGCCGCGTCCACGGCAGCCCGTAGGCCGCCTTCAGCGGCTCGAGGCCGTCGGGCCGCGCGGCGAACTCCATGTCGACCGCGAAGGTGTGGCGCTTGTCCTCGCCGCCGGCCCGGATCTTGTCGGCAAGCTCGGACAGCGACGAGACGCCGGCCGCTTCGGCACGATGGCGCGGCATCGCCAGCGCATAGGTGTTGTTGATCGTCGAAGGCTGCAGCCACACCAGGCCCTTGGCCGCATCGAGCGACTTGACGCGGGCGTAGCTCTGCTCGGCATCGAGCTTTTCGTCGACGCGGTTGAAGACGATCAGCGCGGTACCGGTGTAGTCCCACACCACGTCGAGCTGGCCGCTCTCCATCGCCTGCCGCATCAGCGTGCTGCCCAGCCCCGCGGTCAGTTCGGTGGTGAAGCCCTTGGCGCGCAGATACTGCGAGGTCATCGACGACAGGATCAGCTGTTCGGTGAAATTCTTGCCGCCCACGCGCACCGGTGCGGGATCGGCGGCCGTCGCGGGGGCGGTCGTCAGCAGCGCGGCGGCACCGAGCAGCGCGGCCAGCCACGTGCGCGGACGAAGCGATCGCATCAGCGTCATGATGTTCTCCTTGATGTTCCGCTTGATGGTCCGCTTCATGCCGCCAGCCCTCGCCGGCGCAGATAGAAGCGTCCGCCCGCGGCGAACAGGGCGTCGAGCGCCAGCGCCAGCAGCGCGGTGGCCGCGGCGCCGAGCAACAGCAGCGACGGGTTGTTCAGGTAGATGCCGGGGAAGATCATTTCGCCCAGGCTGTTGGCGCCGATCAGGAACGACAGCGGCACGGTGCCGACGTTGATCACCAGGCTGGTACGCACGCCGGCCAGGATCACCGGCATCGCGTTGGGCAGTTCGACCCGCAGCAGACGCTGGCGCGGCGTCATGCCGATGCCCTTGGCCGCTTCCAGCAGCGCCGGCGACAGGCCGCGCAGCCCCTCGCAGGTATTGCGCACGATCGGCAGCAGCGAGGCCAGCCACAGCGCCAGCACCGCGGGCCGCTCGCCGATGCCCAGCACGGCCAGCGACAGCGCCAGCACCGCCAGCGACGGCACGGTATTGCCGATGTTGAAGACCTGCATCAGCCGGTCGGCCCAGCGCCGCAGCGCCGGCCGCGACAGCAGGATGCCGGCCGGCACGCCGGTGGCGAGCGCCAGGGCCATCGACCACGCCACCAGGCGCAGGTGATCGGCCACGTCGTAAAGCAGGCGTTCGCGGTGCTGGGCGATCGTGTCGACGCCGACCCAGGCCAGCAGGCCGGCCAGCGCCAGCGCGATGAAGCCGGCCCAGCCGAGTCCACGCCAGATTCGCAGAGACATCTTTCCTCCCGTAAGCCAGCCGGCGCCGCGATCGGTGCGAGATCGGCGGCCAAGCGGCGACAAAAGCGCGGCGCGACAAGGCGCGACGGCCGCGACGGCGGTCCATGAAGGGACGACGGCAACGGACCAGCGCAATGGCGAGACCCGAGCGGGGGCATTCGCCATGGCGACGGACCCGGCCGGGTCCAGGCTAGATTGGTGCTGTCCGCCATGACCGGCGGGATGCCGGCGGACGGACGGTAGGCGCCCATTGCCGCATCAGGGCGAGGCAGATGGGAGCCCGGTGACGGACCGCGGGCCGCCCGGAACGGGCGGGCGCCAGCGGCCCTGGCGCGGCGCTGCGGGTCGGCGCGATGTTCGGCAATAAGCCGGGCATCGCGGACGGTCGTCGACCGTGGTCAAAGACCTCGCAGGCCAGTGGCAGCGCAAAATTGAAGGTTCCGACGCGCCGCCGGATCAATCGGCCGTGGTCGCAAAATCGAGCGCGGCGAGCGCGAAGCGCAAGCGGCTAATTTGCAACAACGGATGGCAAAGAGGTCGCTATTCTAACCAACTTCAGCGATCTTGTCACCCCGCCCGTCAACCTGCCGTCCTTTGGGGTCTTTTTGCCTGTTCCGGAGTCCACCAAAACATCGTCAAAGGCACCCGGCGAGCTGGCCCTGCGCGTTCCAATGGCGTTCACAAACCAGCCCCCATCATTCCACCGATAGAACGCTCTTTTGCCCTGCCCCCGGCTACCGCTTTGCTGCCAAACCCTTACATTGAGGGGGTATCGCGGCGCGAGGCGCCGCTCGACAGGACCCAGGAGATCGACATGGACGCCATCCGTAATTTCGACGACATCGCCACCGTTGCGGCCACCGCCGGCGAATCGGTGCAGCGCACCCGCACCATCGACCGCGTGGTGCGCGGCATCGCCACCTCCGACGGCGCCGGCGTCAAGCTGACCCGCGTGCTGACGCAGAACCTGCAGCGCCGGCTCGACCCGTTCCTGATGCTGGACGCTTTCGGCACCGACCGGGCCGACGACTACATCGGCGGCTTTCCCGCCCACCCGCATCGCGGCTTCGAGACCATCACCTACATGCTGGCCGGGCGCATGCGCCATCGCGACAGCGCCGGCAACGAGGGGCTGCTGGAGAACGGCGGCGCGCAATGGATGGTGGCCGGCGCCGGCGTGGTGCATTCGGAGATGCCGGAACAGCAGGACGGCCGCATGGAGGGCTTCCAGCTGTGGCTGAACCTCCCGGCCAGCGACAAGATGACGGCGCCCTGGTACCGCGACCTGCCGGCCGCGGCCATCCCGACCGTCGCGCTGCCCGGCGGCGCGGTGGTGCGCGTGCTCGCCGGGGCTTCGCACGGCGTGCAGGGCGCGATGACGCGGCCCGTTACCGAGCCGCTGTATCTGGACGTCGCGCTGCCGGCCGGGCAATCGTTCGCGCAGGCACTGCCGGCCGGGCATAACGCCTTCGTCTACGTCTATCGGGGCGAGGTCACCATCGGCGAGGGCGACGCCCTGGCCGCCCTCGACGCGCAGCGCATGGGCGTGCTGGCCAACGAGGCCGAAGCCGACGGCGTGATCGTCAAGGCCACGCAGGATGCGCGCTTCCTGCTGATCGCCGGCAAGCCGCTGGGCGAGCCGATCGTGCAATACGGACCGTTCGTGATGAACAGCGAGGCGCAGATCCACCAGGCGCTGAGCGATTTCCGCGACGGGCGGTTCGAGGGGCAGGTGCAGAGCGCGGGTTAAGTGGGATAGCGAGCGCTGCTGCCCTCTCCCCTGCCCCTCTCCCGCAAGCGGGAGAGGGGAGCAAACCAGCGGCGATTGGTCGGTCGGTGGGTGTTCTCCCTCTCCCGCTTGCGGGAGAGGGAAGCAAACCAGCGGCGTTTAGTCGGTCGGTGGGTGTTCTCCCTCTCCCGCTTGCGGGAGAGGGAAGCAAACCAGCGGCGTTTAGTCGGTCGGTGGGTGTTCTCCCTCTCCCGCTTGCGGGAGAGGGCCGGGGAGAGGGCCGCCGCGGGCAATCGCACCCGCCCTACCCATTCCCCTCCACCGCCTCCGCCACCCCTTTCCCCTTGCGCAGCCGCGCGCGCAGGTCGCCGATCATCGGCCAGATCAGCACCAGGATGGCCAGCGTCATGATGGTGCCCACCAGGCCGTTGGACCAGAAGATATCGAGCGAGCCCGACGACACCAGCATGGTCTGGCGGAACGCGTCCTCGGCGCGGTCGCCCAGTACCAGGGCGAGCACCAGCGGCGCCAGCGGATAGTCGAGCTTCTTCAGCACGTAGCCGATCACGCCGAAGCCGAGCATCAGCCAGACGTCGAACAGCGCGTTATTGACCGTATAGGCGCCGATCGCGCAGACCACCAGGATCAGCGGCGCGATGATCGAGAACGGGATGCGCAGGATCGCTGCGAACAGCGGCACCGTCGACAGCACCACCAGCAGCCCGACGATATTGCCCAGGTACATGCTGGCGATCAGCCCCCAGACAAACGGACCCTGCTCCTGGAACAGCAGCGGCCCGGGCTGCAGGCCCCAGATCATCAGCCCGCCCAGCAGCACCGCGGCGGTCGCCGAGCCCGGAATGCCGAGCGCCAGCATCGGCAGCAGCGCGCTGGTGCCGGCCGCATGCGCGGCGGTCTCGGGCGCGACCACGCCCTCGATATTGCCCTTGCCGAACGAGTCCGGCTCGCGCGCCATGCGCTTGGCCACGCCATAGCCCATGAACGAGGCCGCGGTGGCGCCGCCCGGCGTGATGCCCAGCCAGCAGCCGATCGCCGACGAGCGCAGGATCGTCATCCAGTAGCGCGGCAGTTCGGCCCAGGTGCGCAGCACCACCTTCAGGTCGATGCGCGCCTGCTTGCCGCGGAAGGCCACGCCTTCCTCCATCGTCATCAGGATCTCGCTGATGCCGAACAGCCCGATCACCGCCACCAGGAAGTCGAAGCCGCGCAGCAGTTCAGTGGAGCCGAAGGTCATGCGCAGCGTGCCCGAGACCGTGTCCATGCCGACCGCCGCCAGCAGGAACCCCACGCACATCGCGATCAGGATCTTGGGCTTCGCTTCCTTGCCCATGCCGACAAAGCTGCAGAAGGTCAGCAGATAGACGGCGAAGTACTCGGGCGGCCCAAAGCGCAGCGCGAATTTCGCCACCAGCGGCGCCAGGCACGTGATCAGCAGCACGCCGGCCATCGCGCCCAGGCACGAGCCGGTGAAGGCAGAGGTCAGCGCCCGGCCCGCCTCGCCGCGCTGCGCGAGCGGATAGCCGTCGAAGGTGGTGGCCACCGACCAGGCCTCGCCCGGGATATTGAACAGGATCGACGTGATCGCACCGCCGAACAGCGCGCCCCAGTAGATGCAGGACAGCATGATGATGGCCGAGGTCGGATCCATCGAGAACGTCAGCGGCAGCAGGATCGCGACACCGTTGGGGCCGCCCAGGCCGGGCAGCACGCCGACCACGATGCCGAGGAGGATGCCGACGAACATCAGGCCGACGTTCTGCCATGACAGCGCGACCGAGAAGCCGTGCATCAGCGCGTTGAATTCCTCCATGGTGCCCTCCTAGAAGCCGAGCGCCGCTTCCAGCGGGCCCTTCGGCAGCGGCACCCGGAACTGGATCTCGAAGATCCAGAACAGCACCAGATTGATCCCCGCGCCCAGCAGCACCGCGCGCCACCATTCGGCCTTGCCTACCGCCATCATGAAGCCGGCGATGAAGATCGCCGACGCGACATAGATGCCGAGCCAGCCGATCAGTGCGACATAGACCGTCAGCGGCAGCAGGATCACGCAGACCTGCCGCAACTGCTGCCAGCTGGCGAAGATCGCGTCGTGCGGCGTGCGCCAGGCCTGCCATGCCACGGCCAGGCTGCATACCAGCACGATCGCGCCGACGCGCAGCGGAAAGTAGCCGGCCTCCGGGCCGTCCGCGGCCCAGCCCGAGCCGATGCGGTGGTTGCTCCAGATCACCACCGCGGCACCCACGAGCAACAGCGCGGCCACCACCAGCTCGACCGTGCGCAGCGACACGCCGCGCGCGTCGCCATCACCGGCGACGCCGGCACCGGCGGCCGCATGCTCTTCCTGTGTTTCCATCGAACCCTCTCCCAGTCGGTGCGCGCGGCCGCCCGCGTCGAGCGGCCGCGCGTCGTTGGCGATGCCGGATCAGCGCGCGGCCATGAAGCCCGCTTCCTTCAGGATGTCGCGGTGCGCGTTCTCGTCCCTGGCGAGGAAGTCCTCGAGCGGCTTGCCGGCGAGGAACTCGCTCTTGAGCGCGTTGCGCTCGAGGTATTCCTTCCACTCCGGCGTGGCGACGATCTTGCGCATCAGCTCGACGTAGTACTTCTGCTGATCGGGCGTGATGCCGCCGGGCATCATGAACACGCGCAGCATCTGGTACTGGACGTCCAGCCCCTGCTCCTTGCAGGTCGGCACGTCGCCCCAGCTTTGCGACTGGGTGACCTTGGTGGTGTAGCCCATGCGGGCCGGCGCGAACACGCACAGCGCGCGGTGCTCGCCGGCGCGCCACTGGCCGATCGATTCGGACGGGTTGTTGACGTTGGCGTCGATATGCTTGCCCGACAGCTGCGTGGCCGCCTCGCCGCCGCCCTTGTACGGCACGTAGATGAACCTGGCGCCGGTCTTCTTCTGGATCAGCGTGGTGATGATCTGATCCTCGCGCTTGGAGCTGGTGCCGCCCATCTTGACCTTGCCGGCGCCGGCCTTGGCGCCCTCGACGAATTCGGCGACGGTCTTGTACGGCGCTTCGGCATTGGTCCACAGCACGAACTCGTCCTGCGCCACCATCGCGATCGGCGTGAGGTCGCGCCAGCTGAACGGCAGGTGGCTGACCATCGGCACCGTGTACAGCGCCGACGAGGTCACCAGCAGCTTGTGCGGATTGCCCTGCGAGGCCTTGGTATCCATCAGGCCCTCGGCACCGCTGGCGCCGGCCTTGTTGACCACGATCACCGGCTGGCTCATCAGCTTGTGCTTGGCGATGATGCTCTGGATCGAGCGCGCCATCTGGTCGGACGCCCCGCCCGCGCTGAACGGCACGACGATCTCGACCGGCTTGGTCGGCTCCCATGCCCACGCCGCGGCCGGTGCGCCGCCGATCGCGAGCGCCACCGCACCGACCGCGCCAAACGCCAGCATCGAACGCTTGCCCTGCTTGCTGTGCTTGCTTTGCATTGCCTGTCTCCTCGTTGGAATGTCACATCGGTCCGCCGCGTGCCGGCCGTCGATCGGCCTTCTGTGGTCTGTGCGGCGGACTGGTTTGCTGCCGACACGGCAACGGTGCCGGCTGTTCTCCCTGTCCTGCTGTTGTTGCTTTCTCCCTGCTTCCCCCTCGCTATCCCGTTGCTGCGGCCCCACCCGGCAGCGCCGCCGCCAGCACGCGCGCCACGTGCCACGCCTGCGCATCGGCGCCGTCAAGGATCTGATGGCGGCAGCTGGTGCCGTCCGCCACCACGATCGCGTTGTCCGCGCGCGCACGCACCGCCGGCAGCAGCGACAGCTCCGCCATCGCCACCGAGGTCGCGTAGTGCTCGGCCTCGTAGCCGAAGCTGCCGGCCATGCCGCAGCACGACGAATCGACCGGCGACACCTTCAGTTCGGGAATCCAGCCCAGCACCGTCCGTACCGGCGTGAAGGCGTCGAAGGCCTTCTGGTGGCAATGGCCATGCACCAGCGCCTCGCGCTGCGGCAGCGGCTGCAGCGCCAGCTGCTTCAGGCTCAGGCGCCCCGCCTGCCGCTCGCGCACCAGGAATTCCTCGAACAGGAAGGCGCTGGCCGCCAGGCGCGCCGCCTCGTCGCCATAGCCGTAGCCGAGGAACTCGTCCCGCAGCGACAGCAGGCACGACGGCTCGAGCCCGACGATCGGCACGCCGCGCGCGACGAAGGGCTGCACCGCGTCAAGCAGGCGCCGCGCCTCCAGGCGCGCCTGCTCGACCAGGCCCGCGGCGAGAAAGGTGCGGCCGCAGCAGAGCGGACGCTCGCCCGGCCGCATCAGCGGATGCACGGTGTAGCCGGCGGCTTCGAGCACGGTCTGCGCGGCGCGCGCGTTCTCCGGCTCCATATGGTTGTTAAAGGTGTCGACGAACAGCACCACCTCACGATTTCCCCCGGCGGCCGGTTCTTGCAACGAACTGTGCGACGGATCGCCCAACGAAGCGGCCAGGGAAGCGGTGTCCGTCGCAGCGCCGGTGCCGGCAGTGGCCGGGGTGGCACCGCCGCGGTCGGCGCGCGCAATCGTCGACAGAAACGAACGCTGCCAGCGCGGCAGGCTGCGCTGCGGCGCGAAGCCCAGCGCGCGCCTGGCCCACGCCGACAGCAGCGGAATCCGCTCGGCCAGCGCCATCAGCGCGGGCATGCGGCTCGCCAGCGGCGCATAGCGCGGCATGAAGGCCACCAGCCGGTCGCGCAGCGTCAGCCCGTGGCGCTGCGCCCATGCGTGGCGCGCCTCGATCTTCATCCGCGCCATGTCGACGCCGGTCGGACAGTCGCGCTTGCAGCCCTTGCACGACACGCACAGGTCGAGCACCGCCTTGACGTCCTCGCTGGCCAGCCCGTCCTCGCCGAGCTGGCCCGACACCGCGAGCCGCAGCGTATTGGCGCGGCCGCGCGTGACATGCTGCTCGTCGCGCGTGACGCGGTAGCTCGGGCACATGGTGCCGGCGTCGAACTTGCGGCAATGGCCGTTGTTGTTGCACATCTCGACCGCGGCGGCGAGTCCGCCGGTGCGATCGTCGCCGCTGCCCGGCGGCGTTTCCTCGCCGGTGAGCGGATCGCGCCGGACGTTCCAGGCCGACCAGTCCAGCGCCGGCTGCAGCGGCAACCGCTGATAGCCCGGCGGGAAGCGGAACAGCTCGCGCGTGTCCATCTTCGGCGGCCGCACGATCTTGTCGGGGTTGAAGCGGTTGTCCGGATCGAACAGCGCCTTGATCTCGCCGAAGGCGGCATGGATGCGCGGGCCGTATTGCCATGCCACCCATTCGCCGCGGCACAGGCCGTCGCCGTGCTCGCCCGAATAGGCGCCCTTGTACTCGCGCACCAGCGCGGCGGCCTCCTCCGCGATCGCGCGCATCTTCCCGGCGCCGTCGCGGCGCATGTCCAGGATCGGCCGCACATGCAGCGTGCCGACGCTGGCGTGCGCATACCAGGTGCCCTCGGTGCCGTGGCGATGGAACACCTCGGTCAGCCGGCGCGTGTACTCGGCCAGATGCGGCAGCGGCACCGCGCAGTCCTCGATGAAGGAGACCGGCTTGCCGTCGCCCTTCATGCTCATCATGATGTTCAGGCCCGCCTTGCGCACCTCCCACAGCGCCTTCTGCGCGCCGGCGTCCGGCATCTTGACCACCGCGCCGGGCAGGCCGAGGTCGCCCATCAGCTCGTCCAGCGCATCGAGGTCGTTGCGCAGCGCGGCGGCGTCCTCGCCGGCGAACTCGACCAGCAGGATCGCCTGCGGCTCGCCGCGCAGCGCCGAGGCGATGACCGGGCGGAAGGCCGGGTTGGCCATCGACAGGTCGATCATGGTGCGGTCGACCAGCTCGACCGCGACCGGCGCCAGCCCGACGATATGCTGGGTCATTTCCATCGCCTGGTAGAAGGTCGGGAAATTGACCACGCCCAGCACCTTGTGGCTCGGCAACGGCGCGAGCTTCAGCGTGATCTGCCGGCTGTAGGCCAGCGTGCCTTCGGAGCCGACCAGCAGGTGCGACAGGTTGGCGTGCCCGTCGTCGGTATAGGCGCGCGGATTCTGGCAGTCGAACAGATCGATGTTGTAGCCGGCGACGCGGCGCAGCACCTTGGGCATGCGCTCGGCGATCTCGTCGCGCTCGCGCGTGGCGATCGCGCGCAACTGCCCCAGCATGGCCTGCACGCGCGCATCGGCGGGCGGCTGCGCCAGCGAACCGAAATGGCACTGCGCGCCGTCGGCCAGCACCGCGTCGATCGCCAGCACGTTGTGCACCATGTTGCCGTAGGCCAGCGAGCGCGAACCGCAGGAGTTGTTGCCCGCCATGCCGCCGATCGTGCATTGCGCGCCGGTCGACACATCGACCGGGAACCACAACCCGTGCGGCTTGAGCCAGGCGTTCAGGTGGTCGAGCACGATGCCCGGCTCGACCGTGACGGTGGCCGCCACCGGATCGAAGTCGATCACCTGGTTCAGCCACTTGCTGTTGTCGATCACCAGCGCCTCGCCGACGGTCTGGCCGCACTGGCTGGTGCCGGCGCCGCGCGCCAGCACCGGGGCATGCGCGTCGCGTGCGATCTCCAGCGCGAGCAGCAGGTCGCGCTGGTCGCGCGGCACCACCACGCCGACCGGCATGATCTGGTAGATCGACGCGTCGGTGGCATAGCGGCCGCGGCTGGCGCGGTCGAACAGCACGTCGCCGCGCAGCTCGCGCCGCAGCCGCGTCGCCAGCGGCGAGCCCGGCCCGCCCTCCGTGCGGACGAAGTGCAGCGGCTTGACGATCGGCGACGAGGTCAAGGACGACGCCAACGAAGGGGCCAGCGGCGTGGACGGATCCGTCATCGCAGCTCCATCCGCTCAGGCGGCGGCCTTCAGCGCCGGCGTGTCGGCATGGGACGTCAGGTACTCCATCGCCGCCGCCACGCCGCTGCCCTGCAGCGGCACGCCCGACAGCTTCAGCCCCATCTCGCAGCCGGACAGCGTGGCCATCAGCGTCAGGTCGTTGCAATCGCCGAGATGGCCGATGCGGAACATCTTGCCGCGCATCTTGCCCAGCGCCTGGCCCAGCGACATGTTGAAGCGTTCGTAGATCAGCTTGCGCACCGCGTCGGCGTCGACGCCCTCGGGCATCATCACGCCGGTCAGCACCGGGCTGTAGACGGCCGGATCGGCGCACTGGATCTCCAGGCCCCAGGCGCGCACCGCGCGGCGGGCCGCCTCGCCCAGGCGCTGATGGCGCGTGAACACGTTGTCCAGCCCCTCCTCCAGGATCATGTCGAGCGCCTCGGACAGGCCGTACAGCAGGTTGGTGTTCGGCGTGTACGGCCAGTAGCCGTTCTTGTTGGCCTCGATGATCTCGTCCCAGCGCCAGAAACTGCGCGGCATGCGCGCCTGCTGGCTGGCGGCAATCGCCTTCGGCGACAGCGCGTTGAAGCTGATGCCCGGCGGCAGCATCAGGCCCTTCTGCGAGCCGGACACCGTCACGTCCACACCCCACTCGTCATGCCGGTAGTCGGCCGAGGCCAGGCCCGAGATCGTATCGACCATCAGCAGCGCCGGATGGCCGGCCGCATCGATCGCGCGGCGCACCGCGGCAATGTCGGAGGTCACGCCGGTCGAGGTCTCGTTGTGCACCACGCAGACCGCGCGGATCCGATGATCGCTGTCCTCGCGCAGCCGGGCTTCAATCATGTCCGGCTGCACGCCGCGCCGCCATCCCTCGATGCCGGGCAAGCCGAGGAATTCCGGCTGCAGCCCCAGCGACTGGGCCATCGACTTCCACAGCGTGGCGAAATGCCCGGTCTCGTACATCAGCACGGTGTCGCCGGGGCTGGTGGTGTTCGACAGCGCGGCCTCCCAGGCCCCGGTGCCCGAGGCCGGATAGATGATCACCGGATGTTCGGTCTTGAAGATCTTGCGACTGTCGGCCAGCACCTTGCGCCCGAGCGCCCCGAATTCCGGCCCGCGATGGTCGATGGTCGGATAGCTGATCGCACGCAGGATGCGATCCGGTACCGGGCTCGGTCCCGGGATCTGCAGGAAGTGGCGGCCGGCGGGGTGGAAATCGAGCGAGATCATGGACGGGTGCCTCCTTGTTGAATTTTGAATTCAAAATACTCTAGCAGCGGAGGCCGTCGAGCCCAAGCGGAAATTGCCTGGCAAGTGCGCACGTTTACCCCGATTGCCCGCGCCATGCGCGCTGCGGGACAGTTCCACGCGACTCTGCGCTAGAATGCCCGGGACATCACGGATAAGGACTTTGAATGCAAAATTCCGCCGAAGGGGAACCGCTGCCCGACAGCGGCGCCACCCCCCTGCTGCCCCGGCTGGAGCGCCAGCGCCTGCACGACACCGTGGTCGAGCACCTGCGCAAGTTCATCACCGAGGGCGTGCTCAAGCCCGGCATGAAGCTCAACGAGCGCGAACTGTGCGAGACGCTGGGGATTTCGCGCACGCCGCTGCGCGAGGCGTTCAAGGTGCTGGCCGCCGAGAACCTGATCGAAATCTCGCCCAATCGCGGCGCCAGCGTGTCGCGCATGACCGAGGCCGAGATCTGGGAGACCTTCGAGCTGATGGCAGGCCTGGAAGCGTTCGCCGGCGAACTGGCCTGCGAGCGCATCACGCCCGCCGAGCTGGCGCAGATCAAGGCGCTGCATTACGCGATGCTGGCCTGCCGCGCGCAGAACGACCTGTCGGGCTACTACAGCCGCAACCAGGAGATTCACGACCGCATCAACGCGGCCGCGCGCAATGGCGTGCTGCGCCAGACCTATCTGTCGATCAATCGCCGGCTCAAGGCGCTGCGCTTCCGCTCCAACCAGCGGACCGAAAAATGGGACCGCGCGGTGCAGGACCACGAAGCGATGATCCAGGCGCTGGAGGCGCGCGACGGCAAGCGCCTGGCCGCGATCCTGCGCCAGCATCTGCTCGAGAAGCGCGAAGCGGTGATGCGGGACTCGCTGGCTGCCGACCGGCCCGGCGAGGGCACCGGCGCTTCCGCGGCCTGAGCGCGCCCGCCCTCCGAGGCCCGGGTTCGTCCGGCCTGTCCTTGCGCTCGCGCAGCGCTCCCGCTCACCGCCTCCCCCCCGGCATGCGACTTGCAACGGTCCGCCAATCATTGCGGGGCCTGCTTCGACGGCCGTGGCGGCCGTTCCGGGACCCGCGCACTTATATAATCCCGACCTGATAACAGGCATTACGCTTCCGTGATGATGGCTGCGGGGCGTGCCGGCCATGCTGGCCCACGCCTTGCCGCTGTTCACTGCTGATCGCTGCCGCCGTGCCGTGGCGCCGCTCCCCTGCGGTTGCCCCGGTGCGGCGCAGTGCCGACGGACGAAGCTGCCACGACAACCAGAGCCGCCTCAGTGACATCCAATTTTCCCCCCAGGCTGGCGCTTGCCCATATCGTCAAGCGCTATCCCGGCGTGACCGCCAACGACGACGTCTCGCTGACCGTCGCCCCCGGCGAAATCCATGCCGTGCTCGGCGAGAACGGCGCCGGCAAGTCGACCCTGATGAAGATCATCTTCGGCGCGGTCAAGCCCGACGCCGGGCAGATGCACTTCAACGGCGCGCCGGTCGTCATCGACAGTCCGCACGACGCCCGCGACCTGGGCATCGCGATGGTGTTCCAGCATTTCTCGCTGTTCGACACGCTGACCGTGACCGAGAACATCGCGCTCGGCCTGCCGGCCGCGCAGCGCGGCGGCACCTCGATGAAAGCGCTGGCCGAGCGCATCCGCGAGACCGCCGCGCGCTACGGCCTGCCGCTCGAGCCCGAGCGCCATGTGCATACGCTGTCGGTGGGCGAGCGCCAGCGCGTCGAGATCGTGCGCGCGCTGCTGGCGCGGCCGCAATTGCTGATCCTCGACGAGCCGACCTCGGTGCTGACGCCGCAGGCGGTGCAGACGCTGTTCGTCACGCTGCGCCAGCTCGCCGACGAGGGCACCAGCATTCTCTATATCAGCCACAAGCTCGACGAGATCCGCGCGCTGTGCCATCGCGCCACGGTGATGCGGATGGGCCGGGTCACCGGCGTCTGCGATCCGCGCCAGGAGAGCGCGGCCTCGCTGTCGCGCATGATGATCGGCGGCGAACCGCCGCGCGAGGCGCGCGTGGCCACGCCGCGCGGGCCGCTTCGTCTCGCCGTGCGCGAACTGTCGCTGCCGCGCGCGCATGCCTTTGCCACCGCGCTCGAAGGCATCTCGCTGGACCTGCATGCCGGCGAGATTGTCGGCATCGCCGGCGTATCGGGCAACGGCCAGCAGGAATTGCTGGCGGCGCTGTCCGGCGAGGACACGCGCGCGCCGCGCGAGGCGATCGCGCTCGACGGCAAGCCGGTCGGCCGGCACGATGCGCGCGCCCGGCGGCGCGCGGGCCTGGCCTTCGTGCCCGAGGAGCGCCTGGGCCGCGGCGCGGTGCCCGGCATGAGCCTGGCCGACAATACGCTGCTGTCGCACCAGGACCCGCCCTATGTGCGGCGCGGGCTGGTCTCGCCGAAGGCGGCGGCCGGGCTCGCCGCCGCGATCATCCAGCGCTTTCGCGTCAAGGCCGGCGGGCCGGACGCGCTGGCGCGCAGCCTGTCGGGCGGCAACCTGCAGAAGTTCATCGTCGGCCGCGAGGTCGAGAGCGGCCCGGGCGTGCTGATCGTCGCGCAGCCCACCTGGGGCGTCGACGTCGGCGCCGCCGCGCAGATCCACAACGAGCTGCTGGCGCTGAAGGCGACCGGCTGCGCGATCCTGGTCGTCTCCGAGGAGCTCGACGAGCTGTTCGCGATCTGCGACCGGCTGCACGTGATTGCCAAGGGGCGGCTGTCGCCGTCGATCCCGATGGAACAGGCCACGCGCGAACAGATCGGCCTGTGGATGAGCGGGCTGTGGCCGGGCGGACCGGGCGGCCAGGACGAGGGCCGGCATGACGTCGCGGAGGCGCGCGCCCATGGCTAAATCGCCCGGCTTTGCCTTCCCGCTGTCGCTGGCCCCGCGCGGCCTGCCCTCGCGCCCGATGGCCTATGCCTCGCCGTTGATCGCGCTGGCGCTGACGCTCGCCTTCGGCGCGCTGCTGTTCGTGCTGCTCGGCAAGGACCCGATGGCCGCGCTGAAGGTCTTCCTGGTCGATCCGGTCAAGGACAAGCGCGCGCTCGGCGAGGTGCTGCTGAAAACCGTGCCGCTGGTGCTGTGCGCGCTCGGGCTGTCGGTCTGCTACCGGGCCAACGTCTGGAACATCGGTGCCGAGGGGCAGTTGATCCTCGGCGGCATCTTCGCCGCAGCGACGGTGCTGTGGTTCGATGTACCGGGCCACGAGGCCAGCGGCGTGGCGGTGCTGGTGCTGGCCTCGCTCGCCGGCATCGCCGGCGGCATGCTGTGGGCCGGCATCACGGCGCTGCTGCGCGACCGCTTCAACGCCAACGAGATCCTGGTCTCGCTGATGCTGACCTATATCGCGCAGCAATTGATCCTCTACGTGGTCAATGGCCCGCTGAAGGATCCGCAGGGCATGAACTTCCCGCAGTCCAAGGTGTTCTCTTCGGAGTTCCTGCTGCCCAACCTGATGTCGGGTTCGCGGCTGCATGCCGGCTTCGTCGTGATGCTGGTGCTGGTGGCCGTGATGACGGTGTTCCTGTTCCGCAGCTTCGCCGGCTACCGGCTGCAGGTCGGCGGCACCGCCCCGTCCGCCGCGCGCTACGCGGGCTTCTCGGCGCGCGCCTCGCTGTGGATGGCGCTGCTGATCTCGGGCGGCTTCGCCGGCCTCGCGGGCGCCTTCGAAGTGGTGGGACCGATCGGCCAGCTGCTGCCGTCGATCTCGCCGGGCTACGGCTTTACCGCGATCATCGTCGCCTTCGTCGGCCGGCTGCATCCGGTCGGCGCGGTGTTCGGCGGCATCGTGATGTCGCTGTTCTATATCGGCGGCGAGATGGCGCAATCGCGCCTGGGCCTGCCGTCGGCCATCGGCTGGGTGTTCCAGGGGATGCTGCTGTTCTTCCTGCTCGCCTGCGACAGCCTGATCGACCACCGGCTGCGCTGGCGCGCGGCGGTCGCCCGATAGCCAACCGATCTCCGCTCATGGAACAATTCGCTCCCCTTATCGCCACGGCGATCAATGCCGGCACCCCGCTGCTGCTGGCCGCGCTCGGTCTCTTGATCAACGAACGCGCCGGCGTGCTGAACCTGGGCGCCGAAGGCATGATGCTGGTCGCCGCGGTGTTCGGCTTCATGGTCGGCTACCAGACGCAGTCGCCGCTGCTCGGCTTCGTCGCCGGCGCGCTGGCCGGCATGGCGATGGCCACGCTGTTCGCCTGGCTGGCGCTGGTGCTGGCCACCAACCAGGTCGCCACGGGCCTGGCGCTGTCGATTTTCGGCACCGGCCTGTCGGCCTTCATGGGCCAGCGCTTCGTCGGCTACGCGATGCCCGCGCAGGGCAGCAAGGTGCCGGGGCTGGCCGACCTGCCCTTCGTCGGTCCGGCCTTCTTCCAGCATCACTGGATGGTCTATGTCAGCGTGCTGCTGTGCCTGGCCATCATGTGGTTCCTGTTCCGCACGCGCGCCGGGCTGACGCTGCGCGCGATCGGCGAATCGCCCGAGTCCGCGCACGCGCTCGGCTATCCGGTGCGCTGGATCCGCTTTGCCGCGCTGCTGTTCGGCGGCGGCTGCTGCGGACTGGCCGGCGCCTACCTGTCGCTGGTCTATACGCCGATGTGGGTCGAGAACCTGGTCGCCGGGCGCGGCTGGATCGCGCTGGCGTTGACGACCTTCGCCACCTGGCGGCCCGGGCGCGTGCTGGTCGGCGCCTGGCTGTTCGGCGGCGTGACGATCCTGCAGTTCTATCTGCAGGGCATCGGCGTGTCCGCGCCGTCGCAGATCCTGTCGATGCTGCCATACGCGGCCACCATCGTGGTGCTGGCGCTGATCTCGCGCAATCCGGCGTGGATCCGCCTCAATATGCCGGCGTCGCTGGGACGGCCGTTCCGCCCCGGCAATGCCTGACCGTTTTTCAGCAAGAGCCAACGCGCGTGTCCATTCGCGCATTCAACACAAGGAGAAATCGATGATCGTCACGCGCAGGAAGTCCCTCGCGACGCTGGCCGCCACCACGCTGCTGGCGGTCGCCACGCTGGCAGGCTGCGGCAAGAAGGAGGCCGAGCAGCCGGCACCGGGCGCCGCGTCGGCCCCGGCCGCCGCGGGCCAGGCGGGCGAGCCGCTGAAGGTCGCCTTCGTCTATATCGGACCGGTCGGCGACGCCGGCTGGACCTATGCGCACGACCGCGGCCGCAAGGCGGTCGAGGAGAAGTTCGGCGACAAGGTCAAGACCACCTATGTCGAGAACATCCCCGAGTCGGCAGCGGATGCCGAGCGCGTGTTCCGCGACCTGGCCAGCCAGGGGAACAAGCTGATCTTCGGCACCACCTTCGGCTACATGGAATCGATGCTGAAGGTCGCCAAGGAATTTCCGGACGTGCGCTTCGAGCATGCGACCGGCTTCAAGACCGCCGAGAACCTGGCCCAGTACGACGTGCGCACCTACGAGGGCGCGTATCTGGCCGGCGTGGTCGCCGGCAAGATGAGCAAGACCGGCAAGATGGGCGTGGTGGCCTCGGTGCCGATCCCCGAGGTGATCCGCAATATCGACTCGTTCGCGCTCGGCGCGCGCAGCGTCAATCCGAACGCGACGGTCAAGGTGGTCTGGGTCAACAAGTGGTTCGATCCGGGCAAGGAACGCGAGGCCGCGACCACGCTGATCGGCCAGGGTGTCGACATGCTGATGCAGAACACCGACTCGGCGGCCGTGGTGCAGACCGCGCAGGAAAAGGGCGTGCACGCGTTCGGCTGGGACAGCGACATGAGCAAGTTCGGTCCGAAGGCCCACCTGGCGGCGTCGGTGATCTCGTGGGGCGTCTACTACAACAAGGTGGTCGGCGACGTGCTGAGCGGCCAGTGGACCAACGGCACCACCTGGTGGGGCCTGAAGGAAAACATGATCGACCTGACCAGCTTCAACGCGGACGTGCCCGAGGACGTCAAGGCACTGGTCGCCGAGCGCCGCCGCGGCATCATCGAGGGCAGCTCGCCGATCTGGAAGGGCCCGCTCAAGGACAACACCGGCAAGGAGCAGCTCGCCGAAGGCCAGGTGGCCGACGACAAGTTCCTGCACGGCATCAAGTTCTATGTCGAGGGCGTGGAGGGGCAGATTCCGGGTTGAGCGGAATCCCTTTTCGATGCCGTGTTTACTCCCCTCTCCCGCATGGCGGGAGAGGGGTCGGGGGAGAGGGCAAGCGGCGCGGGCACGGGCCGCCGACGCGGGCATAGCGACCGCCCTATCCCTCTCCCCCAGCCCCTCTCCCGCAAGCGGGAGAGGGGAGCAAACCTGCCTCCCTCGACCGCACCAAACCCTCCTCCGGGAACTTGAACCGCGGCCGACCGGCCCAAGCTATCCTGTTGTCGTGCCGCGCATTTCCAGCCGCGGGTGCACAGTGTGAAGGAGGCCTCTCATGTGGAAACGATTCTCGGCGCTTTGGACGCTCGTGCGGCGGGACGGGCGCCTGCTCTGGTATGCGCTGCGGCACCCGGACGCACCCGGCTGGCTCAAGCCTGCGGTGGTCGGCGTGGCGATCTACGCGCTGTCGCCGATCGACCTGATCCCCGACGTGGTGGCCGGACTGGGCATCGTCGATGACCTGGTGCTGATCCCGCTGGCGGTGCATCTGATCCTGAAGCGCCTGCCGCCGCATATCCTGCGGCAAGCGCAGATGCGTACACAATCGACCACGGTCAGGCCGCACTGACCGATGCCACGTTGACCGCGCGGTAGCGGCAACGGAAAAGGGCGCCTCGGCGCCCTTTTCCGTTGTTTGTCGTCCCCGCGAAGGCGGGGACCCAGCGACTCTACAAGGCGCTGGACTCCCGCTTTCGCGGGAACGACAGGTCGGTCGTTCCGACTTGTCGCAGCGCCACTTACGGAATCAGCACCGTCGAGCCGGTGGTCTTGCGCGCCTCCAGTTCGCGATGCGCCTGCGCGACCTCGGCCAGCGGATAGCGCTGCCGCACCTCGATCTTGACCTTGCCGCTGCGCACGATGTCGAACAGCTCGGCCGCCATCGGCTCGAGCAGGTCGCGCTGCGTGACATAGGTCATGATGGTCGGCCGCGTCAGCTTCAGCGAACCCTTGGCGCCCAGCACCGAGATATCGACCGGCGGCACCGGACCCGAGGCATTGCCGAAGCTGACCATGGTGCCGCGCGGCGCCAGGCAGTCCAGCGAATCGTTGAAGGTGTCCTTGCCGATCGAGTCGTAGACCACCGCCACGCCCTTGCCGCCGGTGATCTCCTTGACGCGGTCGAGGAACGATTCGCGCGTGTAGACCACGGTATGGTCGCAGCCGTGCGCACGCGCCAGCGCGGCTTTGTCGTCGTTGCCGACGGTGCCGATCACGGTGGCGCCCAGCGCCTTGAGCCATTGCGACGCGATCAGGCCGATGCCGCCGGCGGCGGCGTGCAGCAGCACGGTGTCGCCCGGCTGCACCCGGTAGGTGTCGCGCACCAGGTACTGCACGGTCATGCCCTGCAGCATCATCGCGGCGGCCTGCTCGAACGAGATGTCGTCCGGCAACTTGACGACGATATCGGCCGGCATCACGCGCACCTGCGCATAGGCGCCGGTGGGACGGCCGGCATAGGCGACACGGTCTCCCTCGCGCAGATGCGTCACGCCCGGCCCGACCGCCTCGACCACGCCGGCGCCTTCCATGCCGATCCCGCCGGGCAGCGGCTGCTTGTAGAGCCCGGTGCGGAAGTAGACGTCGATGTAGTTCAGGCCGACCGCCTCCTGCCGGATGCGGATCTCGCCCGGACCGGGCTCGCCGACCTCGACGTCGACCCACTGCATCACTTCAGGACCGCCGTTCTCGAAGATGCGGATGGCTTTGCTCATGGTTCGGTTCTCCTTGGGATGATCGGATCGGGACCGCCGTTCAGGCCGCGGGCGCCGCGGTACGCCGCCGCATTTCGGCGATCAGCATGTCGGCGGTCGCCACATTGGTCGCGCACGGCACGTCGTGCACGTCGCAGGCGCGCACCAGCGCGTTGATATCGGGTTCGTGCGGCTGCGGGGTCATCGGGTCGCGCAGGAAGATCACCGCGGCGACGCGGCCCTCGGCCAGTTGCGCGCCGATCTGCAGGTCGCCGCCCCACGGGCCCGACAGCATGCGCGTGACCGCCAGCCCCACCTCGTCGATCAGCCGGCCGCCGGTGGTGCCGGTGGCCAGCAGTTCGCAGTGCACGAGGAAGTCGCGGTGGCGGCGGGCAAAGGCGACGATGTCGTCCTTCTTGCGGTCGTGCGCGATCAGCGCGATGCGGGGCGGAACCGCGGCGACAGGGGTGGTCGTCATGCGCGCGCTCAGAAGGTGCCGGGGTAGGCGCCGCCGTCCAGCAGGATGTTCTGCGCGGTGATGTACGCCGCTTGCTTGCTGCACAGGAAGGCGCAAGTCGCGCCGAACTCGGCCGGGTCGCCGAAGCGGCGCGACGGGTTCTGCGCGGCGCGGCGCTGCGCGACCTCGTCGACGGTCAGGTTGGCCTTCTTCGCCGCGCCTTCCATGGTCTTGTACAGGCGGTCGGTATTGAACGGACCCGGCAGCAGGTTGTTGATGGTCACGCCATGCTGGGCGACCTCGCGCGCCACGCCGGCGACAAAGCCGGTCAGGCCCGAGCGCGCGCCGTTGGACAGGCCCAGCACATCGATCGGCGCCTTGACCGCGCCGCTGGTGATATTGATGATGCGGCCCCACTTGCGCGCGATCATGCCGTCGACGGTGGCCTTGATCAGCTCGATCGGCGTCAGCATGTTGGCGTCCAGCGCAGCGATCCAGTCCTCGCGGTTCCAGTCGCGGAAGTTGCCCGGGGGCGGACCGCCCGCGTTGTTCACCAGGATGTCGAGGTCGCCGAGCTTGGCCGCGGCGTCGAGCGCCTGCTGGCGGCCGTCCGGCGTGGTGATGTCGGTCGCCACCGCGATCACGCGGCGGCCATGGCGCGCGCGCAGGTCGGCGGCGGCCTTCTCCAGCGCCTCGGCGCCGCGCGCCACGATCACCACGTCGACCCCCTCGGCGGCCAGCGCATCGGCACAGGCAAAACCCAGGCCCTTGCTCGCGCCGCACACCAGCGCATGCTTGCCTCGCAGTCCGAAATCCATGCTCCCTTCTCCTTGATTCGCTAGATGTCCAAATCGTTCGAGCGCGCGATGCGGCCCGTTCAGGTCCGCGCGGCCTTGCCGCGCGACAGCAGATAGATGCCGCCCATCACCAGCGCACTGCCAGCCAGCTGCACCACGGTGATCGGCTCGCCCAGCAGCCAGAAGCCGAGGAACAGCGTCGACACCGGGCCGATCATGCCGGCCTGCGAGGCCATCGGCGCGCCGATGCGCGCCACCGCCATCATCGTCAGCGACACCGGCAGCACGGTGCAGAAGATCGCGTTGACCACGGACAGCCACATCACCGGCGCCGGCTGCAGCAGTTCGCCCCAGGGGCGTCCCAGCACCAGATATTGCACCACGCAGCAGGCGGTGGACACGCACATCGCATAGGCGACCAGCCGCAGCGAGCCGATGCGCGCGACCAGCTCGCCGCTGGCGATCAGATAGACCGCGTAGCTCAGCGCGCTGCCCAGCACCAGCGCGGCGCCGAGCCACACCTGGCTGCCGCTGACGTCGAGGTCGTGCGCCAGCACCAGCACGATGCCGACATAGGCCAGCAGCAGCGAGATCCATTGCTGGCGGCTGATATGGCGCTTGAAGCCGAAGGCGGTGGCCAGCACCACGAAGGACGGCGTCAGGAACAGGATCAGCCGCTCCAGCCCCGCGGTGATGTATTGCAGGCCGAGGAAATCGAGAAAGCTCGACAGGTAGTAGCCGATGAAGCCGAGCATCAGCACGCGCGCGCGGTCGGCCCACGACAGGGGCGGCAGCCGCATCGACTGCCACCAGCCGATCGCCATGAACAGCGGCACCGCGAACAGCATGCGCAACGTGATCACCATCACGGCGTCGACGTTGTAGCGGTACATCAGCTTGGCGACGATGGCCTTGCCGGAGAACAGCACCGCGCCGATGGCGGCGACGGCAAGCCCGGTGCGCTGCCGCGCGCCGGCGGCGGCGCTGGCGGGGCTGGCGAGGGATTTCTGGGAAGCGGGCACGGGTATGGTGCAAACGGCCTGTCCGCGCACGGTCGCCGACAGGCGGGCGCGGCATGGCACTACGTCGGGAAATGTTTGGCATTGCCGCCCGACAATGCCGCCGGACAGTCGCGAGGATTGTATGTCAAAAGGCGCAAAGGCATCGGACGGGGCCTCGTCGTCCCCGCGCAGGCGGGGACGACCCGGAGTCCATCCATTACAATCCGGCACCACCGGGGCGATCCCCCGGATTCCGCCCTGCCCTCACCGCCAGCCGCTACCCGCCATGAAGCAAGATCCGCGTTTTCCCAATCTGTTCATCCTCGACCACCCGCTGATCCAGCACAAGCTGTCGCATATGCGCGACCGCGACACGTCGACGCGGACCTTTCGCGAGCTGCTGCGCGAAATCACGCTGCTGATGGGTTACGAGATCACGCGCAGCCTGCCGCTGACCACGCGCCATATCGACACGCCGCTGGTCAGCATGGACGCGCCGGTGATCGCAGGCAAGAAGCTGACCATCGTGCCGGTGCTGCGCGCCGGCGTCGGCATGAGCGACGGCCTGGTCGAGCTGATCCCGTCGGCGCGGATCGGCCATATCGGCGTCTATCGCGACGAGCATCATCGTCCGGTCGAATACCTGGTGCGGCTGCCCGATCTGGAGGACCGCAGCTTCATCCTGTGCGATCCGATGGTCGCCACCGGCTATTCGGCGGCGCATGCGGTCGATGTGCTCAAGCGCCGCGGCGTCAAGGACGAGGCGATCACCTTCGTCGCGCTGGTGGCGGCGCCCGAAGGCGTCGAGGTCTTCCAGAAGGCCCATCCGAACGTGAAGCTGTACGTGGCCTCGCTCGACAGCCATCTGGACGAGCACGCCTACATCGTGCCCGGCCTGGGGGATGCGGGCGACCGGTTGTTCGGCACCAAGAACTGAGGCGGCGGTTGCTGGCCGGGGGGCTGCCCTGTCCCCCGACGCCGCTCCCGCGCGCGGGAAAGGGGAGCACACCGGCAGATATTGAAACACCCTCGGTTTTCTCCCCTCTCCCGCCGGCGGGAGACGGGCTGGGGGAGAGGGCAGCCCCGCCCGGCTAGCGGCGCTTGCGCCCCGACCCCAGCAGGCTGCCCAGCACGCCGCGGATCAGCTCCCGGCCGACTTGCGAGCCCACCGTGCGGGCGGCCGATTTGGCCATCGATTCGAGAATCGAATCGCCACGGCCGCTCTTGCCGGTGCCGCGTGTCAGGCCGCCAAACAGATCGCCCGCCTCGTCGAGCCAGCCGCGTTCGCTGGCCTGCTGCTGCGCGGTGCGATCCGCGCCCTGGCCACCGTTCTGCCCACCGTTCTGCCCACCGGCCCGCGCACCGGCCTGCGCATCCGCTTCCTGCGCCGCCCTGCCCTTGAGCCGCTCGTAGGCCGATTCCCGATCGACGGCCTTCTCGTAGGTGCCCGCCACCAGCGACGAGGCCAGCAACTGCTTGCGCTCGGCCTCGTCGATCGGACCGATGCGGCTGCCCGGCGCCAGCACCCAGGCGCGCTGCGTGATGCCCGGCGTGCCCTTGGCGTCGAGCAGCGAGATCAGCGCCTCGCCCACCGCCAGCTCCCCGATCGCCTTCTCCACGTCCAGCTCGGGATTGGCGCGCATCGTCGTGGCGGCCACCTTGACCGCCTTCTGGTCGCGCGGCGTGAACGCACGCAGCGCGTGCTGGACACGGTTGCCGAGCTGCCCCAGCACGGTGTCGGGAATGTCGATCGGGTTCTGCGTGACGAAGTACACGCCGACGCCCTTCGAACGGATCAGCCGCACCACCTGCTCGATCTTCTCGAGCAGCGCCTTGGGCGCGTCGTTGAACAGCAGGTGGGCCTCGTCGAAGAAGAACACCAGCTTGGGCTTGTCCAGGTCGCCGGCCTCGGGCAGTTTCTCGAACAGCTCGGACAGCAGCCACAGCAGGAAGGTCGCGTACAGCCGCGGCGCATGCAGCAGCTTGTCGGCGGCCAGGATATTGACCATGCCCAGGCCCTTGTCGGTCTGCATGAAGTCGTCGAGGTTCAGCATCGGCTCGCCGAAGAACGCATCGGCGCCCTGCGATTCGAGCGCGACCAGGCCGCGCTGGATCGCGCCGATCGACGCGGCCGAGATATTGCCGTACTCGGTGGTGAACTGCGACGCGTTGTCGCCGACGTACTGCAGCATCGCGCGCAGGTCCTTGGCGTCGAGCAGCAGCAGGCCGTTGGCATCGGCGATGCGGAACACCAGGTTCAGCACGCCCTGCTGGGTGTCGTTGAGCTCGAGCATGCGCGAGAGCAGCAGCGGGCCCATGTCGGACACGGTGGCGCGCACCGGATGGCCCTTCTCGCCGAACACGTCCCACAGCGTGGTCGGGCAGGCGCCCCAGGCCGGCTCGGGCAGCCCCAGGTCGGCCAGCCGCTTGGCGAGCTTGTCGGACAGCTGGCCGGGCTGCGAGATGCCGGTCAGGTCGCCCTTGACGTCGGCCATGAAGACCGGCACGCCAAGGCGCGAAAAGCCCTGCGCCAGCGTTTGCAGCGTCACGGTCTTGCCGGTGCCGGTGGCGCCGGTGATCAGCCCGTGTCGGTTGCCCATCTGCGGCAGCAGGGCCAGCTCGTGCTGGGCGTTCTTGGCGATGACGATGGGGTCGGCCATGTTGGGGCTCCGGTGGATGAGGACGCGATGATTGACGCGATGGTGCAGCGCCACGAAGCCCGCCTCGTCCGGCGCGGCAGAGGCCGGGCCGGCGGTCTGGCGCGCAGGGCCGCGTGATAAAATCCCGGGCTGATTATATCCAGCAGTGATTGCCAGCAGTCATGGCCTGCCGCTGATGATTCCATCACCGGCGCGTGCACCGCAACAGGCCGCGTGGGCGTTGCCAAGCACCCGCCGGTCCGGCCGACAGCCTTCGGCCACGCTGCCCTTGCCGCGCTGCACGCGCATCGCGTACCTGTTCCGCCTCGGAGAGAAACATGGCCGGTCATTCCAAATGGGCCAATATCAAGCATAAGAAAGCCGCCGCCGACGCCAAGCGCGGCAAGATCTGGACCCGCCTGATCAAGGAAATCACCGTCGCCGCCAAGCTCGGCGGCGCCGATGCCGATTCGAATCCGCGCCTGCGGCTGGCCGTGGACAAGGCCATGGACGCCAACATGCCGAAGGACAACATCCAGCGCGCGATCCAGCGCGGCGTGGGCGGTCTGGAAGGCGCCAGCTACGAGGAAATCCGCTACGAGGGCTACGGCCTGTCGGGCGCCGCGATCATCGTCGATTGCCTGACCGACAACCGCACCCGTACCGTGGCCGAAGTGCGCCACGCCTTCTCCAAGCACGGCGGCAACATGGGCACCGAGGGTTCGGTGGCCTTCATGTTCACGCACTGCGGCCAGTTCCTGTTCGCCCCGGGCACGCCCGAGGACAAGCTGATGGAGGCCGCGCTCGAGGCCGGTGCCGACGACGTCGTCACCCATGAGGACGGCTCGATCGAGGTCACTTGTCCGCCCAACGATTTCGGCACCGTCAAGACGGCGCTGGAAGCGGCCGGCTTCAAGGCCGAAGTCGCCGATGTCGTGATGAAGCCGCAGAACGAGGTCAGTTTCACCGGCGACGACGCCGTCAAGATGCAGAAGCTGCTCGACGCGCTGGAAAACCTCGACGACGTGCAGGAAGTCTTCACCAACGCAGTGATCGAGGACTGAGCCGGCACATCCGCCTCTCCCCTCTCCCCGGCGGCCGTCGCGCAGGCTATGCGGCGGCCGCCCTCCCCAAAGCTTTATCTTCTGGCAGTGGATCATGAAAGTATTGGTTGTCGGCTCGGGCGGACGTGAACACGCGCTGGCCTGGAAACTGGCCCAGTCGCCCAAGGTGCAGGTCGTCTACGTGGCGCCGGGCAACGGCGGCACGGCGCTGGACAAGCGGCTGCAGAACGTCCCCGTGACCGATCCGGCGGCGCTGGCCGAGTTTGCCCGTCAGGAAAGCGTGCATTTCACCGTGGTCGGTCCCGAGGCACCGCTGGCGGCCGGCATCGTCGACGTGTTCCGCGCGCAGGGCCTGCGCATCTTCGGTCCGAGCCGGGCGGCCGCGCAGCTGGAGT
Organism: Cupriavidus sp.; assembly: GCA_031181345.1. Classification (GTDB taxonomy): domain Bacteria; phylum Pseudomonadota; class Gammaproteobacteria; order Burkholderiales; family Burkholderiaceae; genus Cupriavidus. The sequence continues at coordinate 1,225 of JAPSLC010000025.1, read as the reverse complement.
CGTCGAAGGACTTCGCCAAGGCCTTCATGCACCGGCACCAGATTCCGACCGCCGCCTACCAGACCTTCGCCGATGCCGGCCAGGCGCACGCCTATATCGACGCGCAGGGCGCGCCGATCGTGATCAAGGCCGATGGCCTGGCCGCGGGCAAGGGCGTGGTGGTCGCCACCACGCTGGAAGAGGCGCACGCCGCGGTCGACATGATGCTGGCCGACAACAAGCTCGGCGATGCCGGCGCGCGCGTGGTCATCGAGGAATTCCTCGAGGGCGAGGAAGCGAGCTTCATCGTGATGGTCGACGGTGCCAACGTGCTGGCGCTGGCCACCAGCCAGGACCACAAGCGCCTGCTCGACGGCGACGCCGGCCCCAATACCGGCGGCATGGGCGCCTATTCGCCGGCACCGGTGGTCACACCCGCGCTGCATGCGCGCGTGCTGCGCGAGATCATCATGCCGACCGTGCGCGGCATGGAGAAGGACGGCATCCCGTACACCGGCTTCCTGTACGCCGGCCTGATGATCGACCGCGACGGCAATCCGAAGACGCTCGAATTCAACTGCCGCATGGGCGATCCCGAGACGCAGCCGATCATGGCGCGGCTCAAGACCGATCTGTTCGACGTGATGGAGCACGCGGTCAACGGCCGGCTCGACGCGGTCGAACTCGACTGGGACCGCCGCACCGCGCTGGGCGTGGTGATGGCCGCGCACGGCTACCCCGACGCGCCGCGCAAGGGCGACCTGATCACCGGCATCCCGGCAGAGGCGGACGACAGCGTGACGTTCCACGCCGGCACCACGCTGGCCGACGGCAAGCTGCTGACCAACGGCGGCCGCGTGCTGTGCGTGGTGGGCCTGGCCGATACCGTCAAGGCGGCGCAGCGCGCGGCCTATGCGGCGGCCCAGCAGATCCACTTCGACGGCATGCAGTACCGCTCGGACATCGGGTATCGGGCGATCAAGCGCTGAGGAATCGGTCATTGCCTCGTCGCCTCGCCGACGTTGTTCCGCGCCGATGTTGTTCTCCCTCTCCCCCTTCACGCCGGCTTGCGGTTGTTCTCCCTCTCCCCCTCAGGGGGAGAGGGCCGGGGAGAGGGGGTGGTTTCGAATTTCGTCGTGACGCCACCGCCCTGCCCTCTCCCCCGCCCCTCTCCCGCACGCGGGAGAGGGGAGAAGAACCCAGGCGCTTCCGCACCGCGTGCCGGCCCCGCCGCCCCATGACGGGG
>JAPSLC010000086.1 GCA_031181345.1 Cupriavidus sp. | reverse complement strand
ACGGCAGTTCCGCTACCGGCCCTGGGCATCGTGCGCCTGGGCCGGAGGGGAGAAGCAGCGTGGCAACCAGAATCTGAACTCATTACGGGGCAATGTATCCGAACGATTTCCGTTTGGCAATTGCCCAGGTGAAGGTCACATTGCGCGCACCATCTCGAGCACTTCGTCGACGTGGCTGGGTACCTTGATGCCGCGCAGCTCGTGGCGCAGCTTGCCCTTGCCGTCGATCACGAAGGTGCTGCGCTCGATGCCGCGCACCTCCTTGCCATAGAGCTTTTTCATCTTGATGACATCGAACATCTGGCAGAGCGCCTCGTCGGCATCGGAGATCAGTTCGAACGGCAGCTCCAGCTTGGCCTTGAAGTTCTCGTGCGACTTCATGCTGTCGCGCGAGATGCCGAACACCACCGCGCCGGCGGCCTCGAAGGCCTCGTGCTGATCGCGAAAGTCCATTGCTTCGTTGGTGCAGCCGGGGGTGTTGTCCTTCGGATAGAAGTACAGCACCACCGTCTTGCCGCGGTGGTCGGCGAGGCGGAAGGTGCCACCGGTGGCCGGTGCGCTGAAATCGGGAACGGCCTGGTTGAGACTGACTGTCATTCTTATGGCTCCTGGAGGAAGCGGCGCTGGGGAAATCGGCTTGCCGGACACTGGCTCCGCGCCGGCTCTGGGGAGGGCCGGAGGCGGCGGGCAGGGATGGCGGGCATGGCCGTGCTCACGGCAAATGAGGGCGCGTCGGCGTAGTTCAAGCGTGGCGTCGGGCAGACATTGGGCGACCGTGGCGTGGCCGGTTCAGGCGCCCTCGGCCGCGTCTTCGAGCAGCAGCACCGCGGCCACCTTGCGGCCTTCGGCCATCAGGATGTTGTAGGTGCGGCAGGCGGCCGGCATGTCCATCGCATCGACGCCGATATGGCGGCGGGACAGGGCCGCGGTCAGGCGCGGATGCGGAAAGCGCAGGCGGTCGCCGGTGCCGAGCAGCACCACCTCGGGGGCATGGTCCAGCAGCCCCTCGAACTGGTCCGCGGCCAGGTCCTCGAAGCGCTGGACGGGCCAGGGCCGCACCTCGCCCTCGGGCATCACCAGCACCGACGTGGTGTAGCGCACCTTGTTGATCTCGATATAGCCCGGGCCATACGCCGTGACGGTGTTCATGGCGTTGGGCTGGTCGGCATGGAGTTTCACGGGGGGAACCTTACGGGAGACGGGACGGGGAGACGGGTCGGGGAGCTTGTCAGGGAAACGGCGGTGGGAAAGGCGCGGACCGGGGCAGTGGCGGGCGCTGTCCGGCCACGCTGCATCGCAAGATCCCTGCCGAAGTCTGTCATAATCCGCTAAATTATAGCCTTTGCCTTCCTGCCGGCCGCGCTGCCCTCGCATCGCCCCGCAGTGCAGCGAAGCGCGCTCCGGACGACCCCCTGTTCCACGCAGACTCCCCGTTCGCCGCCGCACGAACCGGCGGCCCCTTGCTCCTTTTGTCTCTGCCAGACTCCTGCCCGACCACGCCGTGAAACCGATCCAGAAATCCAACAAGCTGAACAACGTCTGCTACGACATCCGCGGCCCGGTGCTGGAGAAGGCCAAGCAGATGGAGGAAGAAGGGCACAAGATCATCAAGCTCAATATCGGCAACCTGGCCGTGTTCGGCTTCGATGCGCCGGAAGAGATCCAGCAGGACATGATGCGCAACCTGCCGAACTCGGCGGGCTACTCGGATTCGAAGGGCATCTTCGCCGCGCGCAAGGCGATCATGCACTACACCCAGCAGAAGAACATCCACGGCGTCGGCCTGGAGGACATCTATGTCGGCAACGGCGCGTCCGAGCTGATCGTGATGTCGATGAACGCGCTGCTGAACAACGGCGACGAGGTGCTGGTGCCCACGCCGGATTATCCGCTGTGGACCGCCGCGGTCAGCCTGTCGGGCGGGACCCCGGTGCACTACCTGTGCGACGAGGCCAACGACTGGATGCCGGACCTGGACGACATCCGCGCGAAGATCACGCCGAACACCAAGGCCATCGTCGTGATCAACCCGAACAACCCGACCGGGGCGCTGTACTCGGACGAGCTGCTGCGCGAGATCGTCGCGATCGCGCGCCAGCACGGGCTGATCATCTTCGCCGACGAGATCTACGACAAGGTGCTGTACGACGGCCATTCGCACACCTCGATCGCCGCGCTGTCGACCGACGTGCTGACGGTGACCTTCAACGGCCTGTCGAAGAACTACCGCTCCTGCGGCTACCGCGCCGGCTGGATGGTGGTATCGGGCGACAAGCGGCCCGCGCACGACTATATCGAGGGCCTGAACATGCTGTCCTCGATGCGGCTGTGCGCCAACGTGCCGGGCCAGTGGGCGATCCAGACCGCGCTCGGCGGCTACCAGAGCATCAACGACCTGGTGGCCGAGGGCGGGCGCCTGCGCCGCCAGCGCGACCTTGCCTACGAGCTGATCACGCAGATCCCCGGCATCAGCTGCGTCAAGCCGAAGGCGGCGCTGTACCTGTTCCCCAGGCTCGACCTGTCGATGTATCCGATCCAGGACGACCAGGAATTCATCTACGAGCTGCTGCAGGAATCGAAGGTGCTGCTGGTGCAGGGCAGCGGCTTCAACTGGGGCAAGCCCGACCATTTCCGCATCGTCTTCCTGCCGCACGAGGAGGATCTGCGCGAGGCGATCGGCCGCGTCGGCCGCTTCCTCGAGTCCTATCGAAAACGACACGGCGCGGCGGCCTGACTGACTCGCTCACTGCGGCTGCGACCGGCTCCGGAAACACGCACCGCTGCGCTCATCAATTTGCAAACTGGAATCTGATTGACCATGAACCCCATCAAAGTAGGCCTGCTCGGCATCGGTACCGTCGGTAGCGGCACGTTCGACGTGCTCAAGCGCAACCAGGAGGAGATCCGCCGCCGCGCGGGCCGCGGCATCGAGATTACGATGGTGGCCGACCTGAACATCGAGCGTGCGCGCGAGCTGACCGGTGGGCAAGTCGAGGTGGTGGCCGATGCGCGCGAGGTGGTGACGCACCCCGACATCGATATCGTGGTCGAACTGATCGGCGGCTACGGCATCGCCCGCGAGCTGGTGCTGCAGGCGATCGCCAACGGCAAGCACGTGGTGACCGCCAACAAGGCGCTGCTGGCGGTGCACGGCAACGAGATCTTCGAGGCCGCGCGCAGCAAGGGCGTGATGGTCGCGTTCGAGGCCGCGGTGGCCGGCGGCATCCCGATCATCAAGGCGCTGCGCGAAGGCCTGAGCGCCAACCGCATCCAGTGGATCGCCGGCATCATCAACGGCACCACCAACTTCATCCTGTCCGAGATGCGCGACAAGGGCCTGGACTTCGACACCGTGCTGAAGGAGGCCCAGCAACTGGGCTATGCCGAGGCCGATCCGACCTTCGACATCGAGGGCATCGACGCCGCGCACAAGATCACGCTGATGAGCGCGATCGCCTTCGGCATGCCGGTGCAGTTCGACAAGACCCACGTCGAAGGCATTACGCGCCTGTCCGCGATCGACATCCAGTACGCGGAAGAACTGGGCTACCGCATCAAGCTGCTGGGCCTGACCCGCCGCCGCGAGGACGGCATCGAGCTGCGCGTGCATCCGACCCTGGTGCCGGCCTCGCGCCTGATCGCCAATGTCGAGGGCGCGATGAACGCCGTGCTGGTGCAGGGCGACGCGGTGGGCGCCACGCTGTACTACGGCAAGGGCGCCGGCGCCGAGCCGACCGCGTCGGCGGTGATCGCCGACCTGGTCGACGTGACGCGCCTGCATACCGCCGATCCGGAGCACCGCGTGCCCCATCTGGCGTTCCAGCCGGACGAGCTGTCCAGCGTGCCGGTGCTGCCGATCGAGGAGGTCACCAGCAGCTACTATCTGCGCATGCGCGTGTCGGACGAGACCGGCGTGCTGGCCGATATCACCCGCATCCTGGCCGATTCCGGCATCTCGATCGACGCGATGCTGCAGAAGGAGTCGCGCGAGGGCGAGCCGCAGACCGATATCATCATGCTGTCGCACCTGGCGCGCGAGAAGCAGGTCAACGCCGCCATCGCCAAGATCGAGGCGCTGCCGACGGTGCTGTCGGGCGTCACCCGCCTGCGCATGGAAGAACTGAACTGAAGCCTTGCCGATGCCGCGCCGCCGCCCAACCCGGGCGCCGGCGCGGCCCGGCGGCCACCATCACGATGAACTACAAGTCGACCCGCGGCCATGACGTGCCGCAAACCTTCTCCGAGATCCTGCTGGGCGGCCTGGCGCCGGACGGCGGCCTGTATCTGCCGCAGCAATATCCGCGGGTGAGCGCCGACGAGCTCGAGTCGTGGCGCAAGCTGTCGTATGCGGATCTGGCCTACGAGATCCTTGCCAGGTTCTGCGACGACATTCCGGCCGACGATCTGCGCGCGCTGACGCGCAAGACGTACACGCCGGAGGTCTACAGCAACGCGCGCACCGGCGACAACACCGCCGACATCACGCCGCTGCGCAAGCTCGGCGACGAGAGCGGCGCGCCGCTGTATCTGCTCGGCCTGTCCAACGGCCCGACGCTGGCGTTCAAGGACATGGCGATGCAGCTGCTGGGCAATCTGTTCGAGTACGCGTTGGCGCGCGCCGGGCAGGAGCTCAATATCCTGGGCGCGACCTCGGGCGATACCGGCAGCGCGGCCGAGTACGCGATGCGCGGCAAGCGCGGCATCCGCGTCTTCATGCTGAGCCCGCACAGGAAGATGAGCGCGTTCCAGACTGCGCAGATGTTCAGCCTGCAGGACCCGAACATCTTCAACCTGGCGGTGCAGGGCGTGTTCGACGACTGCCAGGACATCGTCAAGGCCGTCTCGAACGATCTCGAATTCAAGTCGCGCCAGAAGATCGGCACGGTCAATTCGATCAACTGGGCGCGCGTGGTCGCGCAGGTGGTCTACTACTTCAAGGGTTGGCTGTTGGCGACCGATGGGCCCGGCCAGAAGGTCTCGTTCTGCGTGCCGTCCGGCAACTTCGGCAATGTCTGCGCCGGCCATATCGCACGCATGATGGGTTTGCCGATCGACAAGCTGGTGGTCGCGACCAACGAGAACGACGTGCTCGACGAATTCTTCCGCACCGGCATCTATCGGGTGCGCAAGGCGGCCGAGACCTATCACACGTCCAGCCCGAGCATGGACATCTCGAAGGCCTCGAACTTCGAGCGCTTCATCTTCGATCTGCTGGGCCAGGATGCCGGCAAGCTGGCGCAGCTGTTCCGCGATGTCGATACCAAGGGCGGCTTCGACCTGTCCGGCACGCCGGACTACGACCGCATCCGCCAGTTCGGCTTCGTCTCGGGCCGCAGCACGCACGACGACCGCGTGGCCACCATCCGCGATCTGTCGTCGCGCTATGGCATCACGATCGACACCCACACCGCCGACGGCGTCAAGGTCGCGCGCGAGCATCTGTCGGCGGGCACGCCGATGGTGGTGCTGGAAACCGCGCTGCCGGCCAAGTTCGCCGACACGATCCGCGAGGCGCTGGGCCGCGAGCCCGAGCGTCCGGCGGCCTTCGAGGGCATCGAGGCGCTGCCGCAGCGCTTCGAGGTGATGCCGGCGGACGCGGCGCAGGTCAAGGCGTATATCGCCCGGCATACCGGCCTGTAATCCAGCGTCTTCCCGCCGCGTGCCTGCGCGGTGGCCGCCGAGTCATTACAATCCGCTCAGTAGCCATCTGAATCCGCCGCTTGCGGCCGCCGGCATGACCGCCGCCGCCGCAAGCGCCGCCTCGCGCAGGCGGGGCCTGTCCGGACACTGCGTGCCCGCCTGCGCGGGCCGCGACGACAACGCACCTCGCATGGAAACTCGTCCCCCGATGCTGACCCTGGCGCAGGCGCTCGACGCGCTGCTGGCCGGCGCCCAGCCGATCGCCGAAAGCGAACGCGTCGATACGCTGCAGGCCAATGGCCGCGTGCTGGCCCAGCCGGTCGCCAGCACGCTCGACGTTCCGCCCGCCGACAACACGTCGATGGACGGCTATGCGCTGCGCTGCGCCGACGTGCCGATGCCCGGCGCGCGGCTGCGGGTCGCCCAGCGCATCCCGGCCGGCCATGTCGGCGTGCCGCTCGAAGCCGGCACCGCGGCGCGCATCTTCACCGGCGGACTGATTCCGCCCGGCGCCGATGCGGTGGTGATGCAGGAGCAGTGCCAGGCCGATGGCGACTTCGTCGTGGTCAACCATGCCCCCGGGCCCGGCGAGTGGATCCGTCGCGCCGGCGAGGACATCATGGCCGGCGCCGTGATCCTGCCGGCCGGCTCGCGGCTGACGCCGCAGGCATTGGGACTGGCCGCCTCGGTCGGCCAGGCCCAGGTCGAGGTGGTGCGGCGCCCGCGCGTGGCGGTGTTCTTCACCGGCGACGAACTGGCGATGCCCGGCGAGCCGCTGAAGCCCGGCGCGATCTACAACTCGAATCGCTTCACGCTGCGCGGCCTGCTGGAAAACCTCGGCTGCGAGGTCACGGATTTCGGCATCGTGCCCGATACGCTGGACGCCACGCGAGACACGCTGCGGCGCGCGGCGCAGGGCCACGACCTGATCCTGACCTCGGGCGGCGTATCGGTCGGCGAGGAAGACCATATCAAGCCGGCGGTGCAGGCCGAAGGGCGGCTGGACCTGTGGCAGATCGCGATCAAGCCGGGCAAGCCGCTCGCGTTCGGCCATGTGTCGCGCGGCGCGGCCGGTACGGCGGATGCAGCTAGCGTCGCCGACAGCGCGGCCTTCCTTGGCCTGCCGGGCAACCCGGTGTCGAGCTTCGTCACCTTCCTGCTGTTCGTGCGTCCCTTCCTGCTGCGCATGCAGGGCGTGACCGACGTCGCGCCGCGGCGGATGCCGATGCGGGCCGACTTCGACCTGACCAAGTTCGATCGCCGCAACGAGTTCCTGCGCGTGAAGATCAACGAAGGCGGCGGGCTGGACCTGTTCCCCAACCAGAGCTCGGGCGTGCTGACCTCGACGGTCTGGGGCGACGGCCTGGTCGACAATCCCCCCAACCAGCCGATCCGGCGCGGCGACATCGTGTCGTTCCTGCCGTTCGCCAATCTGGTGGCCTAGTCCCGGCCAGGGCAATCGAAGCCGTAGAGAGAAGAGGGTAGCGATGCAGATCGAGTTGCGGTTTTTCGCCAGCGTACGCGAGCAACTGGGCGTGGCCCAGGAGCGCGTCGAGCTGCCGGACACGGTGGCCACCGTGGGCCAGGTGCGGCAGTGGCTGCGCGAGCGCGGCGGCGTCTGGCAGGAGGCGCTGGCCGAGGGCCGGGCGCTGCGCATGGCGGTCAACCATGCGGTGGCGCGCGCCGATACCGAGGTGGCGGACGGCAGCGAGGTGGCCTTCTTCCCGCCGGTGACCGGAGGCTGAGATGAGCGTCAGGGTACAGCGCGAGGATTTCGACCTCGGTGCCGAGGTGGCGGCCCTGCGCGCCGGGCGTCCCGGCATCGGCGCGGTCGCCAGCTTCATCGGCACCGTGCGGGACGTCAACGACGGCAGCCCGGTGCAGGCAATGGAGCTCGAGCACTATCCGGGCATGACCGAGAAGGCGCTCGAGCGGATCGAAGCGGTCGCGCGCGAGCGCTGGGCCCTGGAAGGCGTGACCATCATCCACCGCGTCGGCCCCTTGCAGCCACAGGACCAGATCGTGCTGGTGGCGGTGGCCTCGGCCCATCGCGGCAATGCCTTCGCCGCCTGCGAATTCATCATGGACTATCTGAAGTCCGAGGCGCCGTTCTGGAAGAAGGAATCGACGCCCGAGGGCGCGCGCTGGGTCGATGCCCGCGTCACCGACGAGGCCGCGCTGGCGCGCTGGGGCGTGCGCTCGCTCAATGCCAGCGCCGATGCCGACGAGGGCGAGAGCAAGCCCGGAGCCCCCGCTTGAGCCCGCTTGGTTTTGTCGCGGTCGGCGTCGGCGCGGCGATCGGCGCCTGGCTGCGCTGGCTGTTCTCGCTGCTGTGGAATGCCGCCAACCCGGCGCTGCCCTACGGCACGCTGGCCGCCAATCTGCTCGGCGGCTTCCTGATCGGCGTCGCGGTGGGCTTTTTCGATGCCCATGCGTCGCTGCCGCCCGCCTGGCGCCTGCTGGTCATCACCGGCTTTCTGGGCGGGCTGACCACCTTCTCGACCTTCTCCAGCGAACTGACGGCCAATCTGCTGGCCGGCGACTACGGCGCCGCGGCGCTGCACGTGCTGCTGCACCTTGGCGGTTCGCTGCTGCTGACGTTGTTCGGGCTGTGGAGTTATCGGGCGCTGGCCTGAGCCGGATCGCCGATCATCTGCAATAACGCGGCGTTGAAGGCCTGCGGCCGCTCCAGATGCGGACTGTGGCCGGTCCCCGGAATCGTCGCCACCCGCAGCGCCGGTTGCAGCGCGACCGTGGCCGCCGCCAGCGGCGGCCGGTAGAGCCGGCTGCGCGCCCCATACAGGCAGAACAGCGGCACGGCCGCCTTGCGCAGCGTCGGCCGATAGTCCTGCCGCGCCATGTCCAGCCACAGCTCGGCCAGCACGCCGGCGTCGCAGCCGGTCATCCATTCCCTTACCCGGGCCGCATCATGCGCCGGCGGTTCCGCGCCTTCGGCCCACAGGCCTGCGTTAACGGTCGGCACCATGCCGTGCCAGTGGCGCCGGACCTGCGCGGCCATCTGCTCGGCCTGCGTCGCGGTGTAGTCGCCGTGCAGGCCATGCGGCCAATCCGGCGCGGTCAGCAGGCGGGGCGTCATGTCGATCGCGCCGATCGCCGCCACGCGCCCGTCCAGCCATGACCGGGAACGGCCCCGCGCCAGCTCCCAGGCCATCATCGCCCCCATCGACCAGCCCACCACGATGGCATCGCGCAGCGCGAGCGCGTCGATCAGCGCGGCCACGCCGTCAGCCAGCCCGGCGATGGTGCCGCCCGCCGCGGGGCGCCACCGCAGCGACAGCCCGTGGCCCGCATGGTCGGGGGCGATCACACGGTAGCCCCGCTGCGCCAGCGCCGCCTGGCCGGCGAAGGCCTGGCCGGGCACCGACCAGCCATGCAGCAGCAGCAAGGGCCTGCCGGCGCCGGTTTCGCGCCAGCCGGGCAGGTGCGCATCGGCGCGGTGTTCCGTGAAAGGGGAGGCGGTGGGAGACGGCCCGTCAGGGCAAGGCGCGGCTGGACCGGCCAGGGTGGTGGGATCGGCGGTGGGATCGGCGGTGGGATCGGCGGTGGGATCGGCGGCGTCCAAACGGTGTCTCCGTGGCGGCGTGGCGCATCCCCCGGGAGCGGCGAAACCGCGTGCCGCCGCCGTGCCGGCCGGGGCCCTTGGGACAGCCATCTATTGACATTCCGATTCGCTGCTTTATACCATGAAACATGAATCACTTATCAGGTTTCACGGCCCGATGCGCGATTCCGGAACATGGCTCGCCGACGCTGCGCGGCGCCAAGCTTTCCGTTGCTGCACAACGCTGTCGAAGCGCTTCCCGACCGCCGACCGACCGCCGATCAACCGTATTCCCGCTCGAACGAAGGCGCCGATGCCACCGACCGAAGCCTGTGTGATCCCGAAAACCGCGCGCGGCCAGAAGACGCGCGAGGCGCTGCTGCGGGCCGCCGAGAAGGTGTTCGGCGAGAAGGGCTACTACGCCGCGTCGATCTCCGAGATCACGCAGGAGGCGCAGGTGGCGATGGGCACCTTCTACCTGTACTTCAAGGACAAGGAAGACGTGTTCCGCGCGCTGGTCCAGCACATGCTGGAACTGGTGCGCGCGCATCTGCGCAAGCATGTCGCCCCGGCCACCACGCAGATCGAGGCCGAGCGCCTGGGCCTGAAGGCCTTCCTGTCCTTCGTCTCGCGCCACAAGAACCTGTACCGGATCGTGCTCGACTCGTATTCGGTCGACGAGACCATCTACAGCCAGTACTTCCAGGTCTTCGCCGAGCTCTACAGCCGCCGGCTGACGCGCGCGCAGGAGCTGGGCGAAATCGTCCCGGGCGATGCCGAGGTGCGCGCCTGGTGCCTGATCGGCATCAGCAATTTCCTGGGCATGCGCTATGCGCGCTGGAAGCGGCCGGCATCGATGGAGAAGGTGGTCGACACCGCCTTCGACCTGATCACGCACGGGCTCGCGCCAAGATGACAGCCGGATGAGCCAGATATAAGCAGCACATCAGCGGTACCGCCAGGCCACGAAAAAACAAAAAGGACCGAGGAGACGAACGATGGGACCCCACCGCATTGCCCCGCGCAATATCCGCCGCATCCCCCGCCGCATCCCCCGCTGCATCACCCGCCGCACCGCGGCGCTCGCCGCAGCACTGACCGCCGCGCTGCTGGCGGCCGCCGGCACCGCCGCCGCCAAGGACATCCGCATCGCCCACGTCTACGACAAGACCGGGGCACTCGAGGCCTACGCCAAGCAGACCCAGATCGGGCTGATGATGGGACTCGACTACGCCACCGGCGGCACCATGACGGTCAACGGCCGCAAGCTGGTGGTGATCGAGAAGGACACGCAGGGCAAGCCCGACGTCGCCAAGGCGCAGCTGGCCGCCGCCTACAGCGACGACGGCGCCGATATCGCGGTGGGGCCGACCTCGTCCGGCACCGCGCTGGCGATGCTGCCGGTCGCCGAGGAATACCGCAAGGTGCTGCTGGTCGAGCCGGCCGTGGCCGACTCGATCACCGGCGACAAGTGGAACCGCTACATCTTCCGCACGGGCCGCAATTCCTCGCAGGACGCGATCGCCAATGCGGTCGCGCTCGACAAGCCCGGCGTGCAGATCGCCACGCTGGCGCAGGACTACGCGTTCGGCCGCGACGGCGTCAAGGCGTTCAAGGATGCGCTCAAGCAAGCCAAGGTCGTGCACGAGGAATACCTGCCGACCAACACCACCGATTTCACCGCGGGCGCGCAGCGGCTGTTCGACGCGCTGAAGGACAAGCCCGGCCGCAAGGTGATCTTCATCATCTGGGCCGGCGCCGGCAACCCGTTCAAGATCGCCGACCTCGATCCGAAGCGCTACGGCATCGAGATCGCCACCGGCGGCAACATCCTGCCGGCGATGGCCAGCTACAAGAACTTCCCCGGCATGGAAGGGGCGACCTACTACTACTTCGGCATCCCCAAGAATGCCGCCAACCAGTGGCTGGTCGCCAATCACTACAACAAGTACAAGACCCCGCCCGACTTCTTCACCGCCGGCGGCATGGCCTCGGGCATCGCGCTGGTCGAAGCGCTGAAGAAGACCGGCGGCGCGACCGGCAGCGAGAAGCTGATCGCCGCGATGGAGGGCATGTCCTTCGATACGCCCAAGGGCCGGATGACCTTCCGCAAGGAGGACCATCAGGCGATGCAGTCGATGTACCACTTCAAGATCAAGGTCGACCCCGCCTTTGCCTGGGGCGTCCCCGAGCTGGTCCGCGAGATCAAGCCCGAGGAGATGCAGGTGCCGATCCGCAACAAGCGGCAATAAGCGGTGGAGCGCCAGGTGCAAGCCAGCCCTGCCACCCTTGCTGCGCCCCATGCCGCTCACGCGGCCGCACGCACCGCGGCCGTCGATGGCGCGGCGCCGCTGCCCGGCGGCGATGCGGGCCGCGGACCCGCGGGCGCGGCGACGTCGGCCGGACAGCCGGCGCTGGAAACGCGCGACCTGACGATCCGCTTCGGCGGCCATGTGGCCGTCAACGCGGTCTCGTGCGCGTTCCGCGCCGGCGAGCTGACCTGCATCGTCGGCCCGAACGGCGCCGGCAAGACGACGTACTTCAACCTGATCTCGGGCCAGCTGGCGCCGAGCGGCGGCCGCATCGCGCTGTACGGCCGCGACATCACCGGCCTGAGCGCCTCCGGCAAGGCGCGCCGCGGCATCGGCCGGGCCTTCCAGCTGACCAGCCTGTTTCCCAATCTGACGGTGCTGGAGAACGTGCGGCTGGCGGTGCAGGCGCGGGCCCGCATCGGCCTCGATCTGCTGACCGTCTGGAGCAGCCATCGCGGCGTCAATGCCGAGGCCGAGCGCTGCCTGGAGCGGGTGGCGCTGGCATCCAAGCGGGACCTGACCGTGGCCGCGCTGCCGCATGGCGACCAGCGCAAGCTCGAGGTGGCGATCCTGCTGGCGCTGCGCCCGCGCGTGTTCATGTTCGACGAGCCGACCGCCGGCATGAGCGTCGACGAGGTGCCGGTGATCCTCGACCTGATCCGCGAGATCAAGCAGGACCGCGCGCACACCGTGCTGCTGGTCGAACACAAGATGGACGTGGTGCGCTCGCTGGCCGATCGCATCGTGGTGCTGCACAACGGCAGCCTGATGGCCGATGGCGATCCGGCCGAGGTGATCGCCTCGCCGAT
>JAPSLC010000024.1 GCA_031181345.1 Cupriavidus sp. | reverse complement strand
TCGGCGCCTGCGTCAGCAGATCCTGCGCGCGCTGGGTCTTCGGGAACGCGATCACGTCGCGGATCGAATCGGCGCCGGCCATCATCGTGACGATGCGGTCCAGGCCGAAGGCGATGCCGCCATGCGGAGGCGCGCCGTACTGCAGCGCGTCCAGCAGATAGCCGAACTTGACGCGCGCCTCTTCCTCGTTGATCTTCAGCGCGCGGAACACCTTGCTCTGCACGTCCTCGCGATAGATCCGCACCGAGCCGCCGCCGATTTCCCAGCCGTTGAGCACCATGTCGTAGGCCTTGGCAATGCACTTGCCCGGATCGGTGGCCAGGTACTCCAGGTGCTCGTCCTTCGGGCTGGTGAACGGGTGGTGCATCGCGACCCAGCGGGCGTCTTCCTCGTCGTACTCGAACATCGGGAAGTCCACCACCCACAGCGGCTTCCACGCGTCCTCGAACAGGCCGTTGGACTTGCCGAATTCCGAGTGGCCGATCTTCAGGCGCAGCGCGCCCATCGCGTCGTTGACGACCTTGGCCTTGTCGGCGCCGAAGAACAGGATGTCGCCATCCTGCGCGCCCGAGCGCTTCAGGATCTCGGCGATGGCGGCGTCATGCAGGTTCTTGACGATCGGCGACTGCAGGCCGTCGCGGCCCTTGGCCACTTCGTTGACCTTGATCCAGGCCAGGCCCTTGGCGCCGTAGATGGCGACGAACTGCGTGTAGGCATCGATCTCGCCGCGCGAGATCTGGCCGCCGCCGGGCACGCGCAGCGCGACCACGCGGCCGTTGTCGCTGTTGGCCGGCGCCGAGAAGACCTTGAAGTCGACGTCCTTCATCACGTCCGTCAGCTCGGTGAATTCGAGCTTGACGCGCAGGTCCGGCTTGTCCGAGCCGAAGCGGGCCATCGCCTCGCGGAATTCCATCACCGGGAACTGGTCGTCGAGCGCCACGCCGATGGTGTTCTGGAACACCGTGCGGATCATGTTCTCGAACAGGTCGCGGATGTCCTGCTCGGTCAGGAACGAGGTTTCGCAGTCGATCTGCGTGAATTCGGGCTGGCGGTCGGCGCGCAGATCCTCGTCGCGGAAGCACTTGGTGATCTGGTAGTAGCGGTCGAAGCCCGACACCATCAGCATCTGCTTGAACAGCTGCGGCGACTGCGGCAGCGCGAAGAAGTGGCCCGGGTTGACCCGCGACGGCACCAGGTAGTCGCGCGCGCCCTCGGGCGTGCTCTTGCCCAGCATCGGCGTCTCGATGTCGATGAAGCCCTGCTCGTCGAGGTACTTGCGCACTTCCATCGCAACCTTGTAGCGCAGGCGCAGGTTGTACTGCATCTGCGGGCGGCGCAGGTCCAGCACGCGGTGCGTCAGGCGGGTGGTCTCCGACAGGTTGTCGTCGTCGAGCTGGAACGGCGGCGTGACCGACGGGTTCAGCACGGTCAGCTCATGGCACAGCACCTCGATCTTGCCCGAGGTCAGGTTGGCGTTCTCGGTGCCGGCCGGACGCGCGCGCACCTTGCCGGTCACGCGGATGCAGAACTCGTTGCGGATGTCCTCGGCGACCTTGAACATCTCGGGGCGGTCCGGATCGCAGACGACCTGCACCAGGCCCTCGCGATCGCGCAGGTCGATGAAGATCACGCCGCCGTGGTCGCGGCGCCGTTGCACCCAGCCGGTCAGGGCCACTTCCTGGCCGGTCAGTTGTTCGGTCACGAGACCGCAGTAGTGAGTTCGCATGGAGGACATAGGAGAAATTCCCGGTAAGGCGCGGCCGCGCTCGGGCGGCCCGCGGTCAATTGGAGTGCGATGGGTCGGCGGCGGCTGCGCCGGCTGCAGCGGCGGGGGCACGGCTCGGCACGGCCTTGCGCGGCAACTCGGCCGGCGCGACCACACCCATCGACACGATGTATTTCAGGGCGGCATCGACGGTCATGTCGAGCTCGATGGTGTCGGCCTTGGGCATCATCAGGAAGAAGCCCGAGGTCGGATTCGGCGTGGTGGGCACGTAGACGCTGACATATTCGCCCTGCAGATGATTCTGCACGTCGCCGCCGGGCCGGCCGGTCAGGAAGGCGATGGTCCACGAGCCCTCGCGCGGGTACTGCACCAGCAGCGCCTTGCGGAAGGCGTTGCCCGACGAGGACAGCAGCGTGTCCGAGACCTGCTTGACGCTGGAATAGATCGGCCCCACCACCGGGATATGGTGCAGCAGCGCTTCCCACCAGCGCACCAGGCGCTGGCCGATGAAGTTGTGCGCCAGCACGCCGACCAGCAGGATGAACAGCAGCGTCAGGATCGCGCCCAGGCCGGGCACGCGCATGCCGAACAGCTGGCGGTCGAACTGCCAGGCCTCGGGCAGCAGCGCGAGGCTCTGGTCCATCGTGCCGATGATCAGGCTGAGCACCCACAGCGTGATGCCCAGCGGCACCAGCACCAGCAGGCCGGTCAGGAACCAGGTCTTCAGTGCGGAAGTTTTCTTGTTGGTGGCCACGTTCCTTCCTGGTCAGTGGCAGGCGCAGGCGCTGCCGCAGCCGCCGGCCGCGGGCGCCGCGCTGGCGGACGCCGACGTCTCGGCCGGCTTGGCCGCGCCCGCGTCGCCGCTGCTGCTCGCGCCCGAGCTGGCGCCGGTGCTGGCGTTGCCGCCGTTGTTGCCGCCGCGGAAATCGGTCACATACCAGCCCGAACCCTTGAGCTGGAAACCGGCCGCGGTCAGTTGCTTCTTGAAGGCCCCCGCCGTATTGCAGGATGGGCAGTCGGTGAGCGGGGCATCGCTCATTTTCTGCAGCACATCGCGCCCATGGCCGCAGGCGTCGCAACGGTAGGCATAGATCGGCATTGTGGCTCTCCGGGAGATCCCCATTGGCTCAACCAAGGGGTCAACAAAGGGGTCAACAAAAAACAAAGGAAATCAACGCGCGCGGCCGGCGCGGCGTTCCAGGCTGTCGCCCGCCACCGTCCGGCCATGCAAAGCCTTGAATTATAAACCGTTTGGGCGCCGTTGCCGCCGGAAAAGCGGCCCGCCTGGGGCGCAGACCGGCGGATTGGTGGGCTGCGGCCGGATTCGGCCCGGCCTGGCCGTGCGCTGGCCCTGGATCGGCCGTGCAGCAGCCCTTCCAGGGCGGAAATCAGGCGATATGGACTTCCTTGACCGGCGGGCGGTCGCCGATCCACTGCGGCAGCAGCGAGCCGAACACCATGCCGCCCAGCGAGAACAGCAGGCCGACCATCTGCGGCGGCACCGCGGCGTCGGCGAAGGCGATCTCGGCAATCAGCCACGAGCTCAGGCCCAGCAGAATCGCCGCCAGCCCGCCCTGGCGAGTGGCGCGCTTCCAGAACAGGCCGAAGGCCAGCGGCACGAACGACGACACCAGCGTGACCTTGTACGCATTCTCGACCATATGGAAGATCGACAGATGCGAGTTCAGCGCGAACAGCGTGACGGCCACGGTGAAGACCAGCACCACGGCCTGCATCACGCGCAGGAAGCGCCTGTCGTCCAGATGGCGGAAATACGGCCGCAGGATGTTCTCGGCGAAGGTCACCGACGGCGCCAGCAGCGTGGCCGACGCGCAGCTCTTGATCGCCGACAGCAGCGCGCCGAAGAACATCACCTGCGCGAACAGCGGCGCGTGATCGAGGATCAGCGTCGGCAGGATCAGTTGCGAGTCGGTATTGATATAGCGCTGCACCATGGCCGGATCGATCAGCGTGGCCGAGTAGGCCAGGAACATCGGGATGAAGGCGAAGCAGAAGTACAGCACGCCGCCCAGCACCGAGGCGCGCGCGGCGATATTTTCGGTGCGCGACGAGGTGACCCGCTGGAACACGTCCTGCTGCGGGATCGAGCCGAGCATCATCGTAAACAGCGCGGCGGCAAAGCCGATGATCTGGATCAGGTCGAGCTCGGGCAGGAATTCGAACTTGCCCGCCGCGGCCGCGTGCGACACCACCGCCGACACGCCGCCGGCCTGGCCGCTGACCTCGTAGCCGATGTACAGCATGCCGATCACGATGATGATCATCTGGATGAAGTCGGTGATCGCCACCGACCACATGCCGCCGAACAGCGTGTAGATCAGCACGCTGGCCGCGCCGATCATCATGCCGGCCTCCTGCGACAGCGCGCCGTCGGAGACGGTGTAGAACACCAGCCCCAGCGCCTTGATCTGCGCCGCGACCCAGCCGAGGTAGGACACCACGATGCACAGCGTGGTCAGGATCTCGGCCAGCCGCCCATAGCGGTTGTGATAGTAGTCGCCGATCGTCAGCAGGTTCATCCGGTACAGCGGCCGGGCGAAGAACAGGCCAACCAGGATCAGGCACAGCGACGAGCCGAACGGGTCCGACACGACGCCGGACAGCCCTTCCTTGAGGAACACCGCCGGGATGCCCAGCACGGTCTCGGAGCCGAACCAGGTCGCGAACACGGTCGCGGTGACCACGTAGAACGGCAGGCTCCGGCCGGCCACGGCGAAGTCGGTCGTGTTGCGCACGCGCAGTGCGGCCCACAGGCCGATGCCGACCGAGATTACCCAGTAGATGATGACAAACCAGATCAGCATGCTGCTGCCCTATCCCAAAAGCCCAGAGGCCAAGAAACCGAATGGCGGACGGCGGCAAAGGTGCGCGCGCCCGCAGTCCAATTCATCGGTCGGGGCCGCGTGGGTGGCGGATCGGGTGCCCTGGGAGGAGCACTGGCCTGCGGTCGTAGCCGAATCAAAACGCGGATTATAGCGATGCAAGCGACGATACAAGCGCGCTGTGCCAAAAAAAACGGCAGCGGTGCCGTTCGGTCGGGCCGGCCAGGTTCGGCGGCGGGGCTTGGCGAAGCCTTGCCCGAACCCTCGGCCCAACCCTCAAACAAGCCCTCAACCGAACCAGTCCGCCAGCTGCGTCATCACCAGCGCGATGGTCACGGCGCCGCCGAGCAGCAGCCCGATCGCCAGCATCCGGTTGGTGCGGCGCTGCTCGACGACCAGCGCCGCCAGCAGGCGGTCCTGCTGGCTGTTGTTGACCAGCGCCCGGCGCTCCAGGAACTGGTGCGCCAGCCGCGGGAAGTCGGGCAGCATCTTGGCCCACTGCGGCGCCTCGACCTGGATGCGCTCCCAGGCGCCGCGCCAGCCGACCTGCTCGTGCATCCAGCGCTCCAGGTACGGCTTGGCGGTCTTCCACAGGTCCAGGTCCGGGTCCAGCTGGCGGCCGAGCCCTTCGATGTTGAGCAGTGTCTTCTGCAGCAGCACCAGTTGCGGCTGGATCTCGACGTTGAAGCGGCGCGAGGTCTGGAACAGCCGCATCAGCACCATGCCCAGCGAGATTTCCTTGAGCGGCTTGTCGAAGTACGGCTCGCAGCAGGCGCGCACCGCGCTCTCGAGCTCCTCGACCCGGGTCTGCGGCGGCACCCAGCCCGATTCCACGTGCAGCAGCGCGACACGGTGGTAGTCGCGGCGGAAGAAGGCGATGAAATTCTGCGCCAGGTAATTCTTGTCGAACTCGGACAGCGCGCCAACGATGCCGAAGTCCAGCGCGATATAGCGGCCGAAGGTTTCGGGCTGCACCGACACCAGGATGTTGCCGGGGTGCATGTCGGCGTGGAAGAAGCCGTCGCGGAACACCTGGGTGAAGAAGATCTCGACCCCCTCCTCCGCCAGCCGGTGCAGATCGACGCCGGCCGCCTTCAGCGATTCGGTGCGCGAGATCGGGATGCCGTGCATCCGCTCCATCACGAACACCTCGCTGCTGCAGAAGTCCCAGAACACTTCGGGCACCAGCAGCAGTTCGGTGTCCTGGAAGTTGCGGCGCAGCTGGCTGGCGTTGGCCGCCTCGATCATCAGGTCCAGCTCGTCGTGCAGGTACTTGTCGAACTCGGCGACCACCTCGCGCGGCTTGAGCCGCTTGCCGTCGGCCGACACCCGCTCGATCCAGATCGCGACGTCGCGCATCAGCGCCAGGTCGCTGTCGATCACCGGCAGCATGCCCGGTCGCAGCACCTTGACCGCGACCTCCCGGCCGCGATGCGGGCCGGCCTTCAACGTGGCGAAGTGCACCTGCGCGATCGAGGCGCTGGCCACCGGCTGGTGCTCGAAGGTCTCGAACAGCTGCGCCAGCGGCCGCCCCAGCGAGCGCTCGATGATGGAAACCGCGACGGCCGGATCGAACGGCGGCACCTGGTCCTGCAGCAGCGCCAGTTCATCGGCGATATCGGCCGGCAGCAGATCGCGCCGGGTCGACAGCACCTGGCCGAACTTGACGAAGATCGGTCCCAGCCGCGTCAGCGCCAGCCGCAGCCGCACGCCGCGCGGCACCGTGTCGAGCTTGCGCCCGATGCTGATGACCCTGACCAGCAGGCGGATATGCCGGTTCTGGAAACCGGACAACACCAGCTCGTCCAGGCCGTAATAGAAGATGACAAAGGCGATCTTGCAGAGGCGCAGGAAACGGGTCATGCAGGTCTTGTTGGTAAGCCGGCCGGATCGGGGCGCGCTTTTGCGCGTCCTTGCCGCCGGCAGGCGGGATTCGTGTCAGCGGTTCCGCGGATCGGCGGCTCAGCGATGCGCGGATGGCAACGTGGCGGGACCGGCGCCGGGACCAGGACCGGAACCAGCACCGGCGCCGCGCTCCAGCCGTTCCAGCCGTTTCTCCAGCCGGGCCAGATCGTCGCGCAACGCGGCTACATCGGCGCGGAAATCGTCCAGTGCGGCATGGCGGACCAGCGTCGGCTGTTCGTCCAGCAGGTATTCGGTCACGTTGTCGACCAGCGCCCGCCCGACCCGCAGCGCGCCGGCATGGGCCTGCTGCGCGCCATCGACCAGCCGCTGCGCGACGCTGTCGCCGACGGTGCCGCCCATCACGGCACGCAAGGCCCGCGCCAGATCCTCCGCGGCATCCCAGCGCAGGCTGCGGGCCAGCGTCGACACGGTATTGGCGAGTTCGGCATCGCCCTCGAGCCGCACATGGCGCATCGCGGCGGCCTGCCCACCGGCGGCGACGTCGGCCACCACCAGCGGCCACTGCTGCAACGGCACGGCGATGGTCACCGAGGGCGGCGGCGCGTCGGCGGCGGCCAGCGCCACCATGCCTTGCGCGTCGATCCGCAAGGCCATCGCGAAGGCAGCGGCATCGAAGCCGATCACGCGGCCGGCATAGGGCGTCAGCAGCTTGCGCGCCCACGGCTCCTGTTCCAGCAGATGATTGAGCGCGGCGACGATGGGGCCGGCCAGCGCGGACGGAAGAGTGTTCATGGCGTGATGGTGCGGACCACGCCGGCCAGGCCGGCGCCAATGAAAAAGGCCCACGCGCGTTGGCGCGTGGGCCTCCATTCTAAGCCAGCGCCGGGCACATCACGCCGCGCCCGCGCTTTGGCTCGTTCAGCCGCTCATCGGCCCGCTCAGGATTCCTGCTGGATCCCCGCCAGCACCCAGCCGCCGGCGCCGCTGGCCGGCTTGGCAAGGTTCCACACCTCGGCGAACGGCTGGGCGGCCTCGCCCTCGTTCTCGCGGATCATGCCGCTGAAGCGCACGCTGGCCACATGCTGGCTGTCGGTGGTTTCGATACCCAGCAGCGTCGCGTCGAGCGTCACCACGTCGGTGTGGTTGCCCTGCGCGCCGCGATCGCCCAGGTCCATCTTGATCTCGGCGAACATTTCCGGCGTGGTGAACTCGCGGATGTCGTCCAGATTGCCCGCGTCCCAGGCAGCCTGCAGGCGCACGAAATAGACCTTGGCGTTGCGCAGGAAGGCTTCGGTATCGAAGTCCGCCGGCACGCCCCAGGCCTGGACGCCCTGCGGCTGCTGTTCTGCGGCAGGCTGCAGCGCTGCCTGGGTCGACGATTGCGCCGACGGCTGCAGCACTGGCTCGCGCATCATCGGCTCCTGGCCGCGGTCGAAGGCGCTGCGGCCGAGGTCGGCCCGGCCGGCACCCGGCGCGGCGCTTGCACCGGCACCCGCATACGCCGGCTGCGGGCGCTTGGCGCCGCCGCGGAACTTGCGGATCAGCCAGATCGCGATAAAGGCCAGCGCCGCGATCAGGATCAGGTTGGACAGGAAGGTCAGCGCGGCGCCGCCCAGGCCGAACTGCGACAGCAGCCAGCCGATACCCAGGCCGGCGGCGATGCCGCCGAGGATGCCGCCCCAATTGCGGCGGGGCGCGGCCGCCGCCGCGGCGCCGGCACCGGCCGTGGCCGGCGCGGCCTGCTGGGCCGGCTGCTGCGCCTGCTGCTGGGCCGGCGTCTGCTGCGGCGCCTGCTGGCGCTGCTGGGTCACGTTGGACGACTGCTTGCCGAAGCTGCGCGAACCGCCCATGCGCTTGGCTTCCGCATCGAAGACCATCCCGAAGGCCAGCATGCCGGCCAGCGACCCCGCCAGGAATTTTCCGCGAATGTTGGACATGATTCGTTATCCCCTTTTATTGCGCCGCAATTGGCGCTGATTCAGTACTTACGGCCGACGTGCAAGGCAACCACGCCTGCCGTCAGGTTGAAGTATTCGACGTTTTCCAGCCCCGCTTGTTCCATCAACCGCACAAGAGAACCCTGGTCGGGGTGCATGCGGATCGACTCGGCCAGGTAGCGGTAGCTGTGGCCGTCGCCCGCCACGCGCTGGCCCAGCCACGGCAGCACCTTGAACGAATAGACATCGTACGCCTTTTCCAGCGGCTTCCAGACCTTGGAGAACTCCAGCACCATGACCTTGCCGCCCGGCTTGGTGACGCGCCGCATCTCGGCCAGCGCCCGGTCCTTGTGCGTCATGTTGCGCAGGCCGAAGGCCACCGTGACCAGGTCGAAGTGGTTGTCCGGAAACGGAATCCGCTCGGCGTCGCACAGGCAGGTCGGCGTCACGATGCCGTCGTTCAGCAGCCGGTCGCGGCCGACGCGCAGCATCGATTCGTTGATGTCGGTCAGCCAGACCTCGCCGGTCGGCCCCGCCTGGCGGGCGAAGGCCTTGGCCAGGTCGCCGGTGCCGCCGGCGATGTCGAGCACCTTGTGGCCCGGCCGCACGCCCGCCTGGGCGATCGTGAACAGCTTCCACAGCCGGTGCATGCCGCCCGACATCAGGTCGTTCATCAGGTCGTACTTCGACGCGACCGAATGGAACACGCCGGCAACCTTGCCGGCCTTCTCGGTCTCGTCGACCTTCTCGAACCCGAAGTGGGTTTCGCTCATCGGTGGCTCCAGAAATCCAGGGGAGTCGGTGGGGACCGGCGGCTCAGTGGTGGCCGCAGCCGTGGCCGTGCGCCGCGGCGGGTGCCATCGGCGTGTCGCGGTCGGCGCCGGCGGCCTCGAGCCGCCGCAGGTAGTCCTGCCACAGCGCATCCTGCTCGGCACCCAGGCGGTACAGCAGGTCCCACGAATAGATGCCGCTGTCGTGGCCGTCGGAGAAGCGGATCAGGATCGCGTAGTTGCCGACCGGCTCGACCGCGGTCACGGCGACATCGCGCTTGCCGGTCTGCAGCACCTCCTGGCCCGGGCCGTGGCCCTGCACCTCGGCGGACGGCGAGTAGACCCGCAGGTATTCGAACGGCAGCCGGAAGCTGGCGCCATTGTCGAAGCCGATTTCCAGCACGCGCGATTGCGTATGGACCGTCAGCGCGGTGGGATGCGGGGTATCTTTTTCCAGTCCTGCCATGATTGTCGGCGCTAGCCGTGTTGGCGCGGACCCGGCCGAGCCTGGAGCTCAAGGGCCGAGTTCACGCTTCTTGTACGACCCGATAGCTTACCGCACGCGACCCGCCTTGCCCATCCTCGAGCGCCGGACGGGGCGCGCCGGCCTCGGCCGCCGCGGCATCGGCCTGCACGGTCTCGCGCTCGAGCAGGTAGCGCAGCCGGCGATTGTGGAAGGCCGCGACCGTGCTGCGGTGCGCGATGCTGACGATCGCCGCGCCGGGCAGCGCATCGACCATCAGCTGGTACATCGCGCGCTCGGTCTCCTCGTCCAGCGCGCTGGTCGCCTCGTCGAGGAACAGGAAATCGGGCTTGCACAGCAGCGCGCGCGCAAACGCCAGCCGCTGCTGCTCGCCGGGCGAGAGCCGCAGCGCCCAGTTGTCGAAGACGTCGAGCTGGTTGGCCAGCGCGCCCAGCTGGGCCTGGCGCAGCGCGTCTTGCAGCGCCTGCGCCGAGTGCGCGTCGCCGGCCTGCGGATAGGCCAGCGCGTCGGCCAGCGTGCCGATCGGCAGATAGCTGCGCTGCGGCAGGAACAGCGTGCGCGAGGCCGGCGGCATCGTCACCGAGCCGCTGCCGTACGGCCAGATCCCGGCCAGCGCGCGGAACAGCACGCTCTTGCCGCAGCCCGACGGGCCGGTCACCAGCCAGCGCTCGCCGCGCGCGATCGTCAGCGAGAACGCCGACACCAGCGGCCGCTTGACCACCGGCAGGCCGGGGCCGCCGACGACCGGCAGCGCCAGCGCCAGCGCGTCGATCTCGATGCGGTCGCGCTCGCCCGCGTGCGCCTCGCCGACGTTGACCTGGATGTCGTGCTCGCCGTCGTGCAGGCGCTCCTGCCGCTGGGCCTCGCGAATCGCGTGCTGGAAATCGATCAGGCGGTTCGACGCGGCCTTCCAGCCGACCAGCGTCGCATAGTTGTCGACGAACCAGGACAGCGCGCCCTGCACCTGGGCGAAGGCGGTCGACATCTGCATCAGCCCGCCCAGCGTCATCTTGCCGGCGAAGTAGCGCGGCGCGGCCACCAGGATCGGGAAGATGATGGCGAACTGGCCATAACCCGAGCTGATGAAGGTCAGCCGCCGCGTGTAGAACATCAGCTGGTTCCAGTTGACGCGGATCTGCTCGAAGCGCGCGCGCAGCCCGGCCTGCTCGGTGGGCTCGCCGCGATAGAGCGCAACGGGCTCGGCGTTTTCGCGCAGCCGCACCAGCGAGAAACGGAAGTTCGCCTCGTATTGCTCCTGCTGGAAGTTCAGGCCGATCAGCGGGCGGCCGATCCAGTGCGTCAGCAGCGAGCCCAGCACCGCGTAGCCGCCGGCGAACCACACCATATAGCCGGGGATCGTCATCGTCGAGCCGCCCAGCGCGAAGCTGATCGGCCCGGACACCGCCCACAGGATGCCGACGAAGGACACCAGCGTGACCACCGAATTGAGCAGGCCAAGCGACAGCGACAGCGCCCCATCGGTAAACAGCCGCAGGTCGTCGGCCAGGCGCTGGTCGGGGTTGTCGGTGGCGTGGGTCTGCTCGATGCGGTAGTAGGCCTGCCAGGCCAGCCACTTGCCGAGAAACTGGTTGGTCATCCAGGTTCGCCAGCGCATCTGCAGCATCATCGTGTAGTACTGGCGGAAGATCGCCGCGACGATGAAGCAGGCCGCGATCATGCTGAAGCGCAGCAGCAGGTCCTTGAACGACGCGTAGTCGCGCTGCTCCAGCGCGTTGTAGAACACGCGGTTCCACTCGTTGAGCAGCACGTTGATGTAGACGATGCCCAGGTTCAGCGCCACCAGCAGCAGCAACAGCCCGAGCCCGGCCTTGCGGTCCTCGGACTTCCAGTAGGGCTTGATCAGCGCCCAGGTCGCGCGAAAGCGCAGGCGGCTCTGGATCTGCAGCTCGCGGGCCGGAACGGCCGGACCGGGCACGGTAGCGGTGGTGGGCGTGGACATGAAGTCGGCTTGGCGAAGGGAAAGGCAGGGAAAGCGGATCGGCAGCCCCGTGCATGGCGGCGATGGGCCGGCCCGCACGGCGAACACGCTTCAGACGGTGGCCATTCCGCGCAGGTTCCGCGCCTCGACGCCGGGGCCACCCTCATTCAACGCACGGCAACCGGATTGCGCGCACAGCGGGCGCGCGCCCGCACAGGCTCAGTCGGCGCGCAACGCGGCCAGCGCCGTGCGCAAGGCCGGCAGCCGTGCCTGCAGCGTCTCGATGCCGCCGGCGTCGCGCTCGCGCTGCGGCGCGGCCCAGACCGCCTCGGGGAAATGGGTGTCCCAGCGATAGCGCGGAATGATATGCCAGTGCAGGTGCGGCACCATGTTGCCGAAGGCGGCCAGGTTCACCTTGTCGGGCGCCATCGCGTCGCGCACGACGCGTTCGACCCGCGCCACCAGCCGCATCAGCCAGGCCTGGTCGGCCTCGGACAGATCGGTCTGTTCGGCCACGTGGTCCTGCCAGATGACGCGGCAGAAGCCGGGAAAGCGCTCGTGCTCGACCAGGATCACGCGGGCGCGCCGGGCCGGGTCTTGCCAGACCAGCTCGCCGCCCTCGCCTTCGCACAGCGGGCAGCCCGCCACGCGGGCCGCGGCCTGTTCCGCCGCGCTCATCGCCGGACCCTCACACCAGGACCCGTTCGATGCCGCCCGCGTTGGCCGCGGCGACGTAGTCGGGCATCCAGTTCTCGCCCAGCAGATGGCGCGCCATCTCGACCACGATGTAGTCGGCCTGCACAGAGGCGTCCTCGTTGTAGCGCGACAGGCCCTGCAGGCACGACGGGCAGCTGGTCAGGATCTTGACG
Organism: Cupriavidus sp.; assembly: GCA_031181345.1. GTDB lineage: Bacteria > Pseudomonadota > Gammaproteobacteria > Burkholderiales > Burkholderiaceae > Cupriavidus. The sequence goes on along the minus strand of JAPSLC010000024.1, from coordinate 61,500 downwards.
TCGCCGTCGAAGCCGTCGGCGCGCAGCTTGCCGGCGCCCTTGCGCATTTCCTCTTCCTTGCGGAAGCGGACCTGCGTCGAGACGTCCGGGCGCGTGACCGCCAGCGTGCCCGATTCCCCGCAGCAGCGCTCGTTCTTCTCGATGCTGCCGGCCTCGCCGTTGCCGCCCATCAGCTGGTTGACCAGCCTGGTCGGGTCCATCGTCTTGATCGGCGTGTGGCAGGGGTCGTGGTACATGTAGCGCGACCCGGTCACGCCCTCGAGCTTGACGCCCTTCTCCAGCAGATACTCGTGGATGTCGATGATGCGGCAGCCCGGGAAGATCTTCTCGAATTCATAGCCGGCGAGCTGGTCGTAGCAGGTGCCGCAGCTGACCACCACCGTCTTGATGTCGAGGTAGTTCAGCGTGTTGGCGACCCGGTGGAACAGCACGCGGTTGTCGGTGACGATCTTCTCGGCCTTGTCGAACTGGCCGGTGCCGCGCTGCGGATAGCCGCAGCACAGATAGCCCGGCGGCAGCACGGTCTGCACGCCGACGTGCCACAGCATCGCCTGCGTGGCCAGGCCCACCTGCGAGAACAGCCGTTCGGAACCGCAGCCCGGGAAGTAGAACACCGCCTCGCTCTCGACCGAGGTGGCCTTCGGATTGCGGATGATCGGCACGATCTCGTTGTCCTCGATATCGAGCAGCGCGCGCGCGGTCTTCTTGGGCAGGTTGCCCGGCATCTTCTTGTTGACGAAGTGGATCACCTGCTCGCGCACCGGCGGCTTGCCGACCGTGGCCGGCGGATGCGCCGTCTGCTTGCGCGCCAGCGTCTTCATCAGCTCGTTGCCTGCGCGCTGGGCCTTGTAGCCCCAGTCCATCATGACCTTGCGGGTCAGGTTGATGGTCTGCGGATTGGTCGCGTTCAGGAAGAACATCGCCGCCGCGGTGCCGGGGTTGAACTTCTTCTGGCCCATCTTGCGCAGCAGGTTGCGCATGTTCATCGACACGTCGCCGAAGTCGATCTTGACCGGGCACGGCGTCACGCACTTGTGGCAGACGGTGCAGTGGTCGGCCACGTCCGAGAACTCGTCCCAGTGCTTGATCGACACGCCGCGGCGGGTCTGCTCCTCGTACAGGAAGGCCTCGATCAGCAGCGAGGTCGCCAGGATCTTGTTGCGCGGGCTGTACAGCAGATTGGCGCGCGGCACGTGGGTCGCGCACACCGGCTTGCACTTGCCGCAGCGCAGGCAGTCCTTGACGCTGTCGGCGATCGCGCCGATGTCGCTCTGCTGCATGATCAGCGACTCGTGCCCCATCAGGCCGAACGACGGCGTGTAGGCATTGCGCAGGTCGGCGCCGGGCAGCAGCTTGCCCTTGTTGAAGCGGCCCTGCGGATCGACGCGCTGCTTGTACTGGCGGAAGTCGCCGATCTCTTCCTCGGTCAGGAACTCGAGCTTGGTGATGCCGATGCCGTGCTCGCCGGAAATCACGCCGTCGAGCGAGCGCGCCAGCGCCATGATGCGGGCCACCGCCTTGTGGGCGTCCTGCAGCATGTCGTAGTCGTCGGAGTTGACCGGGATGTTGGTGTGCACGTTGCCGTCGCCGGCGTGCATGTGCAGCGCGACGAAGACGCGGCCGCGCAGCACCTGCTTGTGGATCTTCTGCGCCTCGTCGAGGATCGGCTTGAACTCGCCGCCGTTGAAGATCTTGCGCAGCTCGGCGCGCAGCTCGTTCTTCCACGACACCCGGATCGTGCGGTCCTGCAGCAGATGGAACACGGCGGCATCGGGCTGCTGCACCAGGCGCGCCTCGAAGGCCTGGCCCAGCAGGCCCAGGCCGTGGCCGATCAGCGCGGCGCGCGCCTGCGTCAGCGGCGTGTCGAGGTTGTCGCGCAGATAGAGCCAGCGCGCGCGCACGTCGCGCAGCAGCGTCAGCGCCTGCTGCACGCGGTCCTCCAGCAGCTCGGCGCTGGGGATCTCGTTGGCGTCGTCGCTGCGGCCCAGCGGCAGGTTGCCGCGCGCGAAGAAGCTCTCCAGTTCGTCGGCGAGCTTGAGCTTGTTCTTGATCGACAGCTCGATGTTGATGCGCTCGATGCCGTCGGTGTATTCGCCCATCCGGTTGAGCGGGATCACCACGTCTTCGTTGATCTTGAAGGCGTTGGTGTGGCGCGCGATCGCGGCGGTGCGCGAACGGTCGAGCCAGAACTTCTTGCGTGCCTCGGGGCTGATCGCGACGAAGCCCTCGCCGCTCTTGCCGTTGGCCATGCGGATGACTTCCGAGGTGGCGCGCGCGACCGCGTTCTCGTCGTCGCCGACGATATCGCCGATCAGCACCATCTTCGGGAAGGCGTTGCGCTTGCTCTTGGTGGCATAGCCGACCGCGCGCAGATAGCGTTCGTCCAGATGCTCGAGGCCGGCGAGGATCGCGCCGCCCGGCGTCTTCGATTCGTTATCGAGGAAGTCCTTGATCTCGACGATGCTCGGAATCGCGTCGCGCGCCTGGCCGAAGAATTCGAGGCAGACCGTGCGGATATGGCGCGGCATCCGATGCAGGATCCAGCGCGCGCTGGTGATGATGCCGTCGCAGCCTTCCTTCTGCACGCCGGGCAGGCCGGCCAGGAACTTGTCGGTGACGTCCTTGCCCAGCCCTTCCTTGCGGAACTTGCGGCCCTCGATCGCCAGCGTCTCGCTGCGCAGCAGCGTCTCGCCAGGGGCGCGATTGCCGTCGAACCACTTCAGCTCGAAGGTGGCGACCGGCACGTCGTGGATCTTGCCCAGGTTGTGGTCCAGGCGCGTGACCTCGAGCCAGTTGCCCTCCGGATCCACCATGCGCCACCAGGCCAGGTTGTCCAGCGCGGTGCCCCACAGCACGGCCTTCTTGCCGCCGGCGTTCATCGCCACATTGCCGCCGATGCAGGAGGCGTCGATCGAGGTCGGGTCGACCGCGAAGACGAGACCGGCCTTGTCGGCCGCGTCGGCGACGCGGCGCGTCACCACGCCGGCGCCCGAGAAGATGGTCGCGACCTTGTCCGGCACGCCCGGCAGATCGGTCTGCTCCACGGGGCCGAGCTGCTCCAGCTTCTCGGTATTGATCACCGCCGACAACGGGGTCAGCGGCACGGCGCCGCCGGTATAGCCGGTACCGCCTCCGCGCGGAATGATGGTCAGGCCCAGTTCGAAGCAGCCCTTGACCAGCCCGGCGATCTCTTCCTCGGTATCGGGGGTCAGCACCACGAACGGGTATTCGACGCGCCAGTCGGTGGCGTCGGTCACGTGCGACACGCGCGAGAGCCCGTCGAACTTGATGTTGTCCTTCTGCGTGACGCGGCCCAGCACGCGCAGCGCGCGCTTGCGCAGCTCGTAGGCGTCGGTGAACTCGCGCTTGAACTCCTCGATGGCCTGCCGGGCGAAGGTGACCAGCTGCTCGACCCGGTGCGAACGGTCCTCGGCGGCCGGCTCGGCATGCTCGGCGCGGTCCGCGGCACGGCGCTTCTCGATCTCGGCCAGGCGGTGATGCAGCGCGGAGATCAGCATCTCGCGGCGCTTGGGGTTCTCGAGCAGGTCGTCCTGCAGATACGGATTGCGGCGTACCACCCAGATATCGCCCAGCACCTCGTACAGCATCCGCGCCGAACGGCCGGTGCGGCGCTCGCCGCGCAACTCGTCCAGGATCCGCCAGGCCTCCTCGCCCAGCAGGCGGATCACGATCTCGCGGTCGGAAAAGGAGGTGTAGTTATAGGGGATCTCGCGCAGGCGCGGAGGGGCGTCCTGCGCGGCGAGCTTGGCGTCGAGCACGAGTGGGGCATTCATGGGCGGGACCGCGGCATGCGGCGCACGGGGACGGTGCGCCTGTCGTCAACTAAAGCGCGATTGTACTGCAACGGCCCGTTTTGCCGCGGCGCAGCAATCCCATACCCGCGCTGGGGACAGGGCTGGCGCTGCCTGGTGCTGTCGCCCCCGCGAACGCCGGGTCCAGCGACTTTCGCTCCATGACCGGACCTTGACGACGCTGGTTCCCCGCCTGCGCGGGGACGACGGGGCTAAAACCAGGCCTTCATGCTGTCGCCCAGCCGCTGCCAGAAACTGTCCGGGATCCACAGCAGCGCGCTGGTCATCGCCAGGTAGCGCAGCGCCTTGCCGATCGCCATGTAGCCCAGGCTCGGCCAGAACGGCAGGCGCAGCCAACCGGCCAGTGTGCATAATGGATCACCCAACATCGGCAGCCATGACAGCAGCAGCGTCTTCGGGCCGAGCCGCCGCATCCAGCGGAAGTAGCGCGCGTCCAGCGGCGGCTTGCGGGGCTTGCGCGGATGCTTGCGGTGCTCGGCATGCTCGCGCTCGTGCTCGCGATGCTGGCGCCGCAGGTGGTAGCGCACCAGCGCCAGCTTGGCCGCATAACCGAGCCACCAGTCGATCGCGCCGCCGGCCGTGTTGCCGGCGGTGGCCACCAGCAGGGCGGGCCAGAACATGTCCGGATTGAGCTTGATATAGCCGAACACGGCGGGCTCGGAGCCGACCGGCAGCAACGTCGCCGACAGCAGGCTGACGAGGAAGATCGCGCTCAGCCCTACCTTGGGCAGCGCGGCGGTGTCGAACAGCCAGTCGATCAGGCCTTCCATCAATGCGGTCGTTCGTAGGTGGGGTTCGAGGCGGAGAGGGCGGCCGCAGCGAAACGAACGCGACGGCGCCCATGTCCGCGGCTGCGTGCGGTCCCGCTCGCGGCCGGCCATTCTAGCAAGGCCCCGCGGGGGCAACCCGCATGGCACACCCCAGGGATTTGTGATTTACTGTTAGAGCCTTTGCCAGCCTATGGTTCACTGGCCGGCGGGCCGCGACGGATCGCCCCGTCGCCTGGATTGACCGCTGCATCGTTTGCTGCATCGTTTGCTGTACCACTCGCTGCACCACCATCACGAAATAGCCGCGTTCCAACAAGCGGCAGCACCGCGCCGTAGCCTGTTCCGGGCAGTCATCGCGCATTTTCGGGATACACGCGGGATGTCCGGAGCCGGCCATGTGCGTCCACCCACATGGAGACCAGCATGGCGATTCCGATCCGCCTGAGCGTCAACGGCAAGACCGTCGACGCTCAGGTCGAACCCCACACCCTTCTCGTCCAATTCCTGCGTGAACAGCTGCGCCTGACCGGCACCCATGTCGGCTGCGACACCGCGCAATGCGGCGCCTGCACCGTGCATCTGGACGGCCGGGCGGTGAAGTCGTGCAACCTGCTGGCGGTGCAGGCGGACGGTGCCCAGGTGACCACCATCGAAGGGCTGGCCCCCGACGGCGAACTGCATCCGATGCAGGCCGCCTTCCGCGATTGCCACGGCCTGCAATGCGGCTTTTGCACGCCGGGCATGGTGATGAGCGCCACCGCACTGGTGCAGGAGCGCCCGAACGCGGACGCCGCGACGATCCGCGCGCACCTGGACGGCAATCTGTGCCGCTGCACCGGCTATCACAACATCGTGCGCGCGGTGCAGCAGGGCCAGGCCGCGATGGCCGGCGGCGCCACGGCGGCCGCTGCATCGGCCGCTGCATCCGCTGAATAAGGGAGGAGACCGCCATGAACGCACCCGAGACCCCACGGCTGGTCGGCGCCTCCGTCAAGCGCAAGGAAGACTACCGCTACCTGACCGGCATCGGTCAGTACACCGACGACATCGTGCAGCCGCAGCAAAGCTACGGCTATTTCGTCCGCTCGCCCTACGCGCATGCACGCATCCGATCGATCGACACGGGCGAGGCGATGGCCTCGCCGGGCGTGATCGGCGTGTTCACCGGCGAGGACATGGCGGCCGACAAGGTCGGCGGCCTGCCCTGCGGCTGGCTGATCCACAGCATCGACGGCTCGCCGATGAAGGAGCCCCCGCACCCGGTGCTGGCCCAGGGCAAGGTCCGCCATGTCGGCGACCAGGTCGCGCTGGTCGTGGCCGAGACCCTGCAGCAGGCGCGCGACGCCGCCGAGAAGATCGAGGTCGATTACGAAGAGCTGCCGGCCGTGGTGCGCACCGCCGACGCGACGTCGGCCCCCGCGCTGGTACACGACGACGTGCCGGCCAATACGTGCTACGTCTGGGGCCACGGCGACCGCGCCGCCACCGATGCGGCGTTTGCCAAGGCGGCGCACGTGACCGCGCTGGAAATCGTCAACAACCGGCTGGTGCCCAACGCGATCGAGCCGCGCGCCGTCAACGCGAGCTACAACCGCCAGGACGACAGCTACACGCTGTACGTCGCCAGCCAGAACCCGCACGTCGAGCGGCTGCTGATGGGCGCCTTCGTGCTGGGCCTGCCGGAATCGCGGCTGCGCGTGATCGCGCCCGATGTCGGCGGCGGCTTCGGCTCGAAGATCTTCCTGTATCCGGAGGACGTCGCGCTGACCTGGGCCTCGAAGAAGGTCAAGCGGCCGATCAAGTGGACCGCCGAGCGTTCCGAGTCCTTCCTGACCGACGCCCACGGCCGCGACCATGTCACGCGCGCCGAGCTGGCGCTCGATGCCGACGGCAAGTTCCTGGCGATGCGGGTCCACACGACCGCCAACATGGGCGCCTATCTGTCGACCTTCGCCTCGAGCGTGCCGACCATCCTGTACGCGACGCTGCTGGCCGGCCAGTACGCGACCCCGGCGATCTACGCCGAGGTCACCGCGGTGTTCACCAATACCGCGCCGGTCGACGCCTATCGCGGCGCGGGCCGGCCCGAGGCCACCTATGTGGTGGAGCGGCTGGTCGAGACCGCGGCGCGCGAGCTCGGCATCGATCCGGCCGAACTGCGCCGCCGCAATTTCATCCGCAGCTTCCCCTATGCCACGCCGGTCGGCCTGACCTACGACACCGGCGACTACGAGCCCTGCCTGCAGCGCGCGCAGGAACTGGCCGACGTGGCGGGCTTTCCGGCGCGCCGCGACGAGGCCCAGCGCCGCGGCAAGCTGCGCGGGCTCGGCTATTCCTGCTACATCGAGGCGTGCGGGCTGGCGCCGTCCAATATCGCCGGCGCGCTCGGCGCGCGCGCCGGCCTGTTCGAGGTCGGCGAGATCCGCGTGCATCCGACCGGCACCGTGACGGTCTTCACCGGCTCGCACAGCCACGGGCAGGGGCACGAGACCACCTTCGCGCAGGTGGTGGCCGACCGGCTCGGCATCGCGCTCGACGCGGTCGAGGTGGTGCACGGCGACACCGGCCGCGTGCCCTTCGGCATGGGGACCTATGGCTCGCGTTCGCTGGCGGTGGGCGGCTCGGCCATCGTCAAGGCGCTCGACAAGATCGAGGCCAAGGCGAAGCAGATCGCCGCGCATCTGCTCGAAGCGTCAGCCGACGACATCGAGTTCAACAACGGCGTGTTCCGCGTGGCCGGCACCGACCGCAGCAAGACGTTCGGCGAGGTCGCGCTGTCGGCCTACGTGCCGCACAACTACCCGCTAGACCGGCTGGAGCCGGGACTGAACGAGAACGCCTTCTACGACCCGACCAACTTCACCTATCCGTCGGGCGCCTATGTGTGCGAGGTCGAGGTCGACCCGGACACCGGCGAGACGCAAGTGGTCAAGTTCACCGCGGTCGACGACTTCGGCAACATCATCAATCCGATGATCGTCGAGGGGCAGGTCCACGGCGGCATCGGCCAGGGGCTGGGACAGGCGATGCTCGAGCAGTGCGTCTACGACGGCGACAGCGGCCAGCTGCTGACCGGCTCGTACATGGACTACGCGATGCCGCGCGCGGCCGATCTGCCCGACTTCACCGTCGAGACCGCGCAGGGCACGCCATGCACGCACAACCCGCTGGGCGTCAAGGGCTGCGGCGAGGCCGGCGCGATCGGCTCGCCGCCGGCCTTCATCAACGCGCTGATCGATGCGCTGTCGCCGCTCGGCGTGCGCGACCTGCAGATGCCGGCCACCCCGCACCGGGTCTGGCAGGCGATCCACGCGGCCAGGCAGACCGCGGGAACGCAGGCAGGCACGCAGCCCAACCAGGCCCGGACCATCTGACGCGCGAGGAGACTTCCATGTACGCATTCGAATTCCAACGCGCGACCGATGCCCAGGCGGCGGCCGCACTGCTGCGCAGCGACCCCGACGCGAAGATCGTTGCCGGCGGACAGAGCCTGATCGCGGCGATGAAGCTGCGGCTTGCCGCGCCGTCGACGCTGGTCGATATCAACCGCATTCCCGGCATCCGCGATATCCGCGTCGAGGGCGACACGCTGGTGATCGGCGCCGGCGCGCGGCACGCCGATGTCGAGGCGCACCCCGAGGTCAAACGCCGGCTGCCGGCGCTGGCGTCGCTGGCCGGCGGCATCGGCGACCGCCAGGTGCGGGCGCTCGGCACGCTCGGCGGCTCGATCGCCAACAACGATCCGGCCGCCTGCTATCCGGCCGCGGTGCTCGGACTGAACGCCACCGTGGTGACCGACCGGCGCAGCATCGCCGCCGACGACTTCTTCGTCGGCATGTACGAGACCGCGCTCGCGCCCGACGAGCTGATCACCGCGGTGCGCTTCCCCTGCCCTCGCGAGGCGGCCTACGTCAAGTTCCGCAATCCGGCCTCGCGCTTTGCGCTGGTCGGCGTGATGGTGGTGCGCGGCTTCGGTGGCGATAATGGCAGCGGTAATGGCAGCGGTAATGGCAGCGGCGGCGACGTGCGCGTTGCCGTGACCGGCGCCGCGGACGCGGTGTTCCGCTGCGAGCCGCTGGAGCGGGCGCTGTCGGCCGACTTCAGCGCCGCGGCCGCGCGCGCGGTGACGATCCCGACCGAGGGCCTGAACGACGACCTGCACGGCTCCGCCGAGTACCGGGCGCATCTGATTCCGGTGCTGGCCGCGCGCGCGGTCGAGCAGGCGCTGGGACAGGCGTCCTCGCCGACGTCCTGACGCCGGGCGGCGGGCCGGTTCGCCGGTCCGCCCGTCTGCCTTCCAGCTGCAGGTTTTTCTCTGCGGTCCCGGCCTCCTTCATCACCGCCCCGCCGCGCCCGCCATCGCCCGACCTCGCCTTCATGCTGCCCGATTCGATCGACCAGACCCTGACGCTGCTCCAGCGCGAGCAATACTTCGCCGACCGCGAGACCGCAACCGTGCTGTTCCTTGCGCTGAAGATGCAGCGCCCGCTGTTTCTCGAAGGCGAGCCCGGCGTCGGCAAGACCGCGCTGGCGCAGGCGATCGCCGCGGGCCTCGGCACCAAGCTGTTGCGGCTGCAGTGCTATGAAGGGCTCGACGCGGCCAGCGCGCTGTACGAATGGGACTATCCGCGCCAGATCATGGCGCTGCGGCTGGCCGAGGCGCGCGGCGAGCGGCCCGAGGCGCAGTCGCTGTACCGCGACGAATTCCTGCTCAAGCGCCCGTTGCTGGAGGCGCTGCTGCCCGACCCGGCCGCGCCCGCGGTGCCGCGCGTGCTGCTGATCGACGAGATCGACCGCGCCGACGAACCGTTCGAGGCCTTCCTGCTCGAGGTGCTGTCCGAATACCAGGTGTCGATCCCCGAGATCGGCCGTATCGCCGCGCAGCGCCCGCCGCTGATCGTGATCACGTCGAACCGCACGCGCGAGGTGCACGATGCGCTCAAGCGCCGCTGCCTCTATCGCTGGATCGGCTATCCCGAGCGCCAGCGCGAGCTCGACATCGTCGCCGCCCGCGCCCCCGAGGCCGCGGCCGCGTTGCAGACGCAGGCGATCGACTTCGTGCACCGGCTGCGCGGCATCGATCTGTTCAAGGCGCCCGGCATCGCCGAGGCGATCGACTGGTGCCGCGCCCTGGCGGCGCTCGGCGTGACCGAGCTCGATCCCGATTCGGTGCGCGACACGCTCGGGGTCCTGCTCAAGTACCAGGACGACCTCGCGCGCGTCGACGGGCCGACCGTGGCCGAACTGCTGGCCGGCACGCCGACGGAGCCGGCCGGGGAGCGCTGAGTGACGCCGCGCCCGCCAGCCGAAGCGAAGCCGCCGATGCCGCTGTCGCCCCGGTCCGCAATGGGACCGGACGGCCCGATGGCCTTGCCGGTGCTGGCGCGCAATATCACCCATTTCGTGCGGCTGCTGCGCGGGGCCGGCATGCCGCTGTCGCCGGCGCAGGCGGTCGACGCGCTGCAGGCGCTGCGGCATGTCGATCTGGGCCGGCGCGACGAGGTGCGCGCCACGCTGGCGGCGCTGATGCTGTCCGGCCCCGATCAACGGCCGCTGTTCGATGCCGCCTTCGACCTGTTCTGGCGCGACCCCGACTGGGAGGGCAAGCTGCGCGCGCTGCTGCTGCCGCGCGTCGACGCCGGCGCGCCGCCGCCCCGCCGCAGCAACCGGCTCGCCGACGCGCTGGCCGCGCGCGAGCCGCCCGCAGCGAAATCGGCGGCCAGGGAGCCGGCCGAGGAACGCATCGGCGCGGTGCTGACGTTCTCCGCGCAGGAGCGGCTGGCGCAGCGCGACTTCGACACGCTGTCGGCCGACGAATGGCGCGCACTGCGCCACCTGATCCGCTCGCGCCGCACGCATCTGGCGACCGAGCGCACGCGCCGGCTGCGCGCCGCCACCCACGGCACCCATGCCGACCTGCGTGCCAGCGCGCGGCTGGCGGTGCGCCAGCACGGCGAATGGCTGCGCTGGAAATACCGCCGCCACGCCGAGCGCCGCCCGCCGCTGGTGCTGCTGCTCGATATCTCGGGATCGATGAGCCAGTATTCGCGCGCGGTGCTGTACTTCTGTCATGCCCTGATGCAATCGCGCGAGCGGCTGTCGGTATTCCTGTTCGGCACGCGCCTGACCAACATCAGCCGCGCGCTGCGCGAGCGCGATCCCGACGACGCGGTCGAGGCGATCGCGCAGCAGGTGCGCGACTGGGCCGGCGGCACGCGCATCGGCGCGGCGCTGGCGACCTTCAATCGCCAGTGGGCGCGCCGCACGCTGGGCGGCCGCGCCACCGTGCTGCTGGTCACCGACGGGCTCGATCACGAACGGATCGACCTGCTCGGCGAGGAGATGACGCGCCTGCGGCGTTTCGCCCATCGCATCGTCTGGCTGAACCCGCTGCTGCGCTACGCGGGCTTCGCGCCGCAGGCGCGCGGCGTGCAGGCGATCCTGCCGCATGTCGACGCGCTGCGTCCCGCCCACAATCTGGCCAGCCTGTTGGCGCTCGAATCGCTGCTCGCAGCGCCCCCGGCCCGTCAAGCCACCAACAAGGAGAACTCCGCACCATGGAAATGACCCAAACCCACCGGCTGCCGGTGCCGCAGCAGGTCGCCTGGGAGGCGCTGAACGACACGGCCCTGCTCCAGCATTGCATTCCCGGATGTGAGAGTATCGAGCCCGATGGCGACAACGCCTATCTGCTCAGCATGACGGCCGCGGTCGGACCGGTGAAGGCGAAGTTCAAGGGCCGGATGGCGCTGCAGGACATCCAGGCGCCGGACAGCTATACCATCGCGTTCGACGGCCAGGGCGGCGCGGCCGGCTTCGGCAAGGGCACCGCGAAGGTGCGGCTGGACCCGGACGGCGACGAGACCGTGCTGTCGTACACGGTGCAGGCACAGGTCGGCGGCAAGATCGCGCAGATCGGCTCGCGGCTGGTCGATGGCGCGGCGCGCAAGATGGCGGACACCTTCTTCTCGCGCTTTTCCGAGGCGGTCAGCGGCGGCCAGGCTGGCGACCGTGAACCTTTGGCGGGCGAACCGACCCAAGCCACTGCCGCCGACGCTGAACAGACAGGCGAACAAGCAGGCGAACCAACCAAACGGAAGCGATCATGGACAGCGTGGATCTCGAAGTCCTGAAGAGCAGTGTGCGCTGGACCGCCGAAGGCCACCGCACGCTGCTGGTCACGGTGGTCAGGACCTGGGGCTCGTCGCCCCGCCCCGAGGGCGCGATGCTGGCGGTGCGCGACGACGGGCTGGTGGTCGGCTCGGTGTCGGGCGGCTGCATCGAGGATGACATCATCGACCGCGTCCGGCGCGAGGGCATCGCCGCCCGCGTGCCCGAGGCGATCAAGTACGGCATCAGCGCCGAGGAGGCGCACCGCTTTGGCCTGCCCTGCGGCGGCACCATCGAACTGGTGGCCGAGCCGGTCAGCGCCGACAGCGGATTGGCCGAACTGCTGGACGCCGTCGAGAACGGCAGGCTGGTGACCCGCACGCTCGACATGGCGACCGGCAGGGCCACGCTGGGCCCGGCGCAGGCCACCGACGGCCTGAGCTTCGACGGCCGCACGCTGGCGACGATCCACGGGCCGCGTTACCGGATGCTGGTGATCGGCGCCGGCCAGCTGTCGAAGTACCTGTGCCAGATCGCGGTCGGCCTGGGCTTCCAGGTCACCGTGTGCGATCCGCGCGAGGAATACACCGAGACCTGGGACATCCCCGGCGTCACCATGGTGCGCACGATGCCGGACGACACCGTGATCGAGATGAGGCTGGACGAGCGCTGCGCGGTCATCGCGCTGACGCACGACCCCAAGCTCGACGATCTCGCGCTGATGGAGGCGCTGCGCACGCGCGCCTTCTATGTCGGCGCGCTGGGCTCGCGCCGCAACAACCAGGCGCGGCGCGAGCGGCTGAAGGAATTCGATTTGAACGACGCGCAGCTGGCGCGCCTGCACGGCCCGGTCGGCATCTACATCGGCAGCCGCACGCCGCCGGAGATCGCGATCTCGATCCTGGCCGAGGTGGTGGCGGCGAAGAACCACGTGTCGCTGCCCGACATCCTGCAGGTCGAGGGCGCCAAGGCCGCGCGCGAACTCGCGGCGAACGAGGCGAGCGCATGCAGTCCGGGCCGCTGATCGATTCCGACCTGCCGGCCGGCATCCTGCTGGCCGCCGGCTATGGCCGCCGCTTCGACCCCAGCGGCGCACGCAACAAGCTGCTGCAGACGCTGCCGGACGGACGCACCGTGGCCTGGCACAGCGCCCGCACGCTGGCCACCGCGCTGCCCGGCGCGATCGCCGTGGTGCGGCCGGGACAGCCCGAGCTGGAACGGGAACTGAGCGAGGGCGGCTGCAAGGTGGTGGCCTCGGCGCGCCCCGAGGCCGGCATGGGCGCCGCGCTGGCCGCGGCGGTTCAGGCCCGCGCAGACGCGCGCGGCTGGCTGGTGGCGCTGGCCGACATGCCCTGGCTGCGGGTCGAACTGGTGCGGGCGGTGGCGCTCAGCATCATCACGCCGGAAGCCGGCGCCGAAGCGATCGCCGCGCCGTGGCGCGACGGCCGGCGCGGGCATCCGGTCGCCTTCGGCCCAGCCTGGCGCGATGCGCTGTTGCAGCTTGACGGCGACGAAGGCGCGCGCGCGCTGCTGCAAGGGCAGTCGGTGACGCGCATCCTGACCGATCACGACGGCGCCTTCCGGGATATCGATACGCCAGAGGATTTGCGTTGAGGGGTGGCGGCTGAACGCGCCGCCCTACCCTCTCCCCCAACCCCTCTGCCGCAAGCGGGAGAGGGGAGAAAAGCCAGCCGGCCGCCCGGCCTCTCACCCGCCCTCTCACCCGCCCTCTCACCCGCCCTCTCACCGATTGTTGGCTCCCTCTCCCCCTCAGGGGGAGAGGGTTGGGGAGAGGGAGGAGGTGGTCTCCCTCGATCAGCCCTGATCGCTCTCCGCAAGGCTCCGCAGGTATTCGCGGCTCCACCAGTGCACGTCCTGCGCGCGGATGTTCTCGAGCAGCTTCTGATGCCGGCTCTGCCGCTCGGCCAGCGGCATGTGCAGGGCCTGCTGGATCGCCTGCGCGGTGCCCTGGATGTCGTAGGGATTGACCATCAGCGCTTCCTTCAGCTGCTCGGCCGCGCCGGCAAAGCGCGACAGCACCAGCACGCCCGGATCGTCGGGGTCCTGCGCGGCGATATATTCCTTGGCGACCAGGTTCATGCCGTCGCGCAGCGGCGTCACCAGCGCGACACGCGCGGCGCGGCACAGCCCCGGCAAGCGCCGGCGCGAGGTGGTGCGGTGGATATAGCGGATCGGCATCCAGTCCAGTTCGCCGTACTCGCCGTTGATGGCGCCCGACATGCCCTCCAGCTGGCGGCGCAGATCGGCATAGGCGTCGACCGACTCGCGCGACGGCGCGGCGATCTGGATCAGCGTGGCGCTCGAGCGGTTCTCGGGATACTGCGCCAGCAGGGCCTGGAACGCCTTGAGCCGCTCCGGCAGCCCCTTCGAATAGTCCATCCGGTCCACGCCCAGCAGCAGCCGCCGGCGGGCGTACTGGGCCATCATCATCTCGTAGGTTTCCTGCGCTTCGTGGCCCTTGCCCAGCGAGACGAATTCGTCGACGTCGATGCCGATCGGAAACGCCTGCGCCCGCACGGTGCGATGGAAGGCGCGGTAGCGGTGGTCGCCCATCGGCTCGGCGCCGGCCTCGGACTGCGCGTAGCGCGCGAAGTGCTCGAGATCGGCCTGGCTCTGGAAGCCGATCAGATCGTAGGCGAACAGCGCGCGCATCAGCCATTCGTGCTGCGGAATGGTGGTCAGGATCGGCGGCGGCGGCAGCGGGATATGGAGAAAGAAACCGATGCGCTGGCCGCATCCCATCGCCCGCAGTTCCGCGGCCAGCGGAATCAGGTGATAGTCGTGGATCCAGATCATGTCGTCCGGCCGCAGCAGCGGCGCCAGCTTGCGCGCGAACAGCTGGTTGACGCGGCGGTAGATATTCAGATGGCCGGCGTCGAAATCGGCGAGATCGACGCGGTAGTGGAACACCGGCCACAGCACGCCGTTGCTGTAGCCGAGGTAGTAGGCGTCGTGGTCCTCACGGCTCAAGTCGACCGTGGCCAGCGTCACGTCGCCGGCATGCTGCAGATGCAGTTCGCCTTCTCCGGGCGTGCCACCCTGCGCGGTCTCGACGACCCGGCCGCTCCAGCCGAACCACAGCCCGCCGGTGGCATTCAGCGTTTCGCCGAGCGCCACCGCGAGGCCGCCGGCGGCGGCATTGCGAGGGTCGGCGACGCGGTTGGATACCGCTACCAGTCTTGACATAGGCCTCCTGTGTGGCGACGCGCCGGCGCGCGCCGCCCGGTGAATCGGGGCCGGCTCAGATCACCGCGTCCCATGGCGACGACAGGCGCATCGCGCCGTTGATCAGGCCGACCATCGAATAGGTCTGCGGGAAATTGCCCCACATTTCGCCGGTGACCGGATGCGTGTCCTCGGACAGCAGGCCGAGCGGATTGCGCGCGGCCAGCATCGCCTCGAAGATCTCGCGTGCCTGTTCCTTGCGGCCGATGCGCGCCAGCGCATCGATCCGCCAGAAGGTGCAGATGTTGAAGGCGGTCTCGGGCTTGCCGAAATCGTCGGGCGCCTCGTAGCGGCGCATGTACGGGCCGTCGCACAGCACCTCTTCCAGGCGCTCGATCGTCGCGACGAAGCGCGCGTCGCGCGGATCGATGAAGCCGACCTCGGCCATCAGCAGCACGCTGGCGTCGAGCTCGCGGCCGCCGAAGCTTTCGGCGAAGGCCTGGCGTTCCTCGCTCCACGACTCGCGCAGGATGCGCTCGCGCATCGTGTCCGCATGCTTGCGCCAGTAGGCCGCGCGCGCCGGCAGCTGCAGCTTGTCGCCGATCTTGGCCAGGCGATCGCAGGCCGCCCAGCTCATCAGCGCCGACGAGGTATGCACCCGTGCGCGCGTGCGCAGCTCCCACATGCCGGCGTCCGGCGTGCCGAACACGCGTACCGCCTGCTCGCCGACCTGTTCCAGCACGCGGTATTCGGCTGGGCCACCGCGATGCAGCAGCCGGTGGTCGTGGAAGGCCTGCGCGGCGCCGAGCACCACATTGCCGTAGACGTCGTGCTGGAAGTGTTCCTGAGCCTGGTTGCCGACCCGCACCGGTCCCATGCCGCGGTAGCCGGCGACATGGTCGAGCACGCTCTCGGGCAGTTCGCGTTCGAGGCCGATGCCGTACAGCGGCTGGATATGGCCGTCCTTGGACTGCATCACCACATTGGACATCCAGCGCAGATAGTCCTCCATGGTGCCGACCTCCGACAGGCTGTTGAGCGCGCGGATCACGAAGAAGGCATCGCGCAGCCAGCAGAAGCGATAGTCCCAGTTGCGGCCGCTGTGCGGCGCCTCGGGAATGCTGGTGGTCATCGCCGCGACGATCGCGCCGGTCTCCTCGTACAGCGACATCTTCAGCGTGATGGCGGCGCGGATCACCGCGTCCTGCCATTCGCGCGGCACCGCCAGCCGGCGCGTCCACAGCTTCCAGTACGAGATGGTCTCCTGCTCGAAGTCGCGCGCGGTCTCGTCGACGCCGTGCTGCAGCGTCTCGTCGGGGCCGAGGATGAAGTTCATGCCCTGCGTGACCAGGAACGGCGTGTTGGCCATCACGTACGTCAGCGGCGCGTCGGTGGTCATGCGCAGCGTCATGTCGTCGCCGATGAAGCGCACATGGCTGCTGCCGCGCGAGGTCTGCGGCACCGTGCGGCCCCAGTTGAAGCGCGGCGCGATCGACACGCGCACGCGCGGCGCGCCCTTGATCGGGCGGATGCGCCGCACCAGCGTCAGCGGACGGAAATACCGGCCGAGGCGGAAGAAGCGCGGGGCGAAATCGGTGATCTCGAGGCAGTTGCCGTGGCGGTCGGTCAGGCGCGTGCG
Organism: Cupriavidus sp.; assembly: GCA_031181345.1. Lineage (GTDB taxonomy): Bacteria > Pseudomonadota > Gammaproteobacteria > Burkholderiales > Burkholderiaceae > Cupriavidus. Next base: position 44,962 of record JAPSLC010000024.1, on the reverse strand, counting down.
CAGCACCGCGGTGTTCGGCTCGTACCATTGGCGCGATTCGGCGAAGTCCTCGATCTCGATCGAGAAATGGCCGGCGTTCTCGCTCGGGTCGAGCAGCGCATTGAAGACCGGATCGCCGTCGAAGCGCGGCAGGCAGCACCAGACGATGCGGCCGCGCGAATCGACCAGCGCCGAGAAGGCGCAGTTGCCGATCATGCCCAGCGATAGCGAAGGCGGGCAATATCGCCCGCCCTGCCGTGTGCCGTCGCTGTTGACCTCGTCGGCGCAATTGCGCGCTACGCCGGATTCAGGCTGACTCACTAACTTCCCCCTTGTCAGGATGAGGTGGTAGACGCGGATGGATTGCTGCCGCTGCCGGACGGGCCCGCAGTGGCGGCGGTGGCCGCGGCGGGCGCGGCAGCGGTGTCGGGATCGCTCCGGGTCTCGCCGGCATGCGCGGCTGGCGGCGCGTGGGTTTCGGCCGCCTCGCCGCCGTCGAGCGCCCTGGCGCTGCGATGCAGCCAGGCGCGCAGGTCCGCGGGCGCCGGCACGCTGACGGTGGCGGCGCTCGCCCGCTGGCCGACCAGCACGCCGACGCCGCCCAGGTGGGCGACCATCGCGAAGCCGTCCTCGTCGGTCACGTCGTCGCCGGCGAAGATCGGCAGGCGGCCCGCGAAGGGCGGCGAGCGCATGATCAGTTCGACCGCGCTGCCCTTGGTGACGCCGGCCGGCTTGACCTCGACCACCATCTTGCCGTGGAGCATTTCGAGTCCGCTGACGTCGCCCAGCGCCTGGGCGACCTGCTCGCGCACCAGCGTCTCCAGCTCGGGCGCCGCGCGGTAGTGCACCGCGAGCGCCATCGGCTTGCGCTCGAGCCGCAGGCCGGGATGGCCGCGCGCGAAGTCTTCGAGCCGGCGGTGCAGCCGGTCCAGGTCGGGCGCGGGGACTTCGAGCCGCCGGCCCTCGGCGTCGCGCAGTTCGGCGCCGTGCACGCCCGCGGTGGGCAGTTGCAGCGGCGCCAGGAAGGCGTCGAGTTCGGCGATGGTGCGCCCCGATACGATCGCGACCGCGCCGCCCAGCTGCCGGTGCAGCGCGCGCAGCGTTCCCACCAGTCCCGCCTCGACCTGCACGAGCTCCGGGCGTGGCGCCAGGTCGGCCAGCGTGCCGTCGAAGTCGAGGAATAGCGCGTTATCGGGATCGATCAGCGGAAGGGATGACATCGCCGCACACCGTATCACGATAGCTTGACGAGCGTCCACCGGACGGCGTCCTACAAGGCGCAAGCGTCACTGGCGCACGCGCCCGGCCCGCTGAGGCACCGTGGGGCGCACCGCGGCGGTGCGGCGCGCCGGGGGCCCGCACCAAGGCACGGCACCGCGCGCCATGGGGACTCGGCGCCGCCCGATCCTTTATCATTAGCGGTTTCCCGAACGCCACGGCCGATGCCGGGGGCGGCGCAGGTACTGAGCAAATGCTGAGCCGGAGCTCAGCAGTGCAGCGCGCCACGATCCCGAACCGCCTTCCGCGCGCCCGTCTCCCGGCGCCGGCCCTCCGCCTTCTCCGTCCATCCAATCCGGCCCCCGCGCCGGTCGTCGACATGACCCGCAAGACAGCCAGCAAACCCGACTATCTGAAGAAGATCCTGACCGCCAAGGTGTACGACGTGGCGCAGGAGACCGAGCTGACCTACGCCCGCGAACTGTCGGCGCGAATCGGCAACGGGGTCTGGTTCAAGCGCGAGGACACCCAGCCGGTGTTCTCGTTCAAGCTGCGCGGCGCCTACAACAAGATGGCCTCGCTGACCGCCGACGAACTCAAGCGCGGCGTGATCGCCGCCTCGGCCGGCAACCATGCGCAGGGCGTCGCGCTGGCCGCGGCGCGGATGGAGTGCAAGGCCATCATCGCGATGCCGGTGACCACGCCGCAGGTCAAGATCGACGCGGTGCGCAAGCACGGCGGCAAGTGGGTGCAGGTGGTGCTGCACGGCGAGTCGTACAGCGACGCCTACCAGCACGCCGCCGAACTGCAGCGCAAGCACAAACTGACGTTCATCCATCCGTTCGACGACCCCGAGGTCATTGCCGGCCAGGGCACCGTCGCAATGGAAATTCTGCGCCAGCATCCGGGCCCGCTCCACGCCGTGTTCGTCGCCATCGGCGGCGGCGGCCTGATCGCCGGGGTGGCGTCGTACATCAAGGCGGTGCGGCCCGAGATCAAGGTGATCGGCGTGCAGACGGTGGACTCGGACGCGATGAAGCGCTCGATCGAGGCCGGCAAGCGCGTCGAACTGAAGGACGTGGGCCTGTTCTCGGACGGCACCGCCGTCAAGCTGGCCGGCAAGGAGACCTTCCGCATCGCACGCGAGCTGGTCGACGAGATCGTGCTGGTCGATACCGACGCGCTGTGCGCCGGCGTCAAGGACGTGTTCCAGGACACCCGCAGCATCCTCGAGCCGTCCGGCGCGCTGGCCGTCGCCGGCCTGAAGGCGTATGCCGAGCGCGAGAAGCTCAAGGGCAAGAACCTGGTGGCGATCGCCTCGGGCGCCAACATGAACTTCGACCGCCTGCGCTTCGTGGCAGAGCGAGCCGAGGTCGGCGAGGCGCGCGAGGCGGTGTTCGCGGTGACCATCCCCGAGGAACGCGGCAGCTTCCGCCGCTTCTGCGAGCAGCTGGGCACCCGCAACGTGACCGAGTTCAATTACCGGATCGCCGACAACCAGCTCGCGCACATCTTCGTCGGCGTGCAGATCGGCAGCCGTGCCGAGAGCGACAAGCTCGCCGCGGGCTTCCGCCGCCATGGCTTTGCCGCGCTGGACCTGTCGAACGACGAACTGGCCAAGCAGCACATCCGCTATATGGTCGGCGGACACTCGGCGCTGGCGCAGGACGAACTGCTGTACCGCTTCGAATTCCCCGAGCGTCCGGGCGCGCTGATGAAATTCCTGTCGAGCATGAGCCCGAACTGGAACATCAGCCTGTTCCACTACCGCAACCAGGGGGCCGACACGTCCAACATCCTGGTCGGCATCCAGGTGCCGAAGAACGAGAAGCGCGAATTCCGCGCCTTCCTTGCCACGCTCGGTTATTTACACTGGGAAGAAACCGACAACCCGGTCTACAAGCTGTTCCTGGCGTGACGGCGCCCGCCGCCGAATCGCCCGAACCGCCCGAATCGCCCGAATCGCCCGAATCGCCCCGACTCGCGGAACCCGACAGGAGTCCCCATGACCGTGCCCGAACATTCGCCGCTGGGCAAAGTCTCGGCCTACAAGACCGAGTACGACGCCAGCCTGCTGTTTCCGATCCCGCGCGCGCCCAAGCGCGCCGAGATCGGCCTGCCCGATGGCCGCGCGGTGCCGTTCTTCGGCGTGGACATCTGGAATGCCTACGAGCTGTCGTGGCTCAATCTCAAGGGCAAGCCCCAGGTCGCGCTGGCCAGCTTCATCATTCCGGCCGACACGCCGAACATCGTCGAATCGAAGTCGTTCAAGCTGTACCTGAACAGCTTCAACCAGACCCAACTGGAATCGCCCGAGGCGCTGCAGCAGCTGCTGCGCCAGGACCTGTCCGAAGCCACCGGCGGCGCGGTGCAGGTGCGGCTGACCGCGGAGCCCGACTTCGCCCGCCAGCAGATGGGCGAGCTCGACGGCCTGCTGCTGGACCGGCTCGATATCGAGACCGACATCTACGAGCCGGCGCCGCAGCTGCTGCGCGCCGACCAGGAAGAGACCCCGGTCGAGGAAACGCTGGTCTCGCATCTGCTCAAGTCGAACTGCCTGGTCACCGGCCAGCCCGACTGGGGCAGTGTGCAGATCCGCTATGTCGGCGCGCCGATCGACCAGGAAGGGTTGCTGAAGTACCTGATCTCGTTCCGCAACCACAACGAGTTCCACGAGCAGTGCGTCGAGCGCATCTTCATGGACGTGCTGCGCCAGTGCAAGCCGGTCAAGCTGGCGGTCTACGCGCGCTACACGCGGCGCGGCGGGCTCGACATCAATCCCTTCCGCACCAACTTCAACACGCCGTGGCCGGATAACCGGCGCAACGCGCGGCAGTAAAGCCTCCCTCCGAGGGCAAGGACCGGCCGGCGTGGGCGCGACAGCGCTGCGCCGGCTTCTTTGTAACAGCCCTTGAATTAATTAATGTGCCAATTAATATCCAGCGAACGAGATTCCGACCATGACCGCCCGCCGCTCCCGTTCCTCCGCCCCTTCCCCTGCCGCCCTGCCCGCTTCGCCCCAGGAGGGCGCGCCCTTGCGTGGCCCTGGCCGCCCCGGTCGTCCGGGGCGCAGCGCGGCGGCGGCCCAGGGCCTCGGCAGCGCGCCGCCGCGCGGTCCAGGCCGCGCGCTGGCCGTCCAGGATCAGCGCGAGCGCCTGCTCGATGCCGCCGTAACGCTGTTTGCCGAGCACGGCATCGCGGCGACCCAGGTCAAGGCCATCGCCGCCCGTGCCGGCGTGACGCCGGCCCTGGTCCACTACTACTTCGGCGACCGGAGTCGTCTGCTCGATGCCGTGGCCGAGGAACGGCTCGGGCCGCTGGTGGACCGGGTCTTTGCACCGACGGGCACCAGCGAAGCCGATGCCGCCACCGAGACCCCCGACACCGTTGCGGATCCCGCGGCGCTGCTGGCCGGCATCGCCGAGCGGTTGATCCGCGCGGCCGTCGCCACGCCATGGTTTCCGGCCCTGTGGGTGCGCGAGATCGTCACCGGCGAGGGCCAGCTGCGCGAACGCGTGCTTCAGCGCTTCGGGCTGCAACGCCTCGGCGTCGTGGTCGCCGCGCTGAGCGCCGCGCGCGAGCGCGGCCGGATCGACGCCGCGCTGGCGCCGCCGCTGCTGATGGTCTCGGTGATCGGGCTGGCGCTGCTGCCGCTGGCCACCGGCCATATCTGGCGGCGCCTGCCCGGGGCCGATGCCGTCGATGTCGACGCCATGGTCGCGCATGCGCGCACGCTGCTGACGCATGGCATCCGTTCCACCGACCCTGGCACTAGCGGCCGACGGGCTCGTCCCGTCGCGCGCCGCTAGGCGCCACCGACCGATCGCACCGCCATGCCAGACGCCGACTCCACCCGCAACGACCTGTGCCGCCGGCATGACGCTGCCCGTCGCGCCGCGCTGTTGCCGGCGTGCGTCCTGGCCGCGGCACTGGGCCTCTCGGCGTGCGGTGACGCGCCCGCACCGCGCTGGCAAGGCTATGTCGAGGGCGAGTTCGTCCATCTCGCTTCGCCCTTCGCCGGCCGGCTGGAACGGCTGACCGTCGAGCGCGGCCAGCAGGTGGCCGCCGGCGCGCCGCTGTTCGCGCTGGAAACCGAGGAAGAATCCGCCGCACGCGCGCAGGCGGTGGCGCAGCTCGAAGCCGCCCAGGCCGAACTCGCCGATCTGCAGACCGGCCGGCGTCCGCCCGAGATCGACGCCATCCGCGCGCAGCTGGCGCAGGCCGAGGCCGCGGCGCAGCGCAGCGCCGCCGCACTGGCGCGCGACGAGGCGCAGCTGCGCATCGGCGCGATCCCGCAGGCCCAGCTCGAACAGAGCCGCGCCACCGCGCACGCCGACGCCGCCAGGGTGCGCCAGCTGCGCAGCGATCTGGCGGCGGCGCGGCTGCCCGGACGCGAGGCGCGGCGCGGCGCGCAGCAGGCCCAGGTCGAGGCCGCGCGCGCCGCGCTGGCGCAGGCCGACTGGCGGCTGTCGCGCAAGGCCATCGCCGCGCCTGCGGGCAGCCTGGTCTACGACACGCTCTACCGGCAGGGCGAATGGGTGCCGGCCGGCAGTCCGGTGGTGCGGCTGCTACCGCCGGGCAACGTCAAGGTGCGCTTCTTCGTGCCCGAAGCGGCGGTCGGCACGCTGCGCCAGGGGCAGGCCGTGCGGTTGACCTGCGACGGCTGCGGCGCCGCCATTCCGGCGACGATCCGTTACGTCTCCAGCCAGGCCGAATACACGCCGCCGGTGATCTACAGCAACGAGACGCGGCGCAAGCTGGTCTTCCTGGTCGAGGCCCGTCCGGCGCCGGCCGACGCCGCGCGGCTGCATCCGGGCCAGCCGGTGGAGGTGGACGCCGGGGTAAAAGCGGCGGAGACGACCGCAACCGCCTCCGCACCCCAAGCAAGCGGAGCGCGGCCATGAACGGCACCGCGCCAGCCGCCACCCCGACGTTCGAGCGCGACGCCCCCGAACTGGCGATCGACGTGCACGAGCTCGGCAAGCGCTTCGGCGACAAGCAGGTGGTCGACGGCCTGACGCTGCAGGTGCGCCGCGGCGAGATCTTCGGCTTCCTCGGCCCCAACGGCAGCGGCAAGACCACGTCGATCCGCATGATGTGCGGGCTGCTGACGCCCGACGCCGGCCATGGCACCTGCCTGGGCTACGACATCCTGCGCGACAGCGCGCAGATCAAGCGCCGCGTCGGCTATATGACGCAGAAGTTCTCGTACTGGGAAGACCTGTCGATCCGCGAAAACCTGGACTTCGTCGCGCGTGTCTATGGCGTGCCCGACCGCCAGGCGGCGGTCGAACGCGCGCTGGACGGCCTGGGCCTGGCCAGCCGCGCGCGCCAGCTTGCCGGCGCGCTGTCGGGCGGCTGGAAGCAGCGGCTGGCGCTGGCGGCATGCCTGCTGCACGAGCCCGAACTGCTGCTGCTTGACGAACCCACCGCGGGCGTCGATCCGAAGGCGCGCCGCGACTTCTGGGAACAGCTGCACCGGCTGGCCGCGCGCGGCATCTCGGTGCTGGTCAGCACGCACTACATGGACGAGGCCGAGCGCTGCCACAAGCTGGCCTATATCGCCTACGGCAAGCTGCTGGCGCAGGGCACCGCCGAGCAGGTGGTGGCGGCGCAAGGCTTGTCGACCTGGTCGGTCGAGGGCGGCGACCTGAACGCGCTGTCGCGTCGGCTGGCCGACGAAGCCGCGGTCGAACAGACGGTCGTGTTCGGCAACGCGCTGCATGTGACCGGCCGCGACGCCGCCGCGCTCGAGGCCACGCTGCGGCGGCTGGCCGGCGAGGGCCGGCGTCGAATCGCACCGGTCGACACCAGCCTGGAGGATGTGTTCATCCACATGATGAATCGGGCCGACGACAATATGCGCGCCGATGCCAACGCCTCCGGCGGTGCCGGCCGCGGGAGCACCACATCGTGAGAGGCGAAGCACGCGCCGGCGAAGAACGCCTCGGCTTCTCGTTGCGGCGCTGGTGGAGCATCGTGCTGAAGGAATTCCTGCAGCTGCGCCGCGACCGCGTGACCTTCGGCATGATCGTCGGGCTGCCGGTGCTGCAGCTGCTGCTGTTCGGCTTCGCCATCAATACCGATCCGCGTCAGTTGCCCACCGGCGTGATCGCCGCGGACCACAGCGAATTCACCCGCTCGCTGGTCGCCAGCATGCAGGCCTCGCGCTATTTCCGCGTGGTCGGCACGCTGCCCGACGAGGCGGCGGGGCGCGAGGCGCTGATGCGCGGGGAGCTGCAGTTCGTGGTCACCATCCCGCCGGATTTCACGCGCCGGCTGCTGCGCGGCGAACGGCCCGCGGTGCTGGTCGAGGCCGACGCCACCGACCCGTCGGCCACCGGCGCCGCGCTGGCCGCGCTGTCGCAGATGCCGATCGCGGTCGCCGACAAGGACCTGAAGGGCCCGCTGTCTTCGCTCGCGAGCGGCAAGCCGGCCTTCGACGTGCAGGTGCATCGGCTCTACAACCCCGAGGGGCTGACCGCCTACAACATCGTGCCCGGCCTGATGGGCGTGATCCTGTCGATGACGATGGTGATGATGACGGGCCTGGCGATGACGCGCGAACGCGAGCGCGGCACGATGGAGAACCTGCTCGCCACGCCGGTGCGGCCGCTTGAAGTGATGAGCGGCAAGATCGTGCCCTATGTCTTCATCGGGCTGATCCAGAGCACCATCATCCTGCTGGCGGCGCGCTGGGTCTTCGGCGTGCCCTTCGTCGGCTCGGTGATCGCGGTCTACCTGGCTGCGCTGCTGTTCATCGCCGCCAACCTGACGGTCGGCATCACGCTGTCGTCGCTGGCGCAGAACCAGCTGCAGGCGATGCAGCTGACCTTCTTCTACTTCCTGCCGGGCATCCTGCTGTCGGGCTTCATGTTCCCCTTCCAGGGCATGCCGGGGTGGGCGCAGGCGATCGGCAACCTGCTGCCGATGACGTACTTCCACCGGATGATCCGCGGCATCCTGCTCAAGGGCAGCGGCTGGGTCGAGCTCTGGCCCAATGTGTGGCCGCTGCTGCTGTTCACCGCGGTGGTGATGGCGATCGCGGTGCGCTTCTATCGCCGTACGCTCGATTGACCGAAGTCCGATGCGGTCCCCCAACGTCGATGCCTGCAAGGAGATTGCGATGATCCTGCCCGCGTTCCGATGCCCACGCCTGTCGCTGGCGCTTGGTGCCGCCGCGCTGCTGGCCGGCTGCGCCGTCGGCCCGGACTTCGTCGCACCGCCCGCGCCCGACAACGCGCGCTATGGCGCCGCGCCCTCGCCCTCGCCCTCGACGACGACGTCCGCGCCGGCGTCCGTGTCGATGCGGCATGGCCAGGCGCAGCAACTGGTCGATGGCGCCGACGTGCCGGCGCAGTGGTGGTCGCTGTTCGGCAGCCCCGCGCTCGATAGCGCCATCCGCACCGCGCTCGCCAACAGTCCGACGCTGGCCCAGGCACAGGCCAGCCTCGAGCGCGCCCAGCACGACTACGCCGCCGCGGCCGGCGTCGCGCAGTGGCCGGCCATCGACGCGCGGCTCGACGCCGCCCGCCAGCAGGTCAATATCGAATCGATGGGCATTACCGCCTTCCCCAGTCCCCCGCCCTTCACGCTGTATGGCGCCTCGGTGCGGGTCTCCTACGTGCTGGACCTGTTCGGCGCCCAACGGCGCGAACTGGAAGGCCTGCGCGCGGCGGTCGACTTCCAGCGCTTCGAGCTCGAGGCGGCGCGGCTGTCGCTGGCCGCCAATGTCGCCACCGCCGCCATCCGCGAAGCCAGCCTGCGCGCGCAGATCGAGGACACCGAGGCGCTGATCGACGCGCAGCGGCGGCAGTTGGCGATCGTCGAGCAAGGGGTCGCGCTCGGCGGCGCCGCCAGGGTCGAGGCGGAGCGGCAACGCGGCGAACTGGCGCAGACCGAAGCGCTGCTGCCGGGCTTGTCGCGGCAGTTGGCGGCGACGCGCCATCAGTTGGCGATCTATCTGGGATTACCGCCGGAGGCGGCGGGAGACCCCGACGTGGAGCGCGAGGCGGGACAGGCCGGCTCGATCGCAACAGCCGCCGCCGTGCCGGTATTCCGCCTCGCCGAACTGCGGTTGCCCAACACCCTGCCGGTCAGCCTGCCGTCGACGCTGGCGCGCCGGCGTCCCGACATCCGCGCGGCCGAGGCGCTGCTGCATCGGGCCAGCGCCGATATCGGCGTCGCCACCGCCAATCTGTATCCGAGCCTGACGCTGTCGGCCAGCGCGGGCACGCAGTCGCGCAGCGGCGGCGATCTGTTCGATCATCTCAATGTGTGGAATATCGCAGCGGGACTGGTGCAGCCGGTGTTTCGCGGCGGCGCGCTGCGTGCGCGGCAACGCGCCGCGGAAGCGGCCTATCGCCAGGCGCTCGCGGCGCACCGGCAGGCGGTGCTGCAGGGGCTGCGCGAGGTCGCCGATGCGCTGCAGGCGGTGCACAGCGATGCCGAGACGCTGCGGGCGCGTGCCGAAGCGGCCCAGCGCGCCGCCGCCACGCTGGCCATCGTCGCCGAGCAATACCGGCTGGGCGGCGTCAGCCAGCTGGCGCTGATCGACGCACAACGCCAGCATCGCGAAACCACGCTGGCGCTGACGCGCGCCAGTGCCGATCGTCTGGCCGATTCAGCGGCCCTGCTGCAGGCTCTCGGCGGCGGCTGGTGGCACGCCGAGGCCGACGGTGCGCCGCAGGACGTGGCCGGGAGCCCCGCGACCACGGCCTCGCGCTGAATCGTCGGCCCGGCGATCACGCCCGGGTCCCGGCTCAGGCCGGTGTATGCGACGGCGGCGCCAGCAGCGCGACCACGTCGCGCTGTCCCGCGGCCTGCGCCAGCGTCAGCGCCGTATGCCCCTTCGCATTGCGCAGCAGCGGATTGGCGCCGGCATCGAGCAGCAGCCTGGCCACGGCGGCATCGCCCGACCGCGCGGCCACCATCAGCGGCGTCATGCCTTGCTGATCCGCCGCATCGACACCGGCACCGGCCTGCAGCAGCAAGGCCACCGTGCGCGCACGTACCGCCGGGGATCGCCCGAGTTCGTCGCTGGCGGCGGCCAATAGCAAGGGCGTGCGCATCGCGGCGTTGCGCTGCTGGAGACTATCGCCTGCGCCATGCATCAGCAGCATCGCCACCACCTCGGGGTGCAGCGCCGCGGCCGCGTAGCCGAGCGGCGTCCAGCCTTCGGCCTGGCACGCCTGCGGATCGGCGCCCGCCGCCAGCAGCGTCGCGGCCACGTCGGCATGGCCGTAGACCGCGGCGCGCATCAGCGGCGTGCGCCGCGCGGTGTCGCGGCCGTCGACGGCCGCGCCATTCGCCAGCAGCAGCGCCACGGCCTCGCGCTGGCCGAACGTGGCGGCGCGCGCCAGCGGCGTCTCGCCGTCGGGAAAGGAAGCCAGGTCGATCAGCCAGGCGCCATGCGGCTGGGCGGCCGCGATCAGCTCGCGCATCGCCGCCAGATGGCCGCGTCCGGCGGCGATGGCCAGCGCCCCGTGCCCGCGCGCCGACAGCGGCAGCGACAAGGATTCGGCGCGCGCCAGCCACGGCGCCAGTTGCGCCACGTCGCCGCTGCTGGCGGCGTGGGCCAGTTCATCGGTGCCGCTGCGTCCCAGCCAGCCGAGATAGTCGGACACCAGTTCGCCGATCGTGGCCGCCAGCGCCGCGTCGGCGGCCAGCGCACCGTCGTCCGCGAGCGCCGCCAGCGCCACCGGCGGCTGACGATCGGCATTGCGGGCGGACAGCGCCAGCTTCGCGGCGTGGGTACCCTGGTACTCCAGCTGGCGCAGCAGCGCGCGCACCAGTTGCGGCGCGGGCGGCCGGATCTGGAAGGCCAGATGCAGGGCGGTATCGCCGTCGACGTTGGTCAGCGCCGGATCGGCGCCGTGCTGCAGCAGACGATCGACGGTCTTCAGATCGCCACCGGCCAGCATCGCCAGGTGCAGCGCGGTATTGCCATCGCGGTCCGGCAGCCGCAGCAGCGCGGGCTGCCCGGCGGCGAGCGTGTCGATCGCCACCGCGTCGCCGCGCGCGACGGCGGCATGCAGGGCGGCAACCGCCGCCCCTTCCCCGGTGGGTGCGCCGCCGGGCGCACCGGCAGGTTTGGCGTCGACGAAACTCCTGGTTGTTAGCACCATGCGTGTTCTCCTGGCGTTTTGGGGATGGGCGCCGCGGAAGGCGGCGGCGCCGGTTGCCAGCCGAGCGCCGGGGCGGCGGGCTGGCGGCGTGGGGGCGGCGGTGGGCGGCGGGTGGCTGCTGGTGCTGCTGGTCGTGGCCAGCGGCGGCTGGGGTCTGCCGGCGGGATTCCGGCAGCCGGAGCGGTATGCCGCTCGACCGGAGGCGCCCACCGCCGGCGCCGCCATGCTATGGGCCCCGGCAGGCGGAATCTATTGAAAACACCCGGAATCTGTGCAAAGGAGCGCGCCGGGGCCGGCGGCGGTCGGTGCGGCGTGCCACATCCAGCGCCGTCGAAGGACCCCCGACGGGCCGCCAGGCGGCGTCCGCGTGGCATTCGAACGCGTCCGCGGGACTTTTGCTAAAGTTTACGCCCGACTTTCCACCGCCCCCGGCCTTGGGCGCGGTGCGGCCATCGAAAGGATTCCCCCATGTCTTCCGGCGTCATCCGCATCCGCGGCGCGCGTCAGCACAATCTCAAGCAAGTCGATCTGGATCTGCGCACCGGCGAAATGACGGTGGTCACGGGTCCGTCCGGCTCCGGCAAATCCAGCCTGGTCTTCGACACCCTCTATGCCGAAGGGCAGCGGCGCTATGTCGAGACCTTCAGCGCCTACGCCCGCCAGTTCCTCGATCGCATGGACCGCCCGCAGGTCGAGCGCGTCGAGGGCGTGCCGCCGGCGATCGCGATCGACCAGACCAATCCGGTGCGCAGCTCGCGCTCGACGGTCGGCACCATGACCGAGCTGAACGACCATCTGAAGCTGCTGTTCGCGCGCGCGGCCCAGCTGTTCGATCGCGAGACCGCGCTGCCGGTGCGCCACGACACCCCCGAGACCATCTACGCCGAACTGCTCGAACGCACCCGCGCCGGCGATCCGCGCCTGGCGGTGACCTTCCCGGTCGAGTTGCCTGAGTCCGCGACCGAGGATGAGATCGCGCAATGGCTGTCGGTCAGCGGCTATACCCGCGTGCAGGCGCAGCGCGTGGTGAACTCGCCGACCGGTCCGCGCAAGATGCTGGACGTGGTGGCCGACCGCTTCCGCCTGCAGCGCGCCGACAAGGCCCGCGTGGTCGAGGCGCTCGAGTCCTCGCTGAAGCGCGGCGCCGGCCGCGTCAATGTCTACGTGCTGCCCGAGGGCGAGGCCGCCTCCGCGGAAGCGGCCGACGCCGAAGCGACCATCTGGCGCTTCTCCACCGGCCTGCACTGCCCCGAGAGCGACCTGCGCTATGCCGATCCGCAGCCGGCGCTGTTCTCGTTCAACTCGGCCTACGGCGCCTGCGAGGCCTGCCGCGGCTTCGGCCGCGTGATCGGCGTCGATCTCGGCCTGGTGATTCCCGACGGGCGCAAGACGCTGCGCGAGGGCGCGATCAAGCCGATGCAGACGCCCGCATGGAAGGAGTGCCAGGACGACCTGATGCGCTACGCCGTGCGCGCCGGCATTCCGCGCGACACGCCCTGGGCCGAACTGACGCAGGCGCAACGCGACTGGGTCATCGACGGCGATCCCGCGTGGAACGGCAAGTGGAACAGCCAGTGGTACGGCGTGCGCCGCTTCTTCGACTATCTGGAGTCGAAGGCCTACAAGATGCATATCCGCGTGCTGCTGTCGAAGTACCGCAGCTACACGCTGTGCGAGACCTGCGGCGGCGCGCGGCTGAAGACCGAGGCGATGCTGTGGCGCCTGGGCTCGCGCGAGAACGCCGATGCCGTGCTCGATCCCGCCCGCCGCGTGATGCCGCGCGGCGTGGCCTGGCGCCGTGAACAGCTCGAGGCCCTGCCCGGCCTGACCGTGCACGACCTGATGCTGCTGCCGATCGAACGCATCCGCCGTTTCTTCGACACGCTGACGCTGCCAAGCGTGTTGCTCGACGACGCGCTGAAGCTGTTGCTGACCGAGGTCCGCACGCGCCTGAAGTACCTGTGCGACGTCGGCATCGGCTACCTGACGCTGGACCGCCAGAGCCGCACGCTGTCCGGCGGCGAGGTGCAGCGGATCAACCTGACCACCGCGCTCGGCACCTCGCTGGTCAACACGCTGTTCGTGCTCGACGAGCCCAGCATCGGCCTGCATCCGCGCGATCTGAACCGGATCGTCGAGGCGATGCGGCGGCTGCGCGATGCCGGCAATACGCTGGTGGTGGTCGAACACGATCCCTCGGTAATGCTGGCCGCGGACCGGCTGATCGACATGGGGCCGGGCCCCGGCGAGCGCGGCGGCGAGATCGTCTACGACGGCACGCCGGCCGAGATCCGCCACGCCGGCACGCTGACCGGCCAATATCTCGCCGGTCAGCGCCGCGTCGCCGATGCATCGGACTGGGTCCGCCGGCCGGTCGACGAGGCCACGCCGCGGCTGGTGCTCGAAGGCGCCAGCGAGCACAACCTGCAGGACGTCACCGTGTCGATCCCGCTGCAGCGCCTGGTCTGCGTGACCGGTGTGTCCGGCTCCGGCAAGTCGACACTGATCCAGGACGTGCTGCACCCCGCGCTGGCCCGCCATTTCGGCCGCGCCACCGAAACACCCGGCGCGCACCGCGCGCTCACCGGCGCCGAGCAGATCGGCGATGCGGTCTTCGTCGACCAGTCGCCGATCGGCAAGACCGCGCGTTCCAATCCGGCCAGCTATGTCGGCGCCTTCGACGAGATCCGCAAGCTGTTCGCCAAGGCGCCGCTGGCCAAACAACGCGGCTATACCGCCGGCACCTTCAGCTTCAACTCGGGCGACGGACGCTGCCCGACCTGCGGCGGCTCGGGCTTCGAGCACGTCGAGATGCAGTTCCTGTCCGACGTCTACCTGCGCTGCCCGGATTGCGACGGCACGCGCTATCGCGCCGAGATCCTCGAGGTCAAGATCGAGCGCGGCGGCCGCGCGCTCGGCATCGCCGACGTGCTGGAGCTGACCGTCAGCGAGGCGGTGGCGCTGTTCGCCGCCGACACCGAGGTGCTGCGCGTGCTGCAGCCGATCGTCGATGTCGGCCTCGAGTACGTGAAGCTGGGCCAGCCGGTGCCGACGCTGTCGGGCGGCGAGGCGCAGCGCCTGAAGCTGGCCGGCTTCCTCGCCGAAACCGCGCAGGCCGCGCGCAAGCGCGTCGCGCCGGACGCCAGCGAGGGGCGGCTCTTCATGTTCGACGAGCCGACCACCGGCCTGCACTTCGACGACATCGCCAAGCTGATGCGCGCCTTCGGCAAGCTGCTGGACGGTGGGCATTCGCTGATCGTGATCGAGCACAACCTCGACGTGATCCGCGCCGCCGACTGGCTGATCGACCTCGGTCCCGAGGGCGGCGACGCCGGCGGCCAGCTGGTCTGCGCGGGGACGCCGGACGACGTCAAGCGCTGCGAGCAGTCGCATACCGGCGCGGCGCTGCTGCAGTACGAGAACCAGATCGGGCGCAGCGATGCGCAGGCCGAGCACGACGCGCTGCGGCTGCAATCCGCGCACGGCTCGCCGGCGGCCCGCCGCGCGCGGCGCGCGCTGGCCGAGGTCCAGGGCGAGAACGTGGTGCGCATCGTCAACGCGCACGAGCACAACCTGAAGTCGCTGAACGTCGATATCCCGCACAACAAGTTCAACGTCGTGACCGGCGTCTCGGGCTCGGGCAAATCCACGCTCGCCTTCGACATCCTGTTCCACGAGGGCCAGCGGCGCTATCTGGAGTCGCTGAACGCCTATGCGCGCTCGATCGTGCAGCCGGCGGGCCGGCCCGAGGTGGACGCGGTGTTCGGCATTCCGCCGACCGTGGCGATCGAGCAGCGCCTGTCGCGCGGCGGCCGCAAGAGCACGGTGGCGACCACCTCCGAGGTCTGGCACTTCCTGCGCCTGCTGTACGTCAAGCTCGGCCTGCAGCACTGCGTGCACGACGGCACGCCGGTGACGGCGCAGAGCCCCGAATCGATCGCCGCGCAGCTGCTGCGCGAATACCGCGGCCAGCATGTCGGCCTGCTGGCGCCGCTGGTGGTCAACCGCAAGGGCGTCTATACCGACCTCGCCAAATGGGCCAAGGCGCGCGGCCATACGCATCTGCGCGTCGACGGCGCCTTCCTGCCGGTCGATCCGTGGCCGCGGCTGGACCGCTTCCGCGAACACACGATCGAACTGCCGGTCGGCGACGTGGTGGTCTCGCCCGACAACGAGGCGGCGCTGCGCGCGCTGCTGGAGCAGGCGCTCGAGCACGGCAAGGGCGTGATGCACCTGCTGGCGCCGCTGGACGGCCTGCGCGAAGCGTTCGGCAACGGCCACAACGGCGACGGCGTCGGCCAGACCAAGGTCTTCTCGACCAAGCGCGCCTGCCCCACCTGCGGCACCAGCTATCCGGAGCTGGACCCGCGCATGTTCTCGTACAACAGCAAGCATGGCTGGTGCGAGAGCTGCGTCGGCACCGGCCTCGCGCTGACCGGCGAACAACGCGCCGCCTATGACGACAGCGTGATCGGCGGCGACGAACGCGGCCGCGAGCAGACGCTGCCGTCGGAGGAGATCGAACCGGAAGGCGTCGGCCATGCGGCCTGCCCGTCGTGCCACGGCACGCGGCTGAACTCGGCCGCGCGCGCGGTCAGCTTCGCCGGCCGCTCGATCGTCGACATTGCGCAGTGGACCGTGTCGCAGACGCGCGCGTGGATCGAGCAGCTGACGCTGGGCGGCCGCGACGCGGAGATCGCGCGCGACGTGGTCAGCGAGATCCGCAGCCGGCTCGAATTTCTCGAAGAGGTCGGCCTGGGCTACCTGAGCCTGGACCGCGCCGCGCCCAGCCTGTCGGGCGGCGAGGCGCAGCGGATCCGCCTGGCGGCGCAGCTGGGCAGCAATCTGCAGGGCGTCTGCTACGTGCTAGACGAACCCACTATCGGCCTGCATCCGCGCGACAACCGCATCCTGCTCGACGCGCTGCGCAAGCTCGGCGACAAGGGCAACACGCTGGTGGTGGTCGAGCACGACGAGGACACCATCCGCCGCGCCGACCACATCATCGACATCGGCCCCGGCGCCGGCAAGCGCGGCGGCCACGTGGTCGCGCAGGGCGGCGTCGCCGACCTGGCGGCGCAGCCCTCGTCGCTGACCGGCCAGTTCCTGGCCCGGCCGATCGTCCATCCGCTGCAAGCGCGCCGGCCCGTTTCGGCGGCGGCGCGAGGCAAGGCGAGCACTGCCGACGCCGCCGTGCCCGAGCGCTGGCTGACCGTGCACGGCGCCACGCTGCACAACCTGCGCAACGTCACCGCGAGCCTGCCGCTGTCGCGGCTGGTGGCGATCACCGGCGTCAGCGGCTCGGGCAAGTCGACGCTGGCGCGCGATGTGCTGATGACCAATCTGCTCGATGCGGTCGGCCGCTCGGTGCTGTCGTCGCCGGCGACGCGCCGTGCACGCAAGTCGGCGCAGAGCGCGCCGGCCGCGGGCGCCGGCAAGGGCGCAGGCACGGCCGTCACGAAGCTCGACGTCCAGCATGTCTGGCAGGGTTGCGACGCGGTGACCGGCTGGGAGGCGATCGATCGCGTGCTCGAGGTCGACCAGACCCCGATCGGCAAGACGCCGCGCTCGTGTCCGGCCACCTATATCGGCGTCTGGGACGCGATCCGCCGGCTGTTCGCCGATACGCTGGAGGCGCGCGCCCGGGGCTATACCGCGTCGCGCTTCTCGTTCAACACCGGCGACGGGCGCTGCCCGGCCTGCGAGGGCCAGGGCGTGCGCACCATCGGCATGAGCTTCCTGCCGGACGTCAAGGTGCTGTGCGATGTCTGCCACGGCCAGCGCTTCAATGCGGAGACGCTGGCGGTGTCGTGGCGCGGCCGCAATATCGGCGAGGTGCTGACGATGGAGATCGACGAGGCGGTGGAGTTCTTCGCCGCGCAGTCGAACATCGCGCATCCGCTGCAGCTGCTCAAGGACGTGGGGCTCGGCTATCTGACGCTGGGCCAGCCGTCGCCGACGCTCTCTGGCGGCGAGGCGCAGCGCATCAAGCTGGTCACCGAACTGGCCAAGGTGCGCGACGACATCACGCGCCGCGGCCAGAAGCCGCCGCATACGCTGTACGTGCTCGACGAGCCGACCGTGGGCCTGCATATGGCCGACGTGGCCAAGCTGATCCGCGTGCTGCACCGTCTGGTCGACGGCGGCCACAGCGTGGTGGTGATCGAACACGACCTGGACGTGATCGCCGAAGCCGACTGGGTCATCGACCTCGGTCCGGAAGGCGGCGACGGCGGCGGCACCATCGTCGCGGCGGCGCCGCCGGACGTGCTGGCGCGCACGCCGGGCAGCCATACCGGCGCGGCGCTGGTGCCGGTGCTGGCGCGCACCGCGGCGGTGGCGGCCAACGAGGTCGGGCCGAAGGTGGTGCGCGGGGCGGTGGCGTAGCGGGCGACGTGTGCCATCGGACTCGCACCTGACGCAGGCCGATGGTGTTCTCCCCTCTCCCGCTCGCGGGAGAGGGGCGGGGGAGAGGGAAAACGGGCCGTGGCAACGCTGCAGCGGCTCCAACCACCCCCTCTCCCCGACCCTCTCCCCCTGAGGGGGAGAGGGAGAACACAGGCGCAGAGCCACGACGCGCAGGCGGCAGCCGGTTATAAGCCGACTTACGCCGCCAACGCCCCCGCATCCGGCACCACCAGCGCCACCAGATCATGCAGCTCCGTCAGCGCGGTGCGATGCACCACCGCGGCGGGCACCACCTCGCCATTGACCGGATCGGGCAGATCGCGCGTCGCGCAGGCGGCGGCGACCACCGTGGTGGTGTAGCCGAGATCGAGCGCCGCGCGCGCGGTCGCGCTGACGCACATATGCGTCATGAAGCCCGCGATCACCAGCTGCTTGCGGCCGGTCTTTGCCAGCGTGTCGGCGAGCGCCGTGCCGGCAAAGGCGTTCGGCAGATGCTTGACGATCACCGGCTCGCCCTGCTGCGGCGCCAATTCGGCGATCAGTTCGGCGTAAGGTCCCTGCGGATCGAAGATCGCGCCGCCCGGCTGACCGTGGTGCTGGATATGCACCACCGGTGCGCCGGCCTTGCGGGCGGCGGCCTGCAGGCGCTGGCACTCGGCCACGGCCTCGGCCATGCCGGAGAGAGGCAGGCTCCCGTCGACATACTCGCGCTGATGGTCGATCAGCACCAGGCTGGCTTGCTGCCAGTCGGCCGGCTTGCGGGTCGCGCCGGCGAAATCCATCAGGGTTTTGGCTTGCGGCATGGGGTCTCTCCCTCATCGAATGCACGACATCGTGCGATGCCGCCATGATAGGGTTCGCTCTGCCAATTCACCATGCCAAATTCCGACGAGGCGCTGTGCAAAAAAGAACAGCCACGACCCCCCATTGGGACGATCTGCTGACGCTGGCCGTGCTGGCGCGCTCGGGCAGCTACGCCGCCTGCGCGCGCGAGCTCGGGCTGACGCACGCCACCGTGATCCGCCGGCTGCGGCGGCTGGAGACGGCGCTGGGCGCGCCAGTGGCCGAATCGATGCAGGGCCGGATCGAACTGTCGCCGGCCGGGCGCATCGCGCTGGCCGCCGCCGAGCAGATGGAGCGGCATGCCGCGCGCATCGGCCGCGAACTCGAGGCGCGCCGCGCCAGCCCGGGCAGCGTAGCCGGCACCGTCAAGCTGACCGCCACCGAAGGCGTGGCCACGCTGTTCATTGCCGAGCGGCTGCCGGCCCTGCGCGACCGGCATCCGGGGCTGACGGTGGAGCTGATCGTCGAGGCGCGGCGCGCGAGCCTGGCCCGCCGCGAGGCGCATCTGGCCATCCGGCTCAATCGCCCGGTCGAGGAACAGGTGGTGGCGCGCCGCATCGGCACGATGCACTACGGCGTCTACGGCAACGCGGCCATGCGCCGCCGCTACGCGGACGAGGGCCTGGCCGCGTTGCCGTTCTGCCAGCTGGCGCTGTCGGTCGCGCCCGGCGTGGCGCTGCCCGAGATCCGCTGGGTCGACAAGCAGATTGCGCGCGACGCCATCGTGCTGTCGAGCAACAGCGTCGATACGCTGCTCAGGGCCGCCGCCGCCGGCACCGGTGCCGCGCTGCTGCCGCACTTCGCCGCGCAGACGCAGCCGTCGCTGCATCTGCTGCAGGATTGTCCCGAGGTTCGGCGCGAGGTCTGGCTGGCCTATCCGTCCGAATACCGGCGCCAGCCGCGCTTTCGCGCGATGGCAGACTGGCTGGCCGAGTGCTTCGCGGACATGCCATAGGCGCCCGACCGGACCCGCCGGCCGCTACCGCACCTGCCGCTGCACCGGCGCGCCGATGCCGGCGTCCGTCACCGGTGCGATCACCAGATAGCGCCGCGCATCCTGGCGCTGGCCGTCGCCGGCGATCACCTGACGGATCGGCCCGACCGTATTGACGATGGCCGATCCCGCGGGATTCGCCATGAAGCGCGCCAGCGGCTCGATGCGGCCGCCGCCGTCCGCCCGCTCGGACAGGCCGAGCACATAGGCCTGCTTCGGCTGCAGGCCGGTGACCGAGGCCTGCAGCACCTGCACCAGCCCCTGATCGAACAGCGCGACGCTGGTCGGCGCCTGTTGGGCAGACCGTTGTTCGCCGGTAGCGACCGGCACCAGCGCCAGCTGCGTGGCCCGCGCGATCGTGCCGGCAGGCTGCAGGTTCTGCCGGCCATCGCCCTGCTTGACCGCGTCCGGCACATAGACCACCGCCTGCGGCGCCTGGCCGACCCGGATCGTCGCGATCACGCGCTGGCTCAGCGTGTCGATCGCCGCCAGCGCGTCCTCGTTCTCCAGTCCGACATAGATGCGGCTGCCGTCGCCCGAGGGCCACAGGCCGTGCGGCAGCTTGCCGACGGCAATGGTGGCGACCGGCGCGAAGTCGTCAGTGCGGAACACCTTGACCTCGTTGGTGCCGCCCACCGTCACGTAGGCGAACTGGCCGTTGCGGTTGCGGACGAAATTGACGTGGTTGGTGATCGGCCCGGTATCGATGGTGCGGATCGGCGCGAACGGCGGACGCGCATCGAAGACCTGCACCTTGCCGATGTCCTTCAGCGTGAACCAGACCTGCTTGCCGTCGGGCGTCGCCGCGATGTTCGGGCAAAACGCGCTGGCCTGCTCGATGGTCGCGATCACCTTGTGCTCGGCCACCGAAATCACGCTGGTGCGCGGCTGGAACGACGAGCAGACATAGCCGTACTTGCCGTCCGGCGAGAATATCTGCATGCCGGGGCCGGCCGGCACGGTGATGCGGGTTGTCTCGCGATAGGTCGCCGCGTCGAGCACGGCGACATAGTCCTCGCCGCGCACGGTGACCCAGACCTCCTTGCCATCCGGCGTGTAGAACGCCTCGTGCGGCGAGCGGCCGAGATAGGTCACCTGCTTGACCGCATTGGTCTGCGTGTCGATGAAGGACACCGAGTTCGAGCCGATCGACACCACCGCCAGCGTGCGGCCGTCCGGCGAGAAGCCGAGCCCGTGTACCAGCAGCTGGCCCTTGTACAACGGGCTGAAGTTGGCCGGCGTCGGCTCGCCCAGCCGGATCATGCCGAGCACCTCGTTGGACGCAGGGTCGGTGACGGACACCGTGTTGGAGAACTGCTCGGCGGCGTAGATGCGGTCGCGATGGCTGATCGGCCGGTCGGGATCGGCGGCGGCGCGGGGCGGCTGGCCGGCATGCGTGGCGGCGGGCAAGGCCAGCGCCAATGCCGTCGTCAGCGCTGCGAAAACTGTGGTCAGGGTCGGCTTCATCGTGGGTCCTTGTGCGAATGGTGGGCCGCGGGCGGCGTCGCGGCGGCGCCTTCGCGATGGAGGGGACGATCCGCGGGCGAATCGAAGGCGGTATCCGGCGGCAGCCCGATCGCGAGATACATCGCCGCAATCTCCTGCTGCTGCGTGGCGATGATTTCCTGCGCGATCCGGCGCAGTTGCGGATTGCGCCCGTGCCGCAACTGCGCCATCGCCATCTCGATCGCGCCGCGGTGGTGCGGCACCATCATGTGGACGAAGTCGCGGTCGACGTCGCCGCTGGGCGCGATCGCCATGTCCTTCATCATCCGTTCCATCGCGCGGTCGTTCTCGGCCAGGAAGGCGGCGTGGTTGGCGGCATCGGCGGACGGCTGCGCCGCGGCCGGAGCCAGGAACGCCGCCGGCGCCACGCCCATGGCCACGGACATCGCCAACGACAAGGCCCGCGACATGGCCGACCCAGCCCGCGCGGCACCGCGATCGCGGCCGCGCCATCGAAAACCGGAAGGCATGCTGAACTCCTCGAGGTCCGTACCAGAGGGTGAACAGCGGTCCCGGCCCGCTTATTCCCTCGGATCGGCGAAAAAGATCGGGACAGCGGCCGGCGTCGGCGGGAATAAAATCGCCCCGATGGTGTTCACGCTGCAAGGGCACAGCGCCGGCGGGCAAACCCGGCGCGGCCCGCCGACCGACAAAGGAACAGCGATGGGGGTTCGTGAAGAACTGATCGACCACGTGCCGCGGCTGCGCCGCTATGCGCGCGCGCTGGTCCACAACCGCGAGCTGGCCGACGACCTGGTGCAGGACACGCTCGAGCGCGCGCTGCGCCATGCGCGGCAATACCACGACGGCACCGATCTGCGGGCCTGGCTATTCACGATCATGCATAACGCCTTCGTCAACCAGATGCGCGGCGCCGGCATGCGCGCGACCCATGTGCCGATGGATGACGACACGCTGTCCGACGGCCTGTCCGGCGCCGACTGGCACAGCGCGGCCAACCCGGCCGGCTCGCTCGAAGTGCGCGACCTCGACTACGCGCTGCAGCGGCTGCCGGCCGAACAGCGCGAGGTGGTGCTGCTGGTCGGCCTCGAATCGATGAGCTATGCCGAGGTGGCGCTGGCGCTCGGCATTCCGGTCGGCACCGTGATGTCGCGGCTCTCGCGCGGACGCGAGCGCCTGCGCAGCCTGATGGCCGGTGTCAAACCTGAAGCCCGACTGAGGGTGGTGCGATGAGCAACGAAGCATTCGCGATCAGCGAGGAAGAGATCCACGCCTACGTCGACGGCATGCTGCCCGAAGCGCGGCGCGCAGAGATCGAGCAGCGGCTGGAGCACGACCCGCAGCTTGCCCAGCGGATCAGCCAGTACTACGCGCTCAACCATATGCTGCACGCCCGCTACGACCGCGTGCTGAACGAACCGCTGCCGGCGCGGCTGCGCGGCGACCCCGGCCGGCGTGGCGCATGGCTGCGCCGGCTGGACTGGCGCCTGCTGGGCGGCATGGCCGCGGCGCTGGTGGTGGGCATCGGCATCGGCGCCAGCGCGGACAACTGGCGCCCTGTGCTGCCGACCTTTGGCGCCGACATTGCCCGGCGCGCGCCGTCCGGCCCCGATACCGGCGAATCATTCGCGCGCCAATCGGCAATCGCCCACGTGATCTACGCCCCCGAGGTGCGCCGACCGGTCGAAGTCGGCGCCGACCGCGAGCAGGAGCTGGTCAAGTGGGTATCGAACCGGCTGGGCGCCGATGTCCGCCCGCCGATCCTGACGCGCACCGGCTTCTCGCTGATGGGGGGACGCCTGCTGCCGAGCAACCACGGCCCGGTCGCGCAGTTCATGTACCACGACGCCAACGGCGAGCGCATCACGCTGTGCATCTCGCACCGCGACCTCGCCGCCGACGTGACCGCGTTCCGGCTGTACCAGGACGGGCCCGTCAATGTCTTCTACTGGATCGACGGCAAGTTCGGCTACGCGGTCTCGGGCGGCATCGACCGGCAGCGGCTGCTGGAACTCGCGCACGACGTGCACGCGCAGGTCGCCGCGCAGTAGCGTCGGCCGCGGCGATGGCGGGCGGCCTCAGAACGTCTTCGTCAGCGACGCCCAGGCCTTGCCGCGATAGCGAGAACTCGCCGTCCAAAAACGGTATCAAGACCCGGCGACGGCGTATGCGAAGGGCATCAACACGCGCGGCATGCGGCCGCTCATGCCGCGAAGCGATAGCCGATGCCCGTCTCGGTCAGCAGATGCACGGGCTGCGCCGGGTCGCGCTCGAGCTTGTGCCGCAGATGGCCCATGTAGACGCGCAGATACTGGCTGCTCTCCGACTGCGACGGCCCCCACACCTCGCGCAGCAGCTCGCGATGCGTCATCACCTTGCCCCGGTGCGCGATCAGCACCGACAGCAGGCGATACTCGATCGGTGTCAGATGCACCGGCTGCCCCGCACGCGTGATCACGCGATTGGCGAGATCCACCTGCACGTCGCCGAAGGCGATCTGGTGGCTGCCCTGGGGATTGGCCTTGGCGTGCCGGCGCAGCAGCACGCGCACGCGCGCCACCATTTCCCCGACGCCGAACGGCTTGGTCAGATAGTCGTCGGCGCCGCCGTCGAGCGCGACGATCTTGTCGGCTTCGTCGCTGCGCGCGGACAGCACGAGGATCGGCACCTGGGTCCAGGTCCGCATCTCGCGGATCAGCTGGACGCCATCGCCGTCGGGCAGGCCGAGATCGAGGATCACCAGATCGGGTTGCCGCGTGCCGGCGTCGATCAGCCCACGCTTGAGCGTCTCGGCCTCATGGACGGTGCAGCCCTCGGCCTCGAGCGTCGCGCGTACGAAGCGGCGGATATGCGGTTCGTCTTCGACCAGCAGCACGGTGGGAGAGAATTCGAATGGCATGACGGCTAATGGATGTTCTTGCGATGGATTGGCTGCATCGGCTCAGGCGCGCGGCGCCTCGGGCTCGGCCTCCACCGCCGGCGGATTGCCGCGCGGCAGCGCGACCACGAAGCGGGCTCCGGGTCCGTGCACGGCCTGCCGCTCCGCGGAGCGCGCGGGTTCGACCCAGATGCGTCCGCCATGGGCGTGCACGATCGCCTCGCAGACGGCGAGCCCCAGGCCCACGCCGGCGGTGGCCGACTCGCGCTGTCCGCGCGTGAACTTCTCGAAGATCTGCCGCTCCCTGCCGGCCGGCACGCCCGGGCCCTCGTCCTGCACGACGATGCGGATCTCGTCGTCGCTGGCCTCGGCGGACAGGCGGATCGTGGTTCCCGCCGGCGCGTACTTGCCCGCATTCTCCAGCAGATTGCACAGCACGCGCTCGATCAGCACGGCATCGCACTCGACCAGCGGCACGGCGGACAGGTCGGCCACAACGATGCGATGCCGCGACAGCGCCTCGCGCATCGCGGCCAGGCTCGAGCCGGCCAGTTCCTCGACGGACTGCCACTCCCGGTTGATCCGCACGTCGCGGCTTTGCAGCCGCGCCATGTCGAGCAGGTTGACCACCATCGTACGCATCCGCTGCGCCTGCTCCAGCATCGCGGCGACGGTGTCGGCGACCGGCGGCGCCAGCGGCGGGTCGCTGCGCCGCAGCGTCTCCGCCATGCCGATCAGGCCGGTCAGCGGCGTGCGCAGGTCGTGCGACACGGCGGCCAGCAGCGAACTGCGCAGCCGCTCCGATTCCATCGACAGCAGGGCCTGCTGCGCGACCTCGACATAGTGCAGCCGCTCGATCGCAATCGCGATCAGCGTGCAGAAGGCATCCACCTGGCGCCGCAGTGCCGGCTGCGCGAACGCGCGCCATGCGGCCGGCTCCACCGCCAGCACGCCGCGTGTACGCATCGGCGCCTTCAGCGGCAGATAGAGCACCGTGCTGCCGGGCAGCGTGTGCGTACCCGTGCCGGCGGGCTGTCCATGGTCGAACACCCACTGCGCCAGCACGCGGTCGATCGAATCGGTGCGCGCGGCCGTGTCCTGCTGCTCCGGGTCCGTCACCGGCGGCAGCAGCTTGCCGTCCGGGGACGTCAGGAAGAATGCCGAGTTGGCGTCAAACGCCGCGCGCAGAAAACGGCTGGCGATCGGCACGATCTGGTCCAGCGTCAGCGCCGACGACAATTCGCGGGCGAGCTCGTACAGCGTGCGCGCATCGGTCTCGCGCTGCACAGCCACCTGCGCCTGCTCGCGCAGGCCCGCGGTCAGCTGTCCGATCACCAGGCCGACCGATAGCAGCACCACGAAGGTCAGCAAGTACTGCACGTCGCTGACGGCGAACGACAGCCGCGGCGGCACGAAGAAGAAGTCGAACGCGGCCACCGACAGCACCGACGCCAATGCCGCCGGCCCACGGCCATGCCGCAGGGCGACGCCCATCACGGCGGCGAGAAACAGCATGGCGATATTGACCACGTCGAACCATGGCGTCGCCAGCGCCGACAGCGCCGAGGCGCCGGCGCACCAGACCACGGCCCACAGATAGTCGCGCCGCCCGGCACCGTCGGTGCCAGCCTCGCCCTGCTGTTCGGCGGCGTCGTGGCGCGGCCGCAGGTCGGCGCGCGCGGTATCGGCGGCCACGCGGATGATGTCGATCTCGGGGCAGCCCATCGCCAGCGCATCGGCGAAGCTGCGCCGGCCGAACCATGCCGCCGGCGCGCCGACCAGCGGCGACAGGCTCAGGGCCAGCAACGACCGCGCGCGTTCGGCCAGCGAGGCGCCGCCGCGCCGCCACTCGCCCGGCGCGCGTCCGATCACCACCTTGGTCAGATTGTGCCGCCGCACATAGCCGGCCACCGCCTGCACCATGTCGGCGCCGGCCAGCGTCTCGGTGCGCGCGCCCAGCTGCTCGGCCATCCGCATCGCCTCCTCGAGCCGGCCCCGCGCACGGTCCGATGGCGGCGCCAGCCGCGGCGTCGCGACCGTCACCACATGCCAGTCGCAATCGAGCTGGTCCGCCAGCCGGCGCGCGTTCTTGACCACCTGCGCGGCATCGTCGCCGCTGCCGATGCAGGCGAGCACCGCCTCGCGCGTGCGCCATACCGGCTGCACCGGTTCGGACTGGCGCCACGCGCGCACGTCGTGGTCGACACGCTCGGCGGTGCGGCGCAGCGCCAGCTCGCGCAGCGCGATCAGGTTGCCCTTGCGGAAAAAATGGCGCGCGGCGTGGCGCGCCTGCTCGGGCAGGTAGACCCTGCCCTCCTTCAGTCTGCGCAGCAGCTCGTCGGCCGGCAGGTCGACCAGCACGACCTCGTCGGCGCTGTCGAACACCGCGTCGGGCACGGTCTCCCACACCCGTATTCCGGTGATGCCGCCCACCGCCTCGTTCAGGCTGTCCAGGTGCTGGACGTTGACGGTGGTCCAGACGTCGATGCCGGCGGCACACAGCTCCTGGATGTCCTGCCAGCGCTTGGGGTGGCGGCTGCCCGGCGCATTCGAATGCGCCAGCTCGTCGACCAGGATCAGCGCCGGATGGCGCGCCAGTGCACCGTCGAGGTCGAATTCCTGCAGCACGCGTCCGCGATAGGGCACGTCGCGCATCGGCAACCGTTCCAGGCCCGCCAGCAGCGCCTCGGTCTCGGCGCGGCCATGCGTCTCGACGACGCCGATCGCCACGTCGGTGCCCTGCGCCATGGCGGCCTTCGCGGCGGCCAGCATGGCGAAGGTCTTGCCCACGCCCGCCGATGCACCGAAATACACGCGCAGCTTGCCGCGCGCGGCCCGTTCGCCCTCCTGCCGGACCCTCCGCAGCAGGACGTCGGGATCGGCGCGCGCACCGGTATCGCGCAATTCGGCTTCGGTCATCGGCAATTCAATGGCGCTCGGCAAAAGAGGGGCAGGCAGGCGGCACAGGCGGAAGGCCATTCTGCCACGGCGCGGGCGCCCCTACCTTTGGCTCAGCGCGTCCAGCGCCAGGTTCAACCGCAGCACGTTGACGCCGGCATCGCCCAGCACCGGCAGAGCCGGCCGCTCGGTGTGGGCGGCGATCAGCTGGCGCACCTGCTCGAGCGGCAGGCCACGCTCACGCGCCACCCGCGCCGCCTGGTACTCGGCCGCGGCAGGGCTGATATGCGGATCGAGGCCACTGCCCGAAGCGGTGACCAGATCGACCGGCACCGGCGCCTTGTTGCCCGGGTCCGCGGCGCGCAGCGCCTCGATGCGGGCGCGCGCCGCGTCCGCCAGCGCCGGATTGCTCGGGCCGAGATTCGAGCCGCCCGAAGCGGCCGCGTTGTAGGGCATCGGCGCCGTGGCGGACAAGCGGCCCCAGAAATAGCGCGGCTCGGAAAACGGTTGCCCGATCAGCGCCGAACCGATCGTCTTGCCGTCCTTGACGATCAGCGAGCCGGCCGCCTGATGGGGAAACAGCCCCTCGGCGAGGCCGGTGACGATGGCCGGATACAGCAGGCCCGTCAGCACCGACAGCGCGACGAAGACGGTCAGCAGCGGGCGCAGCAGGCCCGGTTGCGATGCCGGGACGGGTGCGGCTTGCAGCGATGCGTTGGTATTCATGATGGCTCGGTGTTCCCTTGTATGTCCGCTGATATGTCCGCTGATATGTCCGCAGATATGTCCGCAGATATGCCCGCCGATCAGGCCCAGCCCAGCACGGTCAGCAGCATGTCGATCAGCTTGATGCCCACGAACGGCACCAGCATGCCGCCGAGCCCGTAGACCAGCAGGTTCCGCCGCAACAGCGCCGCGGCGCCCAGCGGCCGGTAGGCGACGCCCTTCAGCGCGAGCGGAATCAGCACGACGATGATCAGCGCGTTGAAGATGACCGCGGACAGGATGGCCGACGCCGGCGTGGACAGCCCCATCACGTCGAGCCGCGCCAGCTGCGGATAGGTCGAGGCGAAGGCCGCCGGAATGATGGCGAAGTACTTGGCGATATCGTTGGCCACGCTGAACGTGGTCAGCGAGCCGCGCGTCATCAGCATCTGCTTGCCGATCTCGACGATCTCGATCAGCTTGGTCGGATTGCTGTCCAGGTCGACCATGTTGCCGGCCTCCTTGGCCGCCTGCGTGCCGGTGTTCATCGCCACCGCCACGTCGGCCTGGGCCAGCGCCGGCGCATCGTTGGTGCCGTCGCCGGTCATCGCCACCAGCCGCCCCTCGGCCTGGTACCGACGGATCAGTTTCAGCTTCGCCTCGGGCGTGGCCTCGGCCAGATAGTCGTCGACGCCCGCCTCGGCGGCGATCGACGCCGCGGTCAGGCGATTGTCGCCGGTGATCATCACGGTCTTGATGCCCATCCTGCGCAGCTCGCCGAACCGCTCGCGGATGCCGGTCTTGACGACGTCCTTCAGCTCGATCACGCCCAGCACGCGAACTTCGCCACCTTGCTCGCTGTCCTGCTCACTACGGTGCTCGTCCGCCACCACCAGCGGCGTGCTGCCTGCGCGCGCGACCTCCTCGACCGCCTGCGCCACCGCATCGGGAAACTTGCCGGCGCGCTCGGCCACGTAGCGGCGCACCGCGTCGGCCGCCCCCTTGCGCACGTGGCGCGGCACGCCGTTCTCGTGCAGGTCGACGCCGCTCATGCGCGTCTGCGCGGTGAAGGGCACGAACTGCGCATGGTGCTGCGCCACCTCGGGGGTGCGCGGGTCCGCCTGCTGGCGAGCCAGCGCGACGATGCTGCGCCCTTCCGGCGTGTCGTCGGCCAGCGAGGACAGCCACGCGGCCTGCGCGAGCCGAGACGGCGCGACGCCCGGCGCCGCGATGAAGCGCGACGCCTGGCGGTTGCCATGCGTGATGGTGCCGGTCTTGTCGAGCAGCAGCACGTCGACGTCGCCGGCCGCTTCGACGGCACGGCCCGAGGTGGCGATCACGTTGGCCGCCATCATCCGGCTCATGCCCGCCACGCCGATGGCAGACAGCAGTCCGCCGATGGTGGTGGGAATCAGGCAGACCAGCAGCGCCACCAGCACCGTAACGGACACCGGCACGCCGGCCCTGGCCACCAACGCGCTGTAGACGGACAACGGCTGCAGCGTCGCGGTGGCCAGCAGCAGCACGATGGTCAGGCCGACCAGCAGGATCGTCAGCGCCAGTTCGTTCGGCGTCTTCTGGCGCTTCGCGCCTTCGACCATCGTGATCATCCTGTCGATGAAGCTTTCGCCCGGATTCGCGGTGATGCGCACCACGATCCAGTCGGACAGCACGCGCGTGCCGCCGGTCACCGACGAGAAGTCGCCGCCCGATTCGCGGATCACCGGCGCCGATTCCCCGGTGATCGCGCTTTCGTCGACCGACGCGACCCCTTCAATCGCCTCGCCATCGCCGGGAATCATGTCGCCGGCCTCGACCAGCACCACATCGCCGCGGCGCAGCGCCGTGGCCGGGCGCACCTCGGTCGGGCCGCCACGCCGGGCGTCCTTCAGCACGCGAGCCGTCACCGTGGTGCGCAGGCCGCGCAGCGCCGCCGCCTGCTGCTTGCTGCGCCCTTCGGCCAGCGCCTCGGCGAAGTTGGCGAACAGCACCGTGAACCACAGCCAGACCGCCACGGCCAGGATGAAGCCGGCGCTCTCGCCGCCTTCGGAAGCCGCGGGCGTGAAGGCCGCGCGCAGGAACAGGATCGTGGTCAGGATGCTGCCGGCATAGACCACGAACATCACCGGGTTGCGCAGCTGTTGGCGCGGCGACAGCTTGCGCAAGGCCGCCGCCAGCGCGGGCCTGACCAGCTCGGCGGCAAACATGCTGTGCGACGAGGGACGATGGGGATGCGGGGTATGGCGGCCGATCTGCGCGGGATCGGCAGAGGCGCCGCCAGTCTTGGCCACATGGGCCGTGGATTCGTATTGCATGGGATCTCCGCAGTGCACCAGGGAAGCGGGCGCGAAAGGACGGGCGTCGGGCGTTCAGTGGGTGTGCGGCGCGACCGCACCCTGCAGTTGCTCGGCGACCGGTCCCAGCGCCAGCGCCGGCACATAGATCAGCGCACCGACCAGCAGCACCGTGCCCACCAGCAGCACCACGAACAGCGGCCCGTGCGTGGGCATGGTGCCGCCGCTTGCGGGCACGCGTTTCTTGCCGGCGAGCGCACCGGCCATCGCGAGGACGGGGATGATGATCCAGAAGCGGCCGAACCACATCGCCACCGCGAGCAGCGTGTTGTAGAACGGCGTGTTGGCGGACAGCCCGGCAAATGCGCTGCCGTTGTTGTTGGCGGCCGAGGACAAGGCGTACAGGATCTCGGAGAAACCGTGCGTGCCGGGGTTCAGCACGCCGGCGCGGCCGGCATCGACCATGACCGCCACCGCGGTGCCCAGCAGCACCAGCAACGGCGTGACGAGGATCACGACGGCCGCCATCTTGATCTCGTAGGCCTCGATCTTCTTGCCGAGATACTCGGGCGTGCGGCCGATCATCAGGCCGGCGATGAATACGGCCATCACCGCATACACCAGCATGCCGTACAGGCCCGAGCCGACGCCGCCGAACACGACCTCTCCAAGCTGCATCAGCAGCATCGGCACCAGCCCCCCGATAGCGGTGAAGGAGTCATGCATCGCGTTGACCGCGCCGCAGGAGGCCGCGGTGGTGATCGTCGCGAACAGCGCCGATGCCGCCAGGCCGAAGCGCGTTTCCTTGCCCTCCATATTGCCGCCGTCGTGCCAGGCCGAGGCGAGGCTGTCCACCGGCAATCCGGCCAGCGCGGGGTTGGCCTGTTGCTCGGACCACGCCGCCACGCAGGCCATTGCGACAAAGATCACCGTCATCGAGGCGAGCACCGCGACGCCCTGGCGCCGGTCGCCGACCATCTCGCCGAACGTCCAACACAGCGCGGCGGGGATCAGGAAGATCGCCAGCATCTCGATCAGGTTGGCCAGCGCGGTCGGGTTCTCGAACGGATGCGCCGAGTTGGCGTTGAAGAAGCCGCCGCCGTTGGTGCCCAGCATCTTGATCCCCTCCTGCGACGCGACCGGGCCCATCGCCAGCGTCTGCCGGTCCGTGCGGACCGGCTCGGCGGCGGGCTTGCCCCCGGCGTCCGGTACGGGCTGCCCGGTGGGGTCGGTGTTCGGCACGGTGTATTGGACCGGCGACAACATCGACACCGGCTTGTAGGCATCGAAATTCTGGATCACGCCCTGGCTGACCAGCGCCAGTGCGATCACAGTGGCGATCGGAGCCAGCACATAGAGCGTGATGCGGGTCATGTCGACCCAGAAATTGCCGATGGTCGCCGCGCTCTGCCGCGCGAAGCCGCGGATCAGCGCAAACACCACCGCGATGCCGGTGGCGGCCGACACGAAGTTCTGCACGGTCAGGCCCAGCATCTGCGTCAGATAGGCCATCGTCGACTCGCCGGCATAGCCCTGCCAGTTGGTGTTGGTGACAAAGCTGATCGCCGTGTTGAACGCGGAATCGGGCGAAACCGGGCCGAAACCCTGTGGATTGAGCGGCAACAGGCCCTGCAGACGCTGCAGGCCATAGACCACCACCACGCCCAGCACGTTGAATGCGAGCACGGCGACGGCATACCGCTTCCAGTCCATCTCCGCATCGGCACGGACGCCCGCGACGCGATAGAGCAGGCGCTCCACCGGCCGCCCCCATGCGGTCAATGCATAGTGGCCGTCCTCGACCGCTCGCCGCAGATAGCGCCCCAGCACCGGCGCGATCGCCATCAGCAGGGCGAGAAACAGGGCCAGCAGGCCCACGAACTGCGTGGTCATCAGAATTTCTCCGGGCGCAGCAGCGCGATCAGCAGATAGACGAAGATAGCCGCGGCCATCGCCGCGCCCAGCAGATCGGTCCAGTTCATCGTTGCCCCCTGTCCGGGGTCACGCCGCGCGGCGGCGGCGTGTCGCTCGCCCAGCCGTGAAGCCCCGCCTTGGCCGGCGCGCGCGGCGCCAGCACGACGCATAGCTGCAGCAGCGCCGCACTGAGCGCCGCGAAGCCGAAAAGTACGATCAGGAAGATCCCGTCCATGGCAAATACCGAGAGTGATACCGGCTTGCAGAGTAGGGAGGGACGGCTAAAAACGGGGTAGAAAGGCGGCGGTGGGCCGTAAAGAAGGTATAAAGATGCGGCAGCCGGGGCCGTCAATGGATCTGTCGTATTGGTATTGTTTTGACAGCCCGGCGCATGACCTGTATAACGGGAACCGCAGGATCTTCAAGCAAGCACGTCGATTACCGAGTTGGCCGCCCCCGGCTCCGCCACTTCTTCTCCATGTTTCTTCTTGATCGTCATGCCCCTCGGGACATTCGTCCGATGGGAACAATCCAGGAGATATACATGGATACCGGTACCGTAAAGTGGTTTAACGATTCCAAGGGCTTCGGCTTCATTACGCCGGACGCCGGCGGCGACGATCTGTTCGCGCATTTTTCGGAAATCCAGGGCAGCGGCTTCAAGTCGCTGGCGGAAGGACAGAAGGTGCGCTACGTGCGCGGCGTCGGCCAGAAGGGCCCGGCCGCCACGAAGATCGAGCCGATCTGACGTTTGCCAAGAAAACCCCGCGCCTGCGGGGTTTTTTATTGCCGGCGGTTTTTTTGCTGCTTGCAGCAAGCCGGCGTCCACGTTGTTCAACAGGAGCGATGCATGGACTCCCTTCCGACCGCCAGCTACAAGGGCTACGAGCTCTACCCGCTGGTCTACCGGCGCACCCCGGTGCAAACCTGGCCGCGCACCAAGCCTGAGCTTGCCTTTGACGTCTCGGTGATGATCTGCATCGAGGGCCAGCCCCCCGGCAACGAACAATCGCGCCTGTACCGCCTGACCAACGGCTCGTGCGAGAACGTCGGCACCGCCCGACGCGCCGCCGTCGACTACGGCCGCGCCATCATCGACGGCCTGGTCCCGACCGAAACGCTGCCTACGGCCTGAAACGCCAAAGCGAGCCCGCCATGAGCGAAGCCGTCAGTTACCTTTGTACGTTGCCATGGGCCGGCACCAGCCTCGCCTACCATGTCAGCGTCAATTTCGCCGGTTCCGGCGAATGCGATTGCGTGCGCTTCACCAGCTTCGTGGGCGTGGGCCGACGCTCGTTCGCGATCCGCGCCGATGCGGCGACGGACCTGCGCGCGCTGACACGCGACGGCGAAGCGCTGTGCCGCCTGGCGATCGGCCAGGCGCTGCGCGACGCGCTGCACGACAAGACCCTCGTCGGCGATCATCTTCTGGATGTGCTGGCCGCACCGTGGCAAGGGGAACTGCGCCCGGTACGATCGCGCGACGCCAGCCGGCCGGCCCGCTCGCGGTTGCAATCGTTCGGCGTCTGAGCGTTGGCGTTATAAGGGTCGGCGCATAAGGATCGGCGTACAAGCTGCTGACCCGTCGATCTCGTTCAGCGCTCCCGCTGCTCGGCATCGATCCCCGCCTGCACCGATTCGGCGCCCAGGCTCACCACCTCGATCCGGTCGATCCGCCGCTCGGTCGCCTCGACCACCGTGAAGCGATAGCCGTCCAGATCGATCGCGCTGCCCGTCGGCGGCACGATGCCGAAGCGGTCCAGCAGCAGCCCGCCCAGCGAGGCATAGCGCCCCTGCGATTGCGTCCACGACTCGCCCAGCTCCAGCACATGGGCGACCGCATGCAGATCGGCACTGCCGTCGATCAGCCAGCGCCCCTCCCCCGCCACCGCGATGGTCGGATGTTCGTCCTCGTCAGGGAATTCGCCCGCGATCGCCTCCAGCACATCGACCGGCGTGACCACGCCCAGCACCGCGCCGTATTCGTCGGTCACCAGCACCAACTGGCCGCGCGAGGCGCGCAGCGTCTCCATCAGCGGCAGGATGCGGATCGATTCCGGCACCACGATCGGCGGCCGCAGCGTCGCTTCGTCGATGCGGCCCTGATCGCCCAGCGTGCCGATCAGGTCCTTGCCGCGCGCGACGCCGAGGATATCGTCCAGCTGCCCGCGGCAGACCGGAAAGAAGCTGTGCGGCGTCGCCAGGATCTGCCGGCGCAGCGTGTCGGCGTCCTGTTCGATGTCGATCCACGACAGCTCGGAGCGCGGCGTCATGATCGAGCGGACCGAGCGCTCGGCCAGCGACAGCACGCCGCTGACCATGGTGCGCTCCTCCGGCGCGAAGGTGGCCGGCGCGGCGGTGTCGGGCCTGACCGGCTCGCCGCCCTCGCCCTCGGCGGCCCGCCGCGCGCCCAGCAGGCGCAGCACCGCGTCGGCGGTGCGCTGCCGCATCGGCCTGCGTGCCTCGTAGCGCAGCAGATTGCGGCGCGCCAGCTGGTTCAGTGCCTCGATGCCGACCGAGAAGCCGATCGCCGCGTACAGATAGCCCTTCGGGATATGGAAGCCGAAACCATCGGCGACCAGGCTCAGGCCAATCATCAGCAGGAAGCTCAGGCACAGCACTACTACGGTAGGGTGGGCATTGACGAAGCGCGTCAGCGGCTTGGAGGCAAACAGCATCACCGCGATGGCGACCACCACCGCCACCATCATCACGCTCAGATGGTCGACCATGCCGACCGCGGTGATCACCGAGTCCAGCGAAAACACCGCGTCCAGGATGACGATCTGCGTCACCACCAGCCAGAAGCCCGCGTAGGCCGGCTTCTCGGTCTCATGGTGCGACTTGCCTTCGATCCGCTCGTGCAGCTCCAGCGTGGCCTTGACCAGCAGGAAGATGCCCCCGCCCAGCAGGATCAGGTCCCGCCCCGAGAATTCCAGCGGCCCGAGCGCGAACAACGGCCGCGTCAGCGTGACCAGCCACGACATCACCGACAGCAGGCCCAGCCGCATGAACAGCGCCAGCGACAGGCCGATGACGCGGGCCTTGTCGCGCTGGTGTGGCGGCAGCTTGTCGGCCAGGATCGCGATGAACACCAGGTTGTCGATGCCGAGCACGATCTCGAGCACGATCAGCGTCGCCAGGCCAATCCATATCGTGGGGTCAGTCAGCAGTTCCATGTGAGCGTCGTCGAGTTGGGCAAGGGGCACGGCACGGCCAACAGGACGGCCGCGGGAACCGGATACGCCACAGTGTAGGGCCGGGGCGGGTTCCCGCGTCAATAGGAGACAGGATGACAAGGATGGCGGGCTGCACGATGCCGGCCGGTTGCACGCGGCGTCATGACGGTGTAACGAACCGTGGCCGGCTGGGGGCCGATCATGCGAGTCTCGCCGGCTTTCCCGCTATCGCCGATGATCGAACCGCCGCGCCAGCCGCTCGCCGGCGAACTGCACCAGCGTGACCAGCGCGATCAGGATCGCGATCACATGGAACATCACGGCGGTTTCGTAGCGCTCGTAGCCGTACCGGATCGCCAGGTCGCCCAGGCCGCCGGCGCCCACGGCCCCCGCCATCGCCGAGGAGCCGATCATCGCGATCACCGTCACCGTGGCACCGCCGATGATCGCGGGCATCGCCTCCGGCAGCAGCACATGGCGGACGATATGCCAGCGGCGGCATCCCATCGCCCTGGCCGCCTCGACCAGTCCGCGGTCGATCTCGTTGAGCGCGACCTGCGAGATGCGCGCGAAGAACGGAATCAGATGGGCGCTGAGCGGCACCACCGCGGCCCAGGTACCCATCGTGGTGCCGACGATCATGCGGGTCACCGGCAGCATCGCTACCAGCAGGATGATGAACGGGATCGAGCGAAACACGTTGACCAGCACCGACAGCACGCGATGCAGCCGCGGCCTGGGCGCCAGTCCGCCGGGCGCGGTGACGGTCAGCACGATGGCCAGCGCCATGCCGGCGACGAACACCACCGCGCAGGCGCTGGTGGTCATCAGCAGCGTCTCGCCAAGCGCCTTCAGGTATTTGTCAGCCATGGGCGGCAGCATCGTATGCGGTCTCCTCTGTGGTTCGGGGCAGCGGTTTCGATGCTGCGCGGTTGGCGGCATCGGGTAACGGCATGCGCTGCCGCAGCGGGCGCAACAGTGCGACGGTGGCCTCGGCGCGTGGTTCGGCAAAGACCTGCCAGACCGGGCCCTGTTCGACGATCCGCCCCTGGTCGAGCACCAGCACGCGCTCGCACGCCTCGCGAATCACCGCCATGTCATGCGTGATCAGCACCACGGTCAGCGCGAAGCGTTCGTTGATATCGCGCAGCAGCGCCAGGATCTGCTCGGTGGACTCCGGGTCCAGCGCCGAGGTGGCCTCGTCGCACAGCAGGATTTCGGGCCGGTGCACCAGCGCGCGGGCGATGCCGACGCGCTGCTTCTGCCCGCCGGACAGCATCGCCGGGTAGGCGCGCGCCTTGTCCGAAAGTCCGACCAGGTCCAGCAGTTCCATCACTCTGACGGCGATTTCATGGCGCGGCACCCCGGCCACGCGCAACGGCAGCGCGACGTTGTCGAACACCGTCTTGGCCGACAGCAGGTTGAAATGCTGGAAGATCATGCCGATCCGGCGGCGCAACGCCACCAGGCCGTTCTCGTCGAGCTCGCCGATATCGCGGCCGTCGATGCTGAGGCGGCCGGCATCGGGGCGCTCGAGCATATTGATCGTGCGGAGCAGCGTCGACTTGCCGGCCCCGCTGCGGCCGATGATGCCAAAGCGCTCGCCGCGGCCGATCGTGAACGAGATATCGGCCAGCGCGGGCGCGGCAGAACTGGCGTAGGTCTTGCCGATCGAGTCGAACACGATATGGGGTTCGGCTCGTCGCAACGGCAGATCGGCATGCATGGCGGCTCCGTCGGATCGTCAGAAGGCAGGGATCACCGATCCCTGGTACCGGGTCTGGATGAACTGGCGCACCTCGTCGGACTGGTAGGCCTTGAGCAGCCGCGGCACCCATGGTGCCTGCCGGTCCTTCTCGCGTACCGCGATCACGTTCACATAGGGGTTGCGCTCCTTCTTCTCGACGGCGATGCCGTCGCGCGTGGCGATCAGGCCGGCCTGATACGCGAAGGTATTGACGATGGCCGCCGCGTCGACGTCCGGCAACGCGCGCGGCAGCACCACCGAGGCGCTCTCGATGAACTCCAGCTTTCTGGGATTGGCGGTGATGTCGGACAGCGACGCCGTGCCGGTATAGGGATCGAAGCCGGGCTTGAGCTGGATCAGCCCGTGGTCGCGCAGGATCACCAGCGCACGGGTCTGGTTGCTCGGATCGTTCGGGATGCCGATGCGCGCGCCGGTGGGCAGGGCCTCGAGCGACTTGACCTTGCGCGAGTAGAACGCGATTGGAGAGATCAGCGTATTGCCGACGTCGACAATCTTGTAGCCGCGCTGCCGGATCTGGTCGCGCAGGAAGGGAATGTGCTGGAAGGCATTGGCATCGAGATCGCCGTTGTTCAGCGCCTCGTTGGGGCTGGCGGTCCCGGTGATGACGATGGTCTGCACCTTCAGGCCCTGCTTCGCGGCCACGCGCGTGACCACTTCCCAGATCTCCTCGTCGACGCCGCCGCGCACGCCGACCTTGAGCGGACGATCGCCGGACTGCGCGTGGGCGGCGCGCGGCGCCAACGGGATGGTCAGTGCGATGGCAACAGAAGCGATGGCGGCAAGCAGCGAGCGTCGTGTCATGGTGGGGCGAAGCGGAAGTCGGTCAAGCACGGTTGGGGAAAGGGCGGCCTGCGCGAAGTCCTCGAAGGACAGCCATGCAAGCCGATGCAAGCGGTCAATCAGGCGGCGGCGCGCGCGGGCGCCCTGCCGGCGGGACGGGGCAGCTGCAGATGTTCGCGCAGCGTCGCGCCTTCGTACTCGGTGCGGAAGATGCCGCGCCGCTGCAGGATCGGCACCACGCCGTCGACGAAGTCCTGCAGGCCGTCGGGCAAGGCATCGGGCATCAGGTTGAAGCCGTCGGCGGCGCCGTGGCGGAACCAGTGTTCGATGTCGTCGGCGATCTGTTCGGGCGTGCCGACGATCACGCGGTGCCCGCCTCCGCCCGCCAGCTCGCGGATCAGCGCGCGCACCGTCAGGTTATGCCGCCGCGCCGCGGCCAACGTCGCGCGGAAGAACGTGTGGTTGCCGTTGGCCGGCAAGGCCAGATCCTCCGGCAGGGGCGCATCGAGTTCGAGCCGCTCGACGTCAATGCCGAGCGTGCCGGCAAGACGGTTCAGGCTGTAGTCCCACGGAATCAGATCGACCAGCGCATCGCGCCGCTGCCGCGCCTGGGCCTCGGTGGCGCCGACGATGGTGGTCAGGCCGGGCAGCACCTTGACCGCATCCGCGCCGCGTCCCAGCGCCGCGGCCCGCGCATTGATCGCACGCTTGTAGGCCAGCGCCTCGTCGAAGGACTGCGCGGCCGAGAACACGGCCTCGGCATGCCGCGCCGCCAGCTCGCGGCCATCGTCGGAGCCGCCCGCCTGGAACAGCACGGGATGACCTTGCGGCGGCCGCGGCAGGTTCAGCGGGCCGTGCACGTCGAAGAACGCGCCATGATGAGCCACCGGCTGCAGCTTCGCGGTATCGACGAAGCGCCCGCCGAGCTTGTCGCCGATGAAGGCGTCGTCTTCCCAGCTGTCCCACAGCGCCTTGACCAGCGCCGTGAACTCGTCGGCGCGGGCGTAGCGCTGGCCATGATCGGGCGGCGCGGCCCGACCGAAATTGCGCGCCGAGCCCGCGTCGGCGGTGGTCACCACGTTCCATCCAGCCCGCCCGCCGCTGACATGGTCCAGCGTCGCAAAGCGGCGCGCGATGTTGTAGGGCTCGTTGTAGCTGGTCGATACGGTGGCCACCAGCCCGATATGCGTGGTCGCCGCGGCGACGCAGGCCAGCAGCAGCGTCGGCTCCAGCGCGGTGATCGGGCGGAAGTGGATCTGATCCGCGATCGACGCGTTGTCGGCAAGGAAGATCGCATCGAACTTCGCGGCCTCGGCGATGCGCGCCAGGCGGACGTAATGCTGCACGTCGACGAAGGCGCGCGGATCGCTGGCGGGCAGCCGCCATGCCGAGGGCACGAAGCCGGAATGCAGCGCATTGATGTTCAGGTGCAGCTGGCGCGGTGGTGTGGCCGATGTCATCGCTGATCCTCGATTGCTCAGAACGTTGCTCGGAACATGGCTCAGAACACCCGTCCTTCGGTCAGGTGGGTGGAATCGCCGTTCAGGTGGTAAGCGCCAACCACGCGCGCTTTGTGCAGCAGCGGGTTGTGGCTGAAGATCGTGCGCAGGTTGCGCCAGTGGCGGTCGGCGTTGTAGCGCCTGGCGGTGAATGACGCGCCGCCCGCCTCGAACATCCGCTCGCCGACGTGCAGCGCCAGCTTGCTGACCACCAGTTGCGTCTGCGCGGTCGCCAGCGCGCCTTGCAGCACCAGCGCCTCGGCATCGTCGGCGCCGGCCTGCAGCGCATCGGCGGAACGGTCCAGCGCACGTGCGTTCTCGCGAACGAGCGCGTCGATCGCATGGCTGTGCGCGGCCAGATCGCCGATCACCTGCTGAATGAAATGGTCCTCGCGCGCCGACGGCGCCGGACTGTGCAGCACCGGACGGCCGTGCTGCTGCACATAGCGCCGCGCATCGGCCCACGCGTTGCGCACGATGCCGGCCGCCACGGCCACCAGATGCAGCTGGCGCAGCGCCCCGCAATGGCGACCGACCAGCGTGCTGTTGCCGCGCCGGGTCACCTCGTCGGCAAACACCTGTACGTCCTCGAGCACCAGGCTGCCGCTGGCCGTCATGCGCTGGCCCATGCCGTCCCAATCGTCGACCACGCTGAAGCCCGGGCGATTGGTCGGGATGATGATCGACGCATCGCCGCCGTCGGCATCCTTGACGTTGATCCGCGCATAGTCGGCGAAGGCGGTGCCGGTCGAGTAGTACTTGCGGCCCGACAACCGGTAATGGTCGCCGTCGCGCCGCAGCGCCGTGGTGATTTCACCGGGCCGCGCGGTGCCGACTTCCGTCGATGCCCCACCGAAAAGCGCGCCGCCGACGATGCGCTGCACCTGCAGATCGTTGAACGCCGAGCGCGGCGACAGCCGCAGCGATTCGGTCTGATCGAAGTGGATCCGCAAGGCGTGCGCGACATTGGATTCGTGCGCCGCGATGGTGGCGATCACCTCGAACAGATCGACCAGCGAGCCGCCCAGCCCGCCCTGCTCCACCGGAATCCGCAGCAGGCCGAGACCCGACTGGCGGAACAGCGCAAAGCCCTCGTAGGGCAGCAGGCGCCGCGCCTCCCGTTCGGCGGCATCGGTACCGATCTTCTGTGCCAGTTCAGGCAGCGACTCCAGCGCGGCCCGCAGTGCGTGGCGCGTATCGAAGTCCAACGGGGCATTCATTGGCAGGTCCTCTCGGCTGGATCAACAAGCCAAGAGGATAGGGACGGCGATCCGCAAGCGGAACGAAGGAAAGGGGATATCGATATCCGCGGGGATGTTCTTTGGATAGGCGCGGATGCGCAGACCCGCGGGCAACACCGGCCGCCCAAATGGAAAGAGCCCGCATGAAGCGGGCTCGATCGACTGCCGGTGAAGCGGTGAGGCCGGGCTCAGAACGGAATATCGTCGTCCATGTCCTCGAAGCCGTTCGACGGCGACTGCTGGGGCCGGCGGGCGCCGCCGCTCTGGCCACCGCCGCCACCGCCCTGCGCACGGCCACCACCACCGCCACCGCCATAGCCGCCGCCCGACGATTCGCGGGCGTAGCCGCCGCCTTCCTCGCCGCCGCCACCGCCCTGGCGCGAGCCCAGCATCTGCATCTGCTCGGCGACGATCTCGGTGCTGTACTTGTCCTGGCCCGACTGGTCCTGCCACTTGCGGGTGCGGATGCGGCCTTCGATATAGACCTGGGAGCCCTTGCGCAGGTACTGGCCGGCGATCTCGGCGAGCTTGCCGAAGAAGGCAACGCGGTGCCATTCGGTCAGCTCCTTCATGTCGCCGCTCTGCTTGTCCTTGTAGCGGTCGGTGGTGGCCAGCCGGATATTGGTCACGGCATCGCCACTGGGCATATAGCGCGTTTCGGGGTCCGCGCCGAGGTTGCCGACGAGGATGACTTTGTTGACGGATGCCATGAGGTGTTCTCCGATAACCGCGCCCCGATGGGCGGCGCGGCGATGTGCTGACTGATTTGACTCTATTGACTGATTTGCGCCCGGCGCGCCGATGGTAGTGCGGGCCGGCGCCGGAAAGCGTTTCCGCGTGATGCGGCCATCGCCGTGGACCGCCCTGGATACCTCGTGCCCTGCAGGCGGCCGCGTCAGTGCGCCGGCTGCGGCTCGCTGTCCGGGCCGCCGTGGCGGACCCTGGCGGGCGGCGGCTTCATGCCCCAGGCGATTATAAGCCAGAGGACCAGCACGGCCGCGCAGCCATGGAAGACCGCGCTGCGGCCGGCATGCTGCAGCAGCCAGCCGCCCACCGCGCCGCCGAGAAACAGCCCGATCGCCTGGGTAGTGTTGTAGACGCCGAGCGCGGCGCCGCGCGACGCCGCCGCATAGCGCGACACCAGCGAGGGCTGCATCGCCTCCAGCACGTTGAAGGCGACGAAGAACAGCAGCAGCACCGCGGCGATCGGCCACAGGCCATGAACGGCGGCGAACAGCAGCTGCACCGCCGTCATCAGCGCGACCGCGCCGAGCAGCACCGGGCGAATCCGGCCGTAGCGCTCGGCCGCCATCATCGGCGCCAGCATCAGCAGGAACGACACCAGCACGACCGGCAGATAGACCTTCCAGTGCGAGTCGACCGGCATGCCGGCATCGGCCAGCATGCCCGGCACCACCATGAACATGGCGACCTGGGACGCGTGCAGCGCCAGCACGCCGACGTTCATGCGGGCCAGGTCCGGGTTCAGCAGCACCTTCGGCAAGACCCTGTGCAGCGGCAGCTGGTCCGGGTGGGGCGGCGGCGGGGTCGGTACCAGGAACAGCGTGACGGCGATCGCCAGCAGGCCCAGCACCGACATCAGCGTGAAGATGCCCGGCATGCCGATGGTGCGCAGCAGCGGCGAGGCAATCACCAGCGACAGCGCGAAGGTCAGCCCGATGCTGCCGCCCACCATCGCCATCGCCTTGGTGCGATGGCGCTCGCTGGTCAGGTCGGCGATGCAGGCGGTGATCGCCGCCGAAATCGCGCCCATGCCCTGCAGCGCGCGGCCGGCAATGATGCCGGTCAGCGTGTCGGAGAACGCCGCCACCAGCCCGCCGGCGACGAACAGCAGCAGGCCGCCGATCATCACGGGCTTGCGGCCGATGCGGTCGGACAGCCAGCCGAGCGGGATATGCAGGAAGGCCTGCATCAGGCCGTAGATGCCCATCGCCAGGCCGATGCGCTGGGCGTCATGGCCATCTGGCAGCGTCCGGGCGTATTCGGCGAAGACCGGCAGGATCAGGAACAGGCCCAGCATGCGCAGCGCGAAGATGCTGGCCAGCGACACGCTGGCGCG
This sequence comes from Cupriavidus sp., assembly GCA_031181345.1. GTDB lineage: Bacteria > Pseudomonadota > Gammaproteobacteria > Burkholderiales > Burkholderiaceae > Cupriavidus. The sequence continues at coordinate 2,690 of JAPSLC010000024.1, read as the reverse complement.
CAGTTCCAGACGGGTCATCCGTGCGGAGATCGCGCCGGCTGCTCGTTCGGCACCTTCGGATGCGGCTGGGGAAGAAGACTGGGTCGACGGCATTGCGCTCGTAGGGACTCGGATGAGGCGGGTGGCCGGCCGTGCGCCGGGCCCCGCGCCGCGGTGCGCGGCCATGCCGGGGCGCCATGCCGGGGCGCCATGCGAACCGCCTCCGTGGCCACCGTGCCGGGCGCCGGAGCCGCGCCGCCTCGCCGGCGGGGGCAGAGGCAGGGGCAACCCCGGAAACCGAAGTTCGGTATATTAGCAGGTTTGCTCCCGGCGCCCGACGCCGGATCGGCGGGAAGTGGCCCGGCTGGCGAGTCCATCGGCCAGCGGCACGGACGGGGCGGCGAGCGGCGGCAGGTGACGGCGGAAGTGACGGCACGGGCGGCGGCAAGGCGGCCGCCGCAGGCCCTGCCCAGCCGGTCCGCCCCAAGGCCCCGGCCTGCTTCCTGCTTGAGCGTACGCCCGCGGCCGGCCATGGCCCGGGCGCTCCGTGAGACCGGCCTGTCGACCCCGACTGGCGGCCCCGCCTGGCGAAGACAAACGGTATATGGAAGAAATCAGAATCCGTGGGGCCCGCACCCACAATTTGAAGAACATCAATCTCGATCTGCCGCGCAACAAGCTGATCGTGATCACCGGCCTGTCGGGCTCGGGCAAGTCCTCGCTCGCCTTCGACACGCTCTATGCCGAGGGCCAGCGCCGCTATGTCGAGTCGCTGTCGGCCTATGCGCGCCAGTTCCTGCAGCTGATGGAGAAGCCCGACGTCGACCTGATCGAAGGCCTGTCGCCGGCGATCTCGATCGAGCAGAAGGCCACCAGCCACAACCCGCGCTCGACGGTGGGCACCGTCACCGAGATCCACGACTACCTGCGCCTGCTGTACGCGCGCGCCGGCACGCCCTATTGCCCCAACCACGACCTGCCCCTGCAGGCCCAGAGCGTGTCGCAGATGGTCGACGCGGTGCTGGCGCTGCCGGAGGACACCAAGCTGATGATCCTGGCGCCGGTGGTGGCCGACCGCAAGGGCGAGCACACCGACCTGTTCGAGACGATGCAGGCGCAGGGCTTCGTGCGCTTTCGCATCCGCTCGGGCGGCGGCGCCGCGCACGAGGCGCAGGCCAAGGTCTACGAGGTCGACGCGCTGCCCAAGCTCAAGAAGACCGAGAAGCACAGCATCGAAGTGGTGGTCGACCGCGTCAAGGTGCGGGCGGACATCAAGCAGCGCCTGGCCGAATCGTTCGAGACCGCGCTGCGGCTGGCCGATGGCCGCGCGATCGCGCTCGAGCTGGACAGCGGCGCCGAGCATCTGTTCAGCTCGAAGTTCGCCTGCCCGATCTGCTCGTACTCGCTGCCCGAGCTCGAGCCGCGGCTGTTCTCGTTCAACAACCCGATGGGCGCCTGCCCGAGCTGCGACGGCCTGGGCCAGATCACCTTCTTCGATCCGAAGCGGGTGGTGGCCTTCCCGAACCTGTCGCTGGCCTCGGGCGCGATCAAGGGCTGGGACCGCCGCAACCAGTTCTATTTCCAGATGCTGCAGAGCCTGGCGGCGTTCTACGACTTCGACCTGGACACCGCCTTCGAGGACCTGCCGGCCGAGGTGCAGCAGGTGGTGCTGCACGGCTCGGGGGAGACCGAGATCCCGTTCACCTACATGAACGAACGCGGCCGCACCACCACGCGCTCGCATGTGTTCGAGGGGATCATCCCCAATCTGGAGCGCCGCTATCGCGAGACCGACTCCGTCGCGGTGCGCGAGGAACTGGCCAAGTACCAGAACAACCAGCCCTGCCCCTCCTGCCATGGCACCCGGCTGCGCACCGAGGCGCGCCACGTCAAGGTCGGCGACGGCGAACAGGCGCGCGCGATCTTCGAGATCAGCGGCTGGCCGCTGCGCGACGCGCTGACCTGGTTCCTGACGCTGCAGTTGCAGGGCGCCAAGCGGGAGATCGCCGACAAGATCGTGCGCGAGATCTCGGCGCGGCTGAACTTCCTGAACAACGTCGGGCTCGACTATCTGTCGCTGGAGCGCAGCGCCGACACGCTGTCGGGCGGCGAGGCGCAGCGCATCCGGCTGGCCTCGCAGATCGGCTCGGGGCTGACCGGGGTGATGTACGTGCTCGACGAGCCGTCGATCGGCCTGCACCAGCGCGACAACGACCGGCTGATCGGCACGCTCAAGCATCTGCGCGACATCGGCAATTCCGTGCTGGTGGTCGAGCACGACGAGGACATGATCCGCGCCAGCGACTATGTGATCGATATCGGCCCGGGCGCGGGCGTGCATGGCGGCCAGATCGTCGCCGAGGGCACGCCGCCGCAGATCGAGGCCTCGCCGGCCTCGCTGACGGGGCAATACCTGTCGGGCGAGCTCAGCATCGCGGTGCCGGACACGCGCGCCAAGCCGGATCCCGAACGGATGCTGCGCATCCTGAACGCCAGCGGCAACAACCTGAAGCAGGTCAATGCCGAGATTCCGGTCGGCCTGCTGACCTGCGTGACCGGTGTCTCGGGTTCGGGCAAGTCGACACTGATCAACGACACGCTGTATCCGGCGGTGGCCCGCCATCTGTACGGCTCGACGCCGGAGCCGGCGCCGCACGACCGCATCGACGGGCTCGAGCACTTCGACAAGGTCATCAACGTCGACCAGAGCC
>JAPSLC010000023.1 GCA_031181345.1 Cupriavidus sp. | reverse complement strand
AGGGCCTTGGCGCCGCCGTTGCCGCGCTGCTGGCGCACTACGACGCCACGGTGATGCCGCTGTGGACCGGGCCGGGCTGGCACGCGTCCATCGGGCTGCCCTACGAGGCCTTGGCGGGTCGCGATGCTAGCCCGCTGCCGGTGCAGCGCTATCGGGCGATGGCGTGCGCCCGGCAGCTCTACGTGTTTTCCCGGCAGCCCGAGGGCCTGGCACATGCCGATACGCTGTTCGCTGCGCTGCGCCGCCGGTTCGCCGATCCTGACGGTGGCTGGTACTACAGCATCGACGCCGACGGCGCGCCGCTCGATACCGGCAAGGATCTGTACACGCACGCCTTCGTCGTGTTCGCCTGCGCCGCGTACTGGCGTCGCAGCGGCAATGCCGACGCCCGCGCCGTGCTCGACGATACCGTTGCGCTAATCGAAGCGAAGTTCGGCATTCCGGGCGGCCTGTACCACGCCGCGCTGGCGCGCGACTTCACCGTCGAGCGCGACGCGGTGCTGCAGAACCCGGTGATGCATCTGACCGAGGCCTATCTGGCCGCATACGAGGCCACCGGCGACGACTGGTACGCGCAGCGGCTGCGCGAGATCGCGCAGCAGGTCCAGCGCACCTTCGTCGATCCGGCGAACGGCTGCATCGCCGAGCTGCCGCTCGGCGCGGCCGACAACCGCATCGAGCCGGGCCACCAGTTCGAGTGGTATTCGCTGCTGGCGATGGCGCCGGCGGTGTTCGGCGCATGCGAGCTCGGCGAGTCGCTGACGCGCGGCTGCGCCTTCGCGCATCGGCAGGGGGTGGCACCGGACACGCAGGGCGTTGCCGCGGCGCTCGATGCGGACGGCCGCATTCTCGATGCGACGCAACGCATCTGGGCGCAGACCGAATACGCCCGCGCGCTGGCATTGCGCGGCGACGATGAGGGGCGTGCGGCACTGGCCGAGTGGCTGGCCGCTTTTCCCGGCCGTTTCCTGCACGCACGCGGCTGGCACGAATGCATCGGTCCCGACGGCGCGGTGCTGCGCGACGAGATGCCGTCGACCACGCCCTACCATCTGGCCACCGCCTACGAGGCGCTGCGCAAGCTCTCCGATTGATTGCGGTGCGGTAAAGCGGCGCGGCTCAGTCCTGCACGCCGTTCTCGCGCAGCAGCCGCTCGCACTCGTCGAGCATGTCGTGCGCGAAGGCCGACTGATAGTTCGGGTCCAGCGCTTCCATCATTTCATGCGCGGCGTACAGCCCTGCCGAGCGCGACAGCGTGTCGGCGAGCTGGCGTGCGAGCTGGTCGCTCAGCTCCGACAGCAGTCGGCGTTCCGACAGCGCGAGCTGCAGCCTGGAGCGCGACAGCCATTGCGCGGCCAGGGTGGCAGCCTGCGCGTCGGTCATCCATTTGCCGTGCTCGTAGTAGGCCGACAGGCGTTCGGCGGCCAGCGCGAACAGCAGCGCCTTGCGGGTATTGAAGTCGAGCAGGGGAGCGGGGGGAATCGCGGACATCGGAAACGAGCGGATATAGCCCAATCGGGATCAGGCCGCAGGCAACGGCATCAAGCCGCGGAACCGGCGTCGATGGCCGCCAGGCGCTGGCCGAGCCAGACGCCGATGTCCGCGATCTCTTCGAGACAGACCGAATGCGGCATCGGATAGGTCTGCCACGTCAGCGGATAGCCGCGTTGTAGCAGCAGGTCGCGCGCCTGCGTGCCGAGTGCGAGCGGCACGACATCGTCCTGCGCGCCGTGGGCGGCGAAGATCGGCGCGGCGGCGTTGGCCGGCGCGGCCTCCACGTCGAGCAGCGTGGGCGAAGCCAGATAGGTCGACAGCGCGATGATGCCGGCCAGCGGCTCCGGGTGGGTCAGTCCGGCCAGGTATGCCATGGCGCCGCCCTGCGAGAAGCCCGCCAGCACGATGTGCGAGCTCGGGATTCCGCGCGCGTTCTCGCGCGCGATCAGCGCGCGGATCGCGTCGCGCGACGCGCGGATGCCGCTCTCGTCGGCATGGCGGCGCGCATCGTTGAGCGAGACGATGTCGTACCAGGCGCGCATGATATAGCCGCCGTTGCAGGTCACCGGAATCAACGGCGCGTGCGGGAAGATAAAGCGCACCGCGGCGCCGGGAGGCAGGCCCAGTTCGGGTACCACCGGCACGAAATCGCCGCCGTCGGCGCCCAGGCCGTGCATCCAGATCACGGCAAAGCGTGGCTCCGGTGCGGTTTCGATTTCGATCGGGGCGTCGGCGGCGGGGGATTGGGCGGCGTGGAAAGCTTCGGTCATGGCAAGGCGCGGGTCTTCAAAGGCGCCAGGCAGCGCGGGCTGCGCAGTATCGCATAGAAGCGGCGCGCGCCCGCCGCGGGGGCGCGCCGCTCGCAACGATGGCTCAGGCCGCGGAAGGCACGATCGGCACGGTGATCAATCCAGGCGCGATGCGAGAGGGCTGCGTGGCCGCCTGCGGCGGCACCGGCACGGTGTGCGTGGCGGCGGCGTCGGCCTGCTCGGCGGCCGCGGCCTCGCTGGCGCGGCGTTTGTCGACCACCTGTTCCACCCCGGCGGTGGCGACCTCTTCCAGAAAGCCCACCAGATCGCGGTAGTAGTCGACCTGCATCTGCGCCTCCAGCAGGCGCCGTTCGGCCTGGAACAGCGCGAGCCGCATGTCCTGCAACTCCTTGGCGGCAATCTTTTCCGGGCTGGGCGCAATGAACAGTGATGCAAGCGAACGCATGGCGGTGTACCTCCCGTACTGGATTCGATGATCCTTGTGGTCAAAAAACCTCTCAGGCCATGCGATCCAATATAGACGCCAATGCACGTGGACCATGTGCGGCGGACCGCATCCGTCGCGGATCGCCCACAACCGCGCGCCACGACGGATTGTCGGATCGCGGCGGGGCGGGGTAGATTGTTCGCTGTGCCGGGGGCCGGCACGCCGATTTTATGAGCTTGGCTTCACGTGGCGCATCCCGATGCGCGCTCGGGCCGCGACGCGCAGGAGGGCGCCACAATATTTTCCTTGACTATCTATCTATCGATAGATAACATGCAGGACATGGAAGGCGCAGTCCGTTGAAGAAATCAGCCAACTGCCCACTCCAGCAGCATTACCGAGCCGCCGAGGCTATTTTTTTGACAGTGGTTATCTATCTACGAGTAGATAATCGATGCCAAGGAAACTGCCGATGCAATCGTTGCCAGGGCTCGCGCGGGCACCCCAATCGGCCCGCCGGCCCACCGAAGCCAGGAGAAGCATCATGCAAGCCAAGTTCGCCAAGACCCTGATCGCCATCGCCACCGTGGCCGCCGCAACCGTCGCCGGCCAGGCCGCCGCCGCCTCCGCCGGCAGCGTGCCGGCCGACCGCTACGGCTACGAACTGCGTACCGGCAAGTTCGACCCGTACAGCGAGGGCGCCCGCACCGGCAAGTTCGACGTCTACAGCGAAGGCGCGCGTGCCGGCAAGTTCGACCCGTTCACCGAAGGCGCTCGCAGCGTCGACACCTACACCGACGGCGCGCGGGCCTGAGGGAGGCGGCGGCCGGAAGGCCGCGGCAATCATCGTCGTCGGACCGCCAGCACCGCGGTCCGGCTTGTTATCCGGAGTCCATCATGGGAATTCGCGACAGTGTTCTGATTGTGTCCGGTTGGCTGCTGCTCTGCGGAGCAAGTGGTTGGCTCGTCACGGCGATCGCGCAAGTGTTGCCCGCTTGATGCCGGGCGATGGCTCGCATCTTGCATGACGCTCGAGGGCGGACATACCGGCAATCCGGGGGTATCCCTCATTGCTAACCTATCTGTTGGTAGATAAAGTGGCGTCATGAAAGCGCAATCCGTCCGCGAGCAACTGCTCGACCATACCTTCGCCTTGATCCGCCGGCGCGGTTTCAATGGTTTCAGCTATCGCGATCTCGCCGACCTGGTCGGCGTCAAGACGTCCAGCATCCACTATTACTTCCCTTGCAAGGAAGACCTGGCGCTGGAAGCGACCAAGCAATACACGGCCAGGATCGCCGAGGAACTGAGCCATATCGACCCGGCACTGAGCCCGCTGGAACGCGCGGAGCTGTACCTGAACGGCTGGCGCCGCAAGCTCGATCCGGACCAGATCTGCATGTGCGGCATGCTGGCCACCGAAACCGAGTGCTTGCCGGAAGCGGTCCATGCGGTGCTGAAGGACTTCTTCCTGCTGCACGAGCGCCTGCTGACCGGCATGATCGAACAGGCCCGTGCCGAAGGCGCACCGGCGCAGCCGATCCCGGCTTCCGAACTGGCCATGGTGATCTTCGGCGCGCTGCAGAGCGGCCTGATCTCGGCACGCCTGTTCCGCTCGCCGCAGCGCTGGGAAGCCGCGGCGCAGATGCTGCTGGCCGCGGTCGGCGCGCCCGCCGGCGCTACGGCCGCCGCCGAACAGCCGGCCGAAGCGGCCGCGGGTTGAACGCGGCGGCGCCGCACGCCAACCTTCTGCACCGGCGCCGGTCGATCCTGACCGGCCCACCGATGCGACCTCGGGTCTGTCACCCGACAGATCTCGCTACCCACGCCTGTGCTGCAGCGGTTGCCCGCTCGGGCCAGGCGTGCTGCAATCCTGCCCGATGGCGATCTCCCTGCTGATCCTGCTGATGGCCGGCGCACTGTTGGTGTGCGCCGCGATCGCTATCGCAAGCTGGCCGCGGCGCGACGATCCCACCGTGCGGGCCTTTCTGCTGCTGGCCGTTGGCGCCGGCATCTGGTGCGCCGGGCGCATGCTGGAAATCCAGGCGCCCACTGTGTCCGAACGCATCGTATGGGCCAAGCTGCAATATCCGGGCATCCTGATGGTGCCGGTGGGCTGGCTGTTGTCCATCGTGCGGCTCACGCGTCCCGACCATGTGGTAGGCCGCGGCTGGCTGACCCTCGCACTGGCGATCGGCGCGGCCGGCATGGTGCTGGTGCTGACCAACGAGCGCCATGGCTTGGTCTGGCCCCAGGTCCAGTGGTTCGGGGGCGAAGGCCTGCATACGCGCGCCGTCTTCTCCCACGGTCCGGCCTATTGGGTTCTGGCCGCCTACAGTTACGGCCTGCTGCTGGCGAGCCTGTATTTCCTCGTGCTGACGCGCCCACGGGGCAAGCTGTCGGGCGGGGGCAGGGCGGTGCTGATCGCCGGGCTGCTGTTGCCGGTGTTCGCCAATGTCGCGTATCTGCGCGGCTGGACCACGCCGCTCGGCGGCGATCTGACGCCCGCCACGTTCTCCGTGATGGCGCTGCTGGTCTGGCTGTGCGCACTGCGGCCCCATCTGGGCGATGTAGGCCACTATGCGCGGCTGCGTGTGTTCGACGCGCTGCGCGAAGGCTGTGTGATCGTCGACGATCGCGACCGGATCGCCGATCTGAACCGAACCGCGCAGCGCATGTTGCCCGGACTGCGGCGCGGCGATCCCGCGCCTGCCTCGTGGCTGGCGACCAGGCCGTATGTGGCCGGCGTGCCCGACTACGAGCTGACGGTCGAGCCGGTGCGCAATCTGGAAGAGCGGGTCATTGGCCGCATCGTCTTCGTGCGCGATGTCAGCGCCTTTCGCACGCGCGAGCATGCGCTGGTGGAAGAGAACTCCAATCTCGCGGTCCGGCTCAACGAAACCGTCGACAAACTGCTGCGCATCGAAGGCGATTTGTATCGCGACCCGCTGACCGGCCTGTTCAACCGCCGTTTCTTCCAGCGCGAGGCCGGTGTCCTGCTGGCCGCGGCGCAGGAGCGTGGCACGCCGCTCGGCCTGATGCTGATCGATATCGACTTCTTCAAGCAGTACAACGACATCTACGGCCATCTGCGCGGCGACGAATGCCTGCGCGCGATCGGCGCGACGCTGGCGCAGACGCTCGACGAGCCGGCCAGTTTCTGCGCGCGCGTGGGCGGCGAGGAGTTCGCCGTGGTGCTGCACCAGGCCGATGCGGATCGCACCCGTGCCATCGGCCTGCGCATGCTGCAGGCGGTGCGCTCGCTGCAAATGCCGCATGTCGGCGCGGACCCTTCGCATCCCTTCTTGAGCATCAGCGTCGGCGCAGTCTCGCGCATTCCCGACGCGCCGCTGGTCGAGGAACTGGTGGCGGCCGCCGATGTCGCGCTCTATGCGGCCAAGCGCGGCGGCCGCAACCAGCTGGTGATGGCGGGCGGCCAGGCGGTCGCGCCGCACACCGACCCTTCGCATCCGCTGGTCTGAAGCGCAGCCGGACCTCGAGCCTACCGACTTCAAGCCTTCCAGGAGACAACATGCCCACGCTCGATACGCTGATCGCCTTCTTCGGCATTGCCGTGCTGCTTGGGCTCGCGCCCGGCCCGGACAACGTCTTCGTGCTGCTGCAGTCCGCCCTGCGCGGGCCGCGCGCGGGTTTGACGGTGGTGCTGGGCCTGTGCACCGGCCTGCTGTTCCACACTGCGGCCGTGGCGCTGGGACTCGCGACGTTGTTCGCGGCGTCGGCCACCGCCTTCACCGTGCTGAAGGTCTGCGGCGCGCTGTATCTGGCGTGGTTGGCGTGGCAGGCGTTTCGCGCGCCGGTCGATGCCCCGGTGCAGGCGAGCGAGCGCGCCGGCGATGGCTGGCAGATGTATCGGCGCGGAGTGGTGATGAACGTCACCAATCCCAAGGTCGCGATCTTCTTCCTTGCCTTCCTGCCCCAGTTCGTGTCCCCGGCGCAGGGACCGATCGCCCTGCAGATCGCGGTGCTCGGCGCGGTGTTCATGCTGGCGACGCTGCTGGTGTTCGGCGCCATCGCGTGGTTCTCGGGGCTGTTCGGCACGTTGCTGCTGCGCTCGGCACGCGCCCGACGGGCGCTGAACTGGTTCGCCGGCACGGTCTTCGCCGGTCTGGCGGTACGGCTGGCGACGGCGCAGCGCTAGCGATGAAGCGTCAGGAGCAGCAGCCCGCCATTCACCGCGACACGGTGTCGCAGAGGCTGTCTGTATAGATTCTGAAACATTGCATCGCAGGGCGGCGGCGAGACTCTATAGAGTCCGACCGGCCTCGACAGCAAGCTCGCTCGGAAGCGCTACATTGCGCCATCCCGCTCGACTGCCGAGGCGACCGCCATCGTGTTTCCATCCTCCTTTCCCTTCTCCTTTCCCTCCCTCGGCCGTCCTCCCGGTCAGCCGTCGGTCGGTTCCGAACCGGGGCGATCCCACGGTGCTGGCCAGCGCGCCGAACCGGCTCCGGACTCGATGCATCCATGCCTGGCCCCGTGGCTGCTCCAGCCACCACTTCCACCCGAGCCCGTGCCGTCGCCCGTCCCGCTCGATGCGCCCGATCCCGCCAGCCATGTCGACGCGGCGCTGGCCTTGCTGCGCCGGCGCACCGGCGTGCCGCTGGCCGAGCGTCTCGCCACGGGTCTGCCCAGCGATCGGGCTGCCGCCATCGCGCTGCTCGATGCGCTGCTGGCCGATGGCAAGCAGGCCGGTCCCCTCGCCTCGTCCAGCCCGCTTGCCGCCTCGGAGACGGGGCGCAGCGCCATCGCGCAGGCGCTGGCGCTGCGCGACCGCTTGCGGAGCGCGGCATCCGCAGACGCCGCCACGCTCCAGCACGCGGTGGACGACCTGGTCGGCACGCTCGAGTCGATTCCCTGCGGCCGCGAGCATGCCGCGCTGCGGGAGCGGGGCAACGCCGCGCTTCGCGCGATCGTCGGTGGTCCCCAATGGGACCTTGTCGCGATGATCAACAGCGACCGGCTGCCGGATCGGCAAGCGGCCGCCTCGCAGATCGACACGCTGTTGGCGCATGTCGGGGTGCTGGCAGACGGCAGGGAAGCGCCGCTTGCCGACCGCTTTCCGCCCGCACTGCGCGCGGCGCTGCACCGGCTGGCGCTCGAGGGCGGTCACGGGCTGGGCCCCACGCAGCGGATGGCGCTGCGGCAGTGCCCAGTCCTCGGCCCGGAACTGGAACCGATGCTGCAAGCGGGCAGCACGCTGTCGAGCGCGGCGACGAACACGCTCGAACGGCTTTGCCGGCATGCCGGCGACTGTGCGGCCGACGCGAGCCGGCACGCCGGCGATGCGGTCCTTCTCACGGAACTCGCCGCGCTTGGGGCCAGCGCCCGCAAGCTCGCGGACAGTGCGCGGCCGATCGGCGATGCGGTTGGAGCCGGTGGCGGTTCCGACTGGCGCGCGTCCGCCGACAGCGCGCGGGAGAGCCTGCTCGATGACGCGCTGGCGACGCGCCTGTCGGCGTTGAGCCCGAACGACATCGCCAACCTGCATCGCTGGATGACGACCTCGGCCATGCCGGCGCTGCGGTCCATGGTCCACCGCTCGACGCGGACCGGCGAGCGCCATGACCCAGGCACATCGCGCGCCGCCAGCGCGCTGGCCGGCCACCGTCGGCTGCTGGGCGACTGGTTGGCCGCCTATGACCAGCTGTCCGCCTTGCTGACCATGCGCATGGCGCTGCAAGCAGAGCCGGCCGCGAAGCGCAAAGCCGGAAAGACGGTCGCCAAGCCTGAAGTAGCGCCCTCACCGGGCGCCAGTGACGCCAAGACGCGCGCCGCCGGCAAGGCGCCGGCCGCCGACCAGGGCGTTGCCCGTTCGGGCCCAGCCCATTCCGCTTCGGAGCAGGCATCGCAAGGCGCGTCATCGGCATCCGCGCAAGCGGCCGCGGTCGCTGCGGCGAAGGTCCTGTTCCGGCAGCTTTTCGCCACCGACCCTGCGCCGGAGATGCTGGCCGAATTGCCGCTCGATTGGGTCCGAGCCTGAATCGAAGCCCGTGGGCAGCAAGGACGCGGCCCCATCGGGCCGCGCGGAGTGCCGTTCTTACCGGTTTGTTAGCGGGGGGTGGGATGTTGCAAGTCGTATTCAGATTCTTCGGCCCGTGCCTGGGCATCAGGCATAAGGCGGGGCATAAGGCGCAGCCCGGAGCCGCCCCATCCCCGCGCATCGCACGGGACACGTCGATCCCGCGAATGGGCCTCTGGTCCCGGCTTCTACGCACGCTGTTCTTCTGGCGCGGCCGGCGCGCGGAGTCGATACGCCCCGGCCAGCCGGCGCCTCGGATCACCTACGTCCCCAAGCCGCCGCCCTTGTCCGACCGGGATACGGCAAAGTCGGTCGTCGAGAGCCTGGCGCCATTGCCGCCCGCTGCGCTCGCGACGTTCTGTGCCAGAAGCAGCCAGCTCGCCTTGCAAGAGATGGTGCGCTGGTGCGCGGAGCCGTGCAACGACCCGGCACCCGGCGATGCCGCCGCGACAGCGGCGAAGTCCATGATCGCGGCGGCTGCAACCGAAGCGCTGAACACGTTCGCGCCGCACGCCATCGTTCCCGCGGCCCGCATCGGACACGTGCTGACGCAGCTGCATCGTGAGCTGATCAAGGTCCGCGACGGCAAGGGAGTCCTTGACCTGGCGCGTCGCCGCGACGACTGGGTCAGTCGGCACCCGCGTGACCGCGATTTTGTGGACGGCGGCAAGCATGCCGCGGACGCGTTCGACATGTTTCGCCGCTCGGTCGAGGCGTTGTGCCGCTTCGAGATGGCAGACGGCGAACCCGCGGTTACGCAGGCACTGGCCGCACAATGGGGCGAGGCTGCCGCCCGCCTACGCAAGGCGTTGGAAGAGGGAACCTTGACCCAGGCGGCCATGGCCGAGCATGCCGACAGGCTGCGGCTGCAGGAGCGAGACACCGCGCTGTTTCTGCTTCGCACGCAGCTTGGCATTGCCGGGAAGGCGCCGCCGGCGCGCCCGGCAAACGTCGCCAGGCCGGACGAAGCCGCCGAAGTCGCGACGAGTGGCGTCAACGAGGAACGCGTCACCAGCCCGCAGCCGACCGCCGTGAAGACGCTGACCGACCTGCTGCTCGATCCCGGCAGCGATGCCGACCAGCTTGGTGCCGCCGTCGATTTGCTGGTCCATAACCTGCGCACCGTGGCGCGGCTGGGTGCGCAAGAGGCGTTGCACCCAGAGATCGAGGCGTGTCTGAACGATCTGCTGGCGCGTGCCGGCGCACGCCTGACGGAGCCGCAACTGCATCGTCTCGGCGACGCGCTGCAGCGGGTCGATCTGAGAGCCTGGGGCACCTGCCGCAAACTGCTGGACATCCGCGAGGCGCTGTACGACACCAGCAAGCGGGCCTTGCGCGATGCCATGGCGGGGGTCGCCGGCCTGCGGGCGCAACAGTCCGCGGTACGCGCGCAGGCACAGCAGATATGGAAAGCCGTCGGACGGGTCGATACCGAGGTGGCACGGGAAGCCGGGCCCTCCGGCGCGAGTCCCCGCAATGGCACTGCGCTGCGCTAGCCCCAGGCACGTCTGACGATCACGCGGTCCAGCGGTGGATTTGTATCGCCGTGTATCGACCGAGACGGCCGATACACGGCGATGCGCAGCGGCGGGATTTCGGACATGCCGCCGATACCGCGCCGGAGTCCACTGGCGTTTCTCATCCACATTCTCGGAGAAACGACCATGCCAAATTCGGTGAACACGCAACGCCGCCGCTTGCTCGGCTCGACCACAGCGCTGGCCGGCATCGGCTTGCTGGAGCTCGGCCTGGGCAGCGCGGCCCGGGCGCAGTCGGCACGGCCGGCCGCCACCGGCGTCGGGCAAGCGCCGGGTGCCGCTTCCTTCGGCGCCATTCGCCAGATCGACGCCGGCACGTTGAACATCGGCTATGCGGAGGTGGGGCCGGACAACGGTCCGGTGGCGATTCTGCTGCACGGCTGGCCGTACGACATCTACAGCTTCGTCGAGGTTGCGCCGCTGCTGGCAGCGGCCGGCTATCGCGTGATCGTGCCATACCTGCGCGGCTACGGTTCGACCCGCTTCCTGTCGGCCGATACGCCGCGCAACGGCCAGCAGGCCGCGCTCGCGCTCGACGTCATCGCGCTGATGGATGCGCTGAAGATCGACAGGGCCATCATCGCCGGCTTCGACTGGGGCGCCCGTACCGCCGATATCGTCGCCGCACTGTGGCCAGAGCGCTGTCTCGGACTGGTGTCGGTCAGCGGCTACCTGATCGGCAGCCAGGAGGCCAACCGCAAGCCCTTGCCTCCAGAGGCCGAGCTGCAATGGTGGTACCAGTTCTACTTCGCCACCGAGCGTGGGGCCGCCGGCTATGCGGCCAACCTCGACGGCTTCAACCGCCTGATCTGGCAACTGGCCTCGCCGCAGTGGCATTTCGATGACGCCACGTACCGCCGATCGGCGCAGTCCTTCGACAACCCCGATCATGTGGCCATCGTGATCCACAACTACCGCTGGCGCCTCGGGCTCGCGCAGGGCGAGCCGCAATACGATGCGCTGGAAAAGCGACTGGCGTCCGCGCCCAGGATCTCGGTGCCGACCATCACGATGGAAGGCGACGCGAACGGTGCCCCGCATCCCAAGCCCGCCGCGTACGCCGGCATGTTTACGGGCAAGTACCAGCATCGGGACATCGGCGGCGGCATCGGCCACAACCTGCCGCAGGAAGCGCCGCGTGCGTTCGCCGATGCGGTGCTGCAGGTCGTGCAGCTTTGAGCCGTGAGGGGAAGCGCTTCCCGGACGGGGCCGTGCTGGTCAAGCTCGCCTACAAGCGCAAGCCCTCGCCCGACTTCGAACCCGCGACGATACCGGGGCGGCCGACGACGGTACAGGTGATGGTCAAGGACTCGCGCCGGTATGCGTCGACGGGGGGTGGGGCTACGGCCGCTTCATCAACGGCGTGGCCGTGGACGCGGCCCAGCATCGGACCTGCTCCGCCTGCCATGCGGCCCGCGTCAAGGACCGCGACTACGTGTTCACGCGCTTCGCACCGTAGGCAACGCCATCCATCCGGCGACCTGGCGCGCCAGCCATTGCGGATCGTCGTGCGGCAGGTCGTGTCCCGCCCAGGGATGCACCCGATGGGGGACCGACCACGCCGCGGCCAACCGCGCCGAGCAGGCCGGGGATACCAGCCGGTCGGCCGCCGATGACAGCAGCAGCGTGGCGCAGCGCGGCGGCACCGTCCCGGCCCGGAAGCGCGCGGCGGCGAGCAGCTGGCGCAGCGCATTGGCGCGGGTGACCGGAGCGTCGGCGCGGATCGCGGTCCAGCGGGCCAGATCGGCCTCGCGCGCGTCGGTGTTGGCGCAGGTCAAGCGGTGGATGATCGCCTCGCAGCGGGGGCCGTCGTGCCAGGATCGCATCAGGCCGATCACCGCGGGCCACGCGCCGGGACGCAGGCGCTGATGCAGCGCGCCGAACGGCCGCATGCTGGTGTTGATCAGCACCAGCCGTTCGACCTCGTCGGCATGCTGCTGCGCCCAGGCGGTCGCCACCATGCCTCCCAGCGACATGGCCAGCAGCCTATACGGCGGGTGCAGGCCGGCCAATGCCGCATCGGTGCGCAGGTGGGACATGATCTGCGCCACCGTCGCCGGCGAGCGCCGCCCGGCATGGTTGCCGTTGCCCGGCAGGTCGAGCATCGTCAGCCGATCGTCATCGCACAGCGCGCCGCTGCGCCGCAGTGCCGCCGGCAGCTCGCCCCAATGGCGCGCCTCGCGCGTCAGGCCGCGCAGCAGGATCCAGTCGCTCATCGTGTCGGCCTGCCGGCAGGGGCGCGCCAGTGCTCGCTGGCCTCGCGCCAGATCGCCTGTCGTGCGGCGCCGGTCGGCAGCCAGCCCGCCGGCGCAAAGGCGGCGCGGGCGAGGAAATCGAACAGGCTGACATGGCGGCGCAGCACGCGCGCGGTGCGATGCGCCTTGACCGGATTGAAGAAGCCGTCGCGCGAGAACAGCTGCCGCGGATTCTTCTTGATCCACAGCCACGAGCCCAGTTCGAGCGTCATCGGCAGGAAGATATGGGGCGCCGGCGTGCGGTCATAGGCGTAGTCCCACAGGTCGCCATGCACCAGGTACTGGTGGCTCTGCGGCTCGAAGGCGTAGCCGTGATGCGGGTGGGCCTGCTCGAACAAGGTCTTCAGCACGTACATCTCGGGCAGATGCGGCATCGCGGCCTGCGTCCTGGCGTAGGGAAACCAGATGCTGTCGCGCCAGCCGTAGCCGGAATGGCAATCGACGGCAAAGCTCAGCGGCCGCGTCAGCAATTGCGCCTGGACCACGCGCAGCAGCGCGGTGCTCTCGGCCTCCATCGGCGTGCCGGCCCTGCCGCGGTACCACGGCAGCCAGGGGCCGATGCGCTGGCCGCCCGCGAGGAAGGGCACGCGTCCCTCGGCATCCTGCGGCGCGTTGCGCATCAGGTCGACGCCGTTCGGATTCGCGCGCCGGCCGGCCCACATGCCGGCTGGGTTGACGATCGGCATGAACAGCAGGCGGACCTTCTTCAATTGCAGATGCAGCAGCTCGTCCCATTCGAGGCGCTTGAGCAGCGCCCGCATATAGTCGAGCAGCAGTTGCGTGCCGATCCGTTCCAGACCGTGAATGCCGCCGAACAGTCCGATCGCCGGCGCGCGCGGGTCGCGCGAGCCGATGCCGGCCAGGTACACCGGAAAGCGCCGCCCATGGCTGCTGGCCTCGCATACGACCTCGATATCGAAATGGTCCGCGCCGACTTCCAGCAGTGCGCGCAGCAGATCGAGCTCGGCAAAACTGTCGGAGGCGGGAAGGGGCATCGGTGCGGTTGGGCGGAAGGCAAGCGGCCGGGGCCGCGACGGCGCCGGTCCGTACGACGGAACGATGTTGCGAGTCTACTCGCGCAATATGACAGTGCCTTGTGACGACACGGGACTGTCATCGAGCCGCGCCGATCCACCCCACCGATCAAGCGCGCCAATCAGCCGAACTGCTCGGCCAGGACCTCGCGGGCCGCCTGCACCACCGGCGCTTCCCCGCGGCGCGGCGGCAGCAGGCAGAACTCGACCTCCGGCAGCGCCGGCAGGCGCAGCGACGAGGCGGTCGGGCCGTCGAGCGGGGCGACGCCGGCCGGAATCGCCGATCGGTTCAGGCAGGAGATGCCAAGCCCGGCCGCGAGCGCCATCTGCAGGCCCGCCACGCCGGACGCGGAGTGCGAGACCCGGTAGGGCAGCCGCGCCCGTTTGAGGCTCCGCACCACATACTGGTGCAGCGAGCAGGTGTCGGGCAGCAGCACCAGCGGCAGCGGCATGCCGACCTCCTGCGTGTCGCCGCGCGCGGCGACCCAGGCCAGCGGCTCCCGCCGCAACGGCCGCCAGCCGGCGCGCGAACCCTCGCCGACGCCGCCGCGTGCTCCCACCACGCGCATGGTCAGGCCGATATCGAAGGCGTCGTCGTCGGCGCTGGCATCGATCGCCGCGCTCTTCATCACGGTCACGTGCAGCCGCAGTTGGGGATGGCGTTCGCGCAGGCGGCGCAGCATGCCGGCGATCTCGCTGGTGCGGTAGTAATCGGTGATGGCAAGCCTCAGCTCGCCGGCCAGCGTCTCGCCACGGATGTCCTGCATCGCCAACGCGTCGAGATCGAGCATGCGGCGGGCATGTCCGAGCAGCCGCTCGCCCGCCGGCGTGGGCTGCACGCCGCGGCGGCCACGAATCAGCAGCGGCACGCCGGCGCGCTCCTCCAGCTTGCGCAACTGCTCGCTGACCGAGGACTGCGACAGAAACAGCCGCGGCGCGGCGGCCGACAGGCTGCCGCTGTCGGTCACCGCGACGAAGGTACGCAATTGTTCGAGATCGAAGCCCCGCATCGTCCGCTCCTGATTTCGGCTATACCGATGGATGGTATCGCATCTTCCCGCTTTTCCGATGGCATGGCCAGCACTAGGATCGAGTCAGTGGCGGGTCGGCAAGGCAATACCGGGCCGGCGCCGGCCACCTTTCATTCCATCGACCGACCATTCGAAGAGGAAACCGCGATGCCCCATCTCCATCTGCAGATCTCCGGCCAACCCGACGCCGCGCTGAGCGCCAAGGCCGCCGCCACCGTTGCGGAACTGACCCGTACCGTGCTGGGCAAGAAGCCCGAGGTGATGGCCGTGGCGGTCCAGTACGTGCCGCACGACGCCTGGTTCATCGACGGCCAGCCGCTGTCCGCGCTCGCGCGCAATGCCTTCCATCTCGACATCAGCGTCACCGACGAGACCAATACCAAGGCGGAGAAGGCGCGCTACCTCGAGGCGGTACACCGCGCGCTGTCGGAGTTGATCGGCAATGTGCACGACTGCTCGTACATCCATGTGATCGACGCCCGCGCGGCGGCCTACGGCTATGGCGGCCGTACGCAGGAATACCGCCATCAGCACGGACCCACGCTGTAGCGTTGGGTCGGCCGACGGCGGCCAGATCAGCCGGCGGGCAGCCGATACAAGCGCCGTGGCCGCCCATCCGGCGGCAGCTCGAACACGACGCCGCCGCCGCTGTCGGCCCCTTGTCCGGTCAGCGCGGTGATGTTGACCTGATGGGTCACCATCAGGTACGGGCCGCCCCGCGGATCAAGCCGATCGATGAAGCGGGACAGCTGTGCCGTCTGGTCAGTGCGGGCGGCGGCGTCGCCAAAGAAGGAGTTCAGCAGCGGCAGCACCGTGACGGGACCGAGGTCCATCAGTCGCGCGGTGTCCTGACAGCGGCACCAGGCGCTGGTCCACACCGCGCTGGGACGAAAGCCCGCCGCGCGCCACGTGGCGCCAAGGCGCTGCGCCTGGGCGCGACCGCTCGCGTCGAGATTGCGCTGCGTGGAACAGGACTGCAGGTCGAAGCCGGGCGGGTCGCCGATGCCGGGCGCGTTGGCATGCCGCAGCAACACCACCACGTTGGGCCGGGCCAGCGCCGAGACGGGCAGCGTGCCGACCGGTTGCGCGAGGGCGCTCGACATGATGGCAGGCAGGGCCGATGCCAGCGTTGCGCAACAGGCGATGCGGGAGAGGCGGGCGGCGATGCCCGGCGCGTCGCGCCGCCGCGTGGAGGGTGTGCCGATGGCCGCTCTGCTGCGATCGATCATGTTCTTCCTCCTTGCGGCGGGCGCCGCGCCGCGCCGCGCATCCGCGGCCCATATCGGGCCGCGCGCCTCTAACCGCTCCCTTTAACCGCTCGCCTCTAACGGCTAAGACCGCGCGCCGAGATTGGCCACAGCGATTCGACCTTGCCGTCGCGCACGCCGACCAGCGTGTCGTACAGGTTCAGCGTCGGATCGCAATGGCCCGGCACCAGCCACAGCGGTTCGCCCAGCTGCGGCAGCGCCGGCTTCTCGCCGCCGGCGCCAGGCACCGGCCGCACGATGCCGTGTTCGTCATTGGCCGCGACATAGGCCAGCCGCGTGCTGCGCGTGCCGCGGTCGCGTTGCCCGCCGCTCGGTTGTCCGCCGCTCGGTTGCCCGCCGTGCTGCCACACCCACGGCAGACCCGAGTCGACCGCCATCGACTTCAATCCCGCATCCACCACCACCTGGCCCTGCGCCGCGGTGCTCATCACCGTGGTCGCGATAAACAGGCTGTGCTCGAAGCGCAGTGCCTGCGCCGCGCTTTCGTCGCCGCGCGCATTGCTGCCGTAGTCGCCATCCATGAACACATACGAGCCGGGCTGGATCTCGGTGAAGACGCCGCTGGCCAGATCGAACTCGACGCTGCCGCTGCCGCCGCCGGTGACCACCTGGCAGGGCGCACCGGCCGCCGCCAGGCGGGCCGCCACCGCGCCGGCCCGCTCGGCAGCGCGCGCCGCGCCCTCGCGCCGGGCGGCGTGGTCGCGCACATGCTGGATGCCGCCATGGTAGGCCTGCAATCCACCGAACGACAGGCGCGGCTGTGCGGCGATCCGCTCGGCCAGGCGCAGCGCGGCGTCGGCATCGGCCACGCCGCAACGGCCCTGGCCGATGTCCAGCTCGACCAGTACCGTCAGGCCGCTCTGCTCGCGTTCGGCGGCCTCGGCCAGCGCGCGCACCTGGACGACGGCATCGACGCAGACGCTGATCCGCGCGTGGCGCGCCATCCGGGCCAGCAAAGTGGCCTTGGCCGGGCCCGCAATCTCGTTGCTGATATGGATGTCGGCGATGCCGGCGCGCAGGAAGGGCAGCGCCTCGCTGACCTTCTGGCAGCAGATGCCGACCGCGCCGCGCGTCATTTGCGCGAGGGCGATGTCCGGGCATTTGTGCGCCTTGGCATGGGGCCGCAGCGCGACGCCGGCCCGATCCGCGGCCTGCTGCATCCGCTCCAGATTGCGCTCGAAGGCGTCGAGCACCAGCACCAGCGCCGGTGTGTCGATCGCCTGCCAGGGCTGTCCGGGCTCGGCGATCGGGGGCAGGGCGGGCAGTCCCGCCGGATCGCGCAGGACGGGCAGATCGGTCGGAGCGGAAGGCACGGAGCGGTGGTCTGGCATGACGGCGATGTCTCCATCAGGGTCGGTGGGCCGAATGGCGTGGGGCGCGGGGGATCATCGGCCGATCGGGACGGACTGTCAAACCGGACTGTCGGGCGGTGCGCGCAAAAAACCGGTGTGCCATCCGGGTGCCGGTGCGCCGCCGCGGCCGCGGGGACGCTGTCGGGAGCGCTGTCGCGCTTGTCCTACACGGCTTGCGGCGGCCGTCCGACTGCGGGAGGCGCAAGCCGCCGACTATGCTGGCACTGATGCGCCGCGCTTTCCGCGCGGCGCAAGTCCAGCCTCGCCGCGTCCCCTCGCCATGCATGCCACGCCCACCCCGTCCGCGCAATCCGGTGCGCCATCCGCAGCATCCACGGGTGGCGCGCGACCGACGCCATCGCGGGACGAGGCGGCAGTCGACTCGCTGGTCGGGGCGACGGCGGCGCGCCCTGCAGCGGCCACCCCTCCGGACGTCTCGCCCATCGGCACGGATGCCCGCGATGGCGATCCGGCGGCGGCCTCGCCGGCGAACGAGCCGCCCCGCGGTCCGGCCAGCACTCGCACGCTGCCGGTCGCGATCCAGCGCGGCAGCCTGGCGCTGGTGGTGCTGGCCACGCTGGCCTGCCTGTACGCGCTGCACGTTGCCAAGGCCTTCGTGATCCCGGTGGTGCTGGCGGTAATCCTGACCTATCTGCTCGATCCGCTGGTATCGGCGCTCCATCGACAGCGGCTGCCGCGCCCGATCGGCGCGACGCTGGTGTTGCTGGGCCTGGTCGCGGTGCTGCTGTGCGGCGCCTATCTGTTGCAGGGCCAGGTCGAGGCCATCGTCGACCGCTTGCCCGAGATCGCCCGCAAGCTGTCGCGCAGCCTGTCCGCGCTGCTCAGCGGCGACGACTCCATGTGGCAGAAGATCCAGCGCGCGGCGACCGTGCTGACCGGCGGCACGCCGCAGCTCTCGCGCGGCGGGCCTGTCGTGATCGAGAAGCCCGCCGGCTCGCTGCACGACATGGTGCTCGCCGGTTCGGTCAGTGCCTTTGCCGCGGCGGGTCAGGCGGTGGTGGTGCTGTTCCTGACCTTCTTCCTGCTGGTGTCGGGCGACATGTTCAAGCGCAAGTTCGTCAAGATGACCGGCCGCACGCTGACGCAGAAGAAGGTCAATGTCCATATGCTGGGCGAGATCAACCGGCAAATTCAGCGCTACATGCTGATGCTGCTGATCACCAATGCCGTGCTCGGCCTCTGTACCTGGTTCCTGCTGAAGGCGATCGGCCTGCAGCACGCCGGCACCTGGGCGCTGGCCGCGGCGGCGCTGCATCTGATCCCGTATTTCGGCTCGGGCGCCACCGCGATTGCCCTCGGCGTGGCGGCCTTCATGCAGTTCGGCACGTTGGGGCTGGCCGCCGCGGCCGCGGGCGGCTCGATCCTGATCGCAACGCTGATCGGCTCGGTGGTGCAGACCTGGATGACCGGCCGCATGGCCAAGATGAACCCGGTGGCGGTGTTCGTCGCGCTGCTGCTGTTCACCTGGCTGTGGGGCGCCTGGGGCATGCTGCTGGCGATTCCGCTGGCCGTGATCGCCAAGGTGGTGGCGGACCATATCGAAGGGCTGGAGTTCGTGGCCGAGTTCCTCGGGGAATAGGCGAACAGGGGAAGCGAAGGAATTGGGCGGCCCGCAAGACCCTGCCGCAAGCAGGGCCGAGGGTTGACCTGCAGTGCGGCGAACTATATCGTAAGATATGTTTTTCGATATAACGAGCGACTAGCCCATGCCCCCTCGCCATCATCACGGCCGGCACGGCCATGGCCCCGGTGGTTCCGGTGGTCCCTTCGGCGGATTCGGTGGATTCGGCGCGGATGCCGACAGCCTGCGCCGGGGCCGCAAACTCGGTGCCGACGACCTGCAACTGCTGTTGCTCGACCTGCTGGCCGAGCAGCCCAGCCACGGCTACGAACTGATCAAGGCCCTGGAGGCGCGCAGCGCCGGCTTCTACAAGCCGAGCCCGGGCGTGATCTATCCCGCCTTGACGTACCTGGAGGAGATCGGCCACGCGGCGGTCGACGTCGACGGGAACCGCAAGTGCTATCGGCTGGCCGAACCCGGCCGCGCATTCCTGCAGGCCAACCGCGAGCGTCTGGCGCTGCTGTGGAGCGGGCTGCGTCATGCCGCCCGCAAGATGGAGTGGGTCCGCCGCGCGCTCGCCGGGGAGCCGCCGCCCGAGCCGGACGAGCAGGGCAACGGCTGGCTGCCCGAGTTCGTGCAGGCGCGGATGGCGCTCAAGCGCGCGCTGCTGCTGCGCACCGACGCTTCGCCGGCAGAACAGCGGCGCGTCGCTGACATCCTGCTGCGCGCCGTCGCCGATATCGAAGACACCCCGGCGGCGGCCGCGCCGCCGCATCCCACCCGACAACGCAACCCGAGGTAATGCATGTCCGCTACCGATCGCGTCAATACCGGCGATACCAATCCGCTCGCCACTCCGCCCGCCAATCCTGTCGCTGACCGCCAAGCCACCGCGCTCGCCGTCGAACGCGTCCGCCATCCGCTGAAGTTCCGCCCGATCCAGGTGGTCCGCACGCAGCGGGTTTCGCCGGCGCTGTTGCGGGTGACCTTCACCGGCGAGGACCTCGCCGACTTCGTCTCGGCCTCGTTCGACGACCATATCAAGGTGTTCCTGCCCGCTCCGGGGCAGCAACGGCCGGTGCTGCCCGAGATGGGACCCGACGGTCCGATGTTCCCCGAGGGGCAGCCGCGCCCGATCGCCCGCGACTACACGCCGCGCCGCTACGACGCCGCGGCGCGCGAGCTCGATATCGAGTTCGTGCTGCACGGCGACGGCCCCGGCGCCAGCTGGGCGGCGCAGGCGCAGCCGGGCCAATGGCTGGGCATCGGCGGGCCGCGCGGTTCCTTCGTGATTCCGTCGGCGTTCGACTGGCACCTGTTGATCGGCGACGAGGCGGCGCTGCCGGCGATCGCGCGCCGGCTCGAAGAACTCCCGGCCGGCAAGCGCGTGGTGGTGGTCGCCCAGGTCGACGATCGCGAGGCGCGTCTCGATCTGCGCAGCGACGCCGCCTGCGAACTGCATTGGCTGTATCGCAACGAAGGCGACGAACTGCTGACGGCCGTGCGCCGGCTGGAATTGCCGACAGGGGAAGGCTATGTCTGGGCCGCCGGCGAAGCCGCCGCCATGCGCGCGGTGCGCGCCTGCCTGGTCGACGAGCGCGGCATCGACAAGCGCCGCATCCGCGCGTCAGCCTACTGGAAGCACGGCGCGGTCGGCGTGCACGAAACGCTCGACGATTGAGCGGACGAAAGCGCCATCGCCTTCGTGCGAAAGCCATGGACGCGCGCCCGTAACCCGATTAACATCGTTGCCGGCGGCACTGACACCCGCCAACGTCGCTCGGACGGTTCCGGGCGCTTACGTACAAGGACAACCATGTCAGCCATTCCGGCATCCCCGGGCCCGAGCTCGTCGAGCGCCTCGGGCCAGCGCCGCTTCGCGCGCATCGATCGTCTTCCCCCCTACGTCTTCAATATCACCGCCGAGCTCAAGATGGCCGCGCGCCGTCGCGGCGAGGACATCATCGACATGAGCATGGGCAACCCCGATGGCGCGACCCCCGCGCACATCGTGGCCAAGCTGACCGAGGCGGCGCAGCGTCCCAATACGCACGGCTACTCGACCTCGCGCGGCATTCCGCGGCTGCGCCGTGCCATTTCGCACTGGTATCGCGAGCGCTACGCGGTCGATATCGATCCGGAGCGCGAGGCCATCGTGACGATCGGCTCGAAGGAGGGGCTGTCGCACCTGATGCTGGCCACGCTCGATCGCGGCGACACCGTGCTGGTGCCCGATCCGAGCTATCCGATCCACATCTATGGCGCGGTGATCGCCGGCGCCGATATCCGCTCGGTGCCGCTGATTCCCGGCGTCGACTTCTTTGCCGAACTCGAGCGCGCGATCCGCGGCAGCTATCCAAAGCCGAAGATGATCGTGCTGGGCTTCCCGTCCAACCCGACCGCGCAATGCGTCGAGCTCGATTTCTTCGAGCGCGTGATCGCGCTGGCGCGCAAGCACGACATCCTGGTGGTGCACGACCTCGCCTATGCCGACATCGTCTTCGACGGCTGGAAGGCGCCGTCGATCCTGCAGGTGCCCGGGGCGAAGGACATCGCGGTGGAGTTCTTCACGCTGTCCAAGAGCTACAACATGGCCGGCTGGCGCATCGGCTTCATGGCGGGCAACGCCGATCTCGTGACGGCGCTGGCGCGCATCAAGAGCTATCACGACTACGGCACCTTCACGCCGCTGCAGATCGCCGCGATCGCCGCGCTCGAAGGCGACCAGCAGTGCGTGCGCGAGATCGCCGCGCAATACCAGTCGCGCCGCGACGTGCTCGCGCGCGGGCTGAACGAGGCGGGCTGGCCGGTGGAGCTGCCGAAGGCGTCGATGTATATCTGGGCGCGGATTCCCGAACCGTATCGCGCGCTCGGCTCGCTGGAATTCGCCAAGCAGCTGCTCGAGAAGGCCAAGGTTTCGGTTTCGCCGGGCATCGGCTTCGGCGACTTCGGCGACGACTATGTCCGCTTCGCGCTGATCGAGAACGAATCGCGCATCCGGCAGGCGGTGCGGGGCATCAAGGCGATGTTCCGCGCCGATGGGCTGGTTCCGCCGGCGGCGGTGGAGCCGGCGCGGGGCGGTAAGCGGACCCCGGACCTTTAACTTGAGGGCGCTCTTCGGGGCGCCTTTTCTTATTTCAGAGCCGGTGGTGCCAATGGGTGCCGCCCGCCTTCCCACGGCGACACGAAGAACCCGCGTACCGCATCGGGATCGACCGCATCGTGGCTGGCTACCCGCCACCGCGGCGTCTGGTCCTTGTCGACGATCAGCGCCCGCACGCCCTCGATGAAGTCGCCGTCGGTGAAGGCGTGGCTGACGACGTCGAGCTCCATGCGGAAGCAGTCGGCCAGGTCGAGCCGGCGGCCGCGCAGCAGCAGCTCGCGCGTGACCGCCGTCATCAGCGGCGAGCGGCCGCGCAGCAGCGTGGACGTCCTTGCCGCCCAGTCGGCGCAGGACGGGTCCTGTTCGCCTGCGAGGCCTTGCAGGATCGCTGCGGGCGTCGCATCGGCACGGAAGTGCCGCAGCAGGGCCGGCAAGATCTTCAGCAGCGGGGCATCGGCCGCCGTGGCCGGCGATGCGGGGACCAGCGCCCGGCGCAGGGTCGCCAGCACCGTGTCGCCGTCGTTATCGTTGGCGTTGGCGTTGGCGTTGGCGTTGGCGTTGGCGGGCCAGGCGATGTTCGCCAGCGTCGTCTCCAACTCCACGAGGGCAGCGCTGTCGACCGCGACATCCGCGAGCCCGCACAGCAGCGTGTCGGCCGCGCCGAGCGTCACGCCGGTCAGACCCACATAGAGCGCCAGTTCGGGCGTCATGCGCGCCAGGAAGCGGCTCGCGCCGACATCGGGCACCAGGCCGATGCCGGTCTCCGGCATGGCGACGCGGGAGCGTTCGGTGACGATGCGCAGCGGCGCCGCCTGCGCCAGCCCCATGCCGCCGCCCATCACGATGCCGTCCATCAGCGCGACGACCGGCTTCGGATAGCGGTGCAGCGCGAAATCGAGCTGGTATTCGTCGACGAAGAAGCGGCGGTGCAGCGGTTCGCCATCGCCATCGCCATCGCCACGGCCCGCCACGGCGTCGCGATAACTGTCGTACAGCGCGCGGATATCGCCGCCCGCGCAAAACGCCTTCTCGCCCGCGCCGCGCAGCACCACGGCGACGATCTCGGGCTGCGACGCCCATTGCCGCAGTTGCGAGCGCAGCGCCAGGATCATCGGATACGACAGCGCATTGAGCTGGCGCGGCCGGTTCAGCGTCACCAGTCCGACGCGATTGACGACGTCGAAGCGGACCTCATCGGTGCCGTTGGCATCCTCCTGCAGCGGCAGGGATTCGGCTCTTGCGTTCACGCCGACCCTCCATCGGCATCCAGGTATTGCCGAATCACGCCGGAGAAGTCGAGCTGGCCATCGCCGCGCTGGCACATGGCCTGATACAGCTGCTGCGCCAGCGCGCCAAGAAACAGCGGCTGCCGTACCGCGCGCGCGGCGTCGTTGGCCAGCCCCAGGTCCTTGAGCATCAGCTCGGCGCCGAAGCCGCCGCTGTAGCCGCGCGCAGCCGGGGCGGTGTCGATCACGCCGGGGTAGGGGTTGTAGGTGTCGGAGGACCAGCAGCGCCCGGTCGAGGTGTTGACGATGCCGGCCAGCACCTTGGCGTCGATGCCGAGCCGCGCGCCGAGCGCCATCGCCTCGGACACGCCGATCATGGAGATGCCGAGGATCAGGTTGTTGCAGATCTTGGCCACCTGGCCCGTGCCGGTGTCGCCGCAGCGGACCACGTTCTTGCCCATGGCGGACAGCACCGAGCGCAAGCGCTCGAACAACGCTGCCTCGGCACCGACCATGAAGGTCAGCGTGCCGGCCTGGGCGCCGCCGGTGCCGCCGGACACCGGCGCGTCGGCGAACGGATTGCCCTGGCGGGCGGCCAGCGCGGCCAGCTCGCGTACGGTCGCCGGGTCGATCGTGCTGGAATCGACCAGCGGCACGCCCGGCCGAACGCCGGCCAGCACGCCGTCCTCGCCGGTGTACACGCCGCGCACATGCGCGGCCGCCGGCAGCATCGTGATCACGATGTCAGCTTCCGCGGCGGCGTGCCGCGGCGAATCGGCACCGCTGGCACCGGCTTCGCGCAAGGCGGCAAGCGCCTGCGCGTTCAGGTCGAATGCCGTCAGCGTGTGGCCCGCCTTCAGCAGGTTGCGCGCCATCGGGGCGCCCATGTTGCCCAGGCCGATAAAGGCGATATGCATCGAGGTCTCCTGTGCGTTTGCGTCGGCGTTGGCGTACGTTCAGCGCAGCGCGATGGTGGTGTTGACGCCCTGGTTGACCGTCTCGTCATCGAACCAGCGCGCCGTCACGGTCTTGGTCTGGGTGTAGAACTGCACCACCTGCTTGCCGTAGGGGCCGAGGTCGCCGAGCTTGGAACCGCGCGAGCCGGTGAAGCTGAAATACGGCACCGGCACCGGAATCGGGATATTGATGCCGACCTGGCCGACGTCGATCTCGCTCTGGAACTTGCGCGCCGCGGCGCCGCTCTGCGTGAACACGCCGGTGCCGTTGCCGAAGGGATTGCGGTTGACTAGTGCGATGGCCTCGTCCAGCGTGTCGACGCCAATCACCACCAGCACCGGCCCGAAGATTTCCTGCGTGTAGATCGACATCCCGGTCTTGACGTCGGTGAACACGGTCGGTCCGATGAAGTTGCCGTCCGGATAGCCGGGCACGCCGACGTCGCGGCCATCGAGCGCAAGCGTCGCGCCTTCCTTCACGCCGGCCTCGATCAGACCGAGGATGCGCTGCTTCGCCGCGACCGACACCACCGGTCCGACGTCGGTGCCGGGCTCGGCCCCGGCACCGACCTTCAGCGTGCGCGCCTTGGCGATCAGGTCGGGCACCCAGTCGCGCGCCGCGCCGACCAGCACCGCCACCGAGGTCGCCATGCAGCGCTGGCCCGCCGCGCCGAAGGCGGCGCCAACCAGCGCGTTCAGCGTCTGCTCCTTGTGCGCGTCGGGCAGCACCACCGCATGGTTCTTGGCGCCCATCATCGACTGCACGCGCTTGCCGTGGCTGCCGGCCAGGTTGTACACATGGGTGCCGACCGCGGTCGAGCCGACGAAGGACACCGCCTTGACATCGGGATGTGTGCACAGCGCGTCGACCACGTCCCTGGCGCCATGCACGACGTTCAGCACGCCGGGCGGCACACCCGCTTCGAGGGCCAGCGCCACCAGTTCCATCGTCGACAGCGGGTCCTGCTCGGAGGGCTTGAGCACGAAGGTATTGCCGCAGACCAGCGCCATCGGAAACATCCACAGCGGAATCATGGCGGGGAAATTGAACGGCGTGATGCCGACGCAGACGCCGATCGGTTGCTGCAGCGTGTAGGTGTCCACGGTCGCCGCGACGTTCTCGGCGAAGCCGCCCTGCTGCAGCGTGCCGATCGAGGCGGCATGCTCGACCACTTCCAGGCCGCGGAAGATGTCGCCCTCGGCGTCGGACAGCGTCTTGCCCTGTTCGGCCGTCAGGATCGCGGCGATGCGCTTGCTGTGCTCGCGGATCAGCGCCTGGTACTTCAGCATGATGCGCAGCCGCGCGCCGATCGGCGTATGCCGCCAGCTGGCGAAGGCGCGCTGGGCCGCGCCGACCGCGGCATCGACCTCGGCCCGCGTGGCCAGCGGCACGCGCGCCAGGACCTGCTGCGTGGCCGGATTGACGACCTGGCGATATTCGGTCGCCGCCGATTCGACCCATTCGCCGTTGATCAGCAGCTTGACTGTCGGAATCGCGGTATCGGGGGCGGCGGGTGCTTGCTGTGTGCTCATGGTGTCTCCGTCGGATTGTTGTAGCCGGTAAGCCGTGGGGAAAGGCGAGGGCGCGAACTACAGCGAGCGGGCGATCAGCATCCGCTGGATCTCGCTGGTGCCCTCGTAGATCTGGGTGATGCGCGCGTCCCGGTAGTGGCGCTCGACCGGGTAGTCCTCCAGGTAGCCATAGCCGCCATGGATCTGCAGCGCCTTGGAGCAGACCCGCTCGGCCAGCTCGGACGCATAGAGCTTGGCCTGCGATGCCTCGGACAGGCAGGGCTGGCCGTCGCTGCGCATGCGCGCGGCACGATGGACCAGCAGGCGCGCGGCGTTCAGTTCGGTGGCCATGTCGGCCAGCATGTTGGCGATCGGCGCATGCTCGCGCAGCGGCCGGCCGAACTGCACGCGCTCGCCGGCATAGCGGCAGGCCGCGTCGAAGGCCGAGCGCGCGATGCCGATCGCCTGCGCGGCGATGCCGATGCGGCCGCCTTCCAGGTTCGACAGCGCGATGCGCAGGCCCTCGCCGGTGTCGCCGAGCAACGCGTCGTGCGGCACGGCGCAGTCCTCCAGCGTGATCGCGCAGGTGTCGGAGGCACGGATGCCCAGCTTCTTTTCGGGGGCATGGACATGGAACCCGGGCGTGCCGGTCGGCACCAGGAAGGCCGACAGTCCGCGCTTGCCGCGCTCGGGCTCGGTCGCGGCAAAGACGATGGCGACGCCGGCGCGCTGCCCGTTGGTGACGAACTGCTTGTTGCCCGACAGCACCCAGCCGTCATCGGTCGGACGGGCGCGCGTACGCAGGTTGTGGGCCTCGGAGCCGGCCTGCGGCTCGGTCAGGCAGAAGGCGCCGATCAGTTCGCCGCTGGCCAGCGCCGGCAGATAGCGTTCCTTCTGTGCTTCGGTGCCGTAGTGCAGGATCGGCCCGCAGCCGACCGAGCTGTGCACGCTCATCAGCGTCGCGCAGGCCGCGCAGCCGGCGGCAATCTCCTCGATCGCCAGCGCGTAGGCGATGTAGTCGGTATAGGTGCCGCCCCATTGCTCGGGCACGATCATGCCGAGCAGGCCGAGTGCGCCCATCTCGGCGACGATCTCGTCGGGCAGCTGTCCGCTGCGGTCCCATTGCGCGGCGTTCGGCTTCAGCCGTTCCTCGGCGAAGGCGCGCGCGGTGTCGCGGATCATGCGTTGCTGCTCGGTGTATTCGCTGTACATGGCGCTGTCGTTGTGCAGTCGGGGCGGTCGACGATTGACGGCAGTGTAGAAAGGCGATGCCGGCGCGCGCTATGCCAAAATCCGTCAACTGCGCTGAACTGATTTGCCACTGCCGGCGGCCTTGCCGCGGCCCATCCACCCCCACGGATCGTCTCCATGCCTTCGCTGTTGCGTCCCGTTGCTGCCCCGCGTACCGATGGAAAAAGGTAGCGTCGCGATCTGCTTTGTCCACCATGCGATTGCCGGCCTGCGGGCGCGCGGCATCGACGCCGAGCCGGTGCTGCGTGCCGCCGGTATCGCGCCCGCGATGCTGGCCGTGCCGCAGGCGCGCGTGTCGGCGGCCAGCTATGGCGCGCTGTGGCTGGCGGTATCGGCGGCGCTGGGCGACGAGTTCTTCGGCCAGGACTCGCGGGCGATGAAGCCCGGCAGCTTCGCGCTGCTGTGCCATGCGGTGGCCGGCAGCCGCACGGTGGGGCAGGGGCTGGACCGGGTCGCGCGTGGCTTCGGGCTGTTGCTCGACGATATCGGCGTGCAGTTGCTGCGCCGCTACGATGGCGATGCGCCCGGCGCCGGGCCCGAGCGTGCCGCCCTGGTGCTGACCGAGCCGTCGCGCCGGCGTCCCGGCGTGTTCGCGCAGGAGACGCTGCTGATCATGCTGCACGGGCTGATGTGCTGGCTGGCGCGGCGCCGCGTGCCGGTGCGGCTGGCGGCCTTTCGCTATCCCGAGCCGGACTACAGCGCCGAGTACCGCGTCATGTATTCGCGCCAGCTCGCCTTCGATGCGCCCGGCACCGCGCTGGTCTTCGACGCCGCGTGGCTGGACCACCCGGTGCGGCACGACGAGCGCAGCGTCAAGGCCTTCCTGCGCGACGCGCCCCATAACGTGGTGGTCAAGTACTCGGACCGCAGCAGCGTGGTGGCGCGCGTGCGCCGGCTGCTGCGGCAGTCGCGGCCGGAGGGGTGGCCGACCTTCGAAGCGCTGGCGGCGGCGCTGCATCTGTCCGCCTCGTCATTGCGGCGACGGCTGATGGAGGAGGGCGCCACCTACCAGCAGCTGAAGGATGAATTGCGGCGCGACCTGGCGATCGAGGCGCTGAGCCACACCGACTTGCCGATCACCGAGATCGCGGCCGAGATGGGGTTTGCCGAGCCGGGCGCCTTTCATCGGGCGTTCCGGCGCTGGACCGGGCTGCGGCCTGGCGTCTATCGCGGCATGCAGGCAGCGGCAGACTGACGTCGCGGCCGACCGGGCGCTTCAGTGCGGCGCGCCGGCGCGCTGGCCGCCGCCGCTTGCGCCGCCGCTGGCGTCGCTGTTCGCGCTCGCATCGAGCGCCGCCGCGTCCTGCCGCGCGCTCTGCAACACGCGCTCGATCATCGCCGTTGCCAGTTCGTGCTCGCCGAGGAAGACCTCGCCGACGCGGTCCTGCAGCAGCAGCGCGGCCTCGTCCTCGCTGTGCGTGCGCACCAGAATGCGAATGCCCGGATTCAACGTGCGCGCGATCTCGGCCATGCGCCGCACGCCGACGGTATCGGGCGTGGCGATCACCAGCATGCCCGCGCGCGCGATATGGGCCTGGATCAATACCGACGGTTCGGCGGCATCGCCCGATACCGCCGGCACGCCCTGCGCGCGCAGCGCCTCGACGATCTCGCGGTTCTGGTCGGCCACCACCACCGGCACCCCATGCGAGCGCAGCGCCGCGGCGATGCGGCGTCCGACGCGGCCATGGCCGACCAGCACGACCTGCCGCGTCAGCAGCGCCTGGTCGACCGTGGCGGGCAGCTCGGCCAGCGGGTCGGCGCTGCGCTCGAGCTTGCGCGCCAGCGCCGATCGAGCGCGAATCCAGCGCTGCAGCGGCTCGACCGCGTGAAATACCAGCGGGTTCAGCGCGATCGAGATCAGCGAGGCTGCCAGCACCAGGTTGTGTCCCTGCGGGCTCAGCATGCCGAGCGTGACGCCGAGCCCGGCGAGGATGAAGGAGAACTCGCCGATCTGCGCGAGGCTCGCCGACACCGTCAGCGCGGTGTTCAGCGGGTAGCGCATTACCAGCACCAGCGCCAGCGCGGCCAGCGACTTGCCGACGATCACGATGGCCAGCGTGACGGCGACCTGCAGCGGCGCGTCGAGCAGCACGCGCGGATCGAACAGCATGCCGACCGAGACGAAGAACAGCACCGAGAAGGCGTCGCGCAGCGGCAGCGTTTCCTGCGCGGCGCGATGGCTCAGTGCCGAGCCGCGCAGCACCATGCCGGCGAAGAAGGCGCCGAGCGCGAACGAGACGCCGAACAGCACCGCCGAGCCGTAGGCGATGCCGACCGCGGCGGCGACCAGGCACAGCGTGAACAGCTCGTGCGAGCCGGTGCGCGCGACCTGCCACAACAGCCACGGAAACAGGCGCCGGCCCACCAGCAGCATCAGCGCGACAAAGACCGCGACGCGGCCCAGCGTGGCGCCCAGCGTCGCCCACAGCGAGGCGCCGTCCGCGGCCGGCACGGCGCCGTTGCCGCCGGCCGCTATCGCGGCGGCCTGGCCCGATGGAACGGTGCCGAGGACCTCCGCCAGCGCGGGCAGCATCACCAGCACCAGCACCGTCACCAGGTCCTCGACCACCAGCCAGCCGACCGCGATGCGGCCGTTGACCGAATCGAGCGTGCCGCGCTGCTCGAGGGCGCGCAGCAGCACCACGGTGCTGGCGACCGACAGGCATAGCCCGAACACCAGCGCATCGGCGAGCGGCCAGCCCCATAGCGTGGTCACCCCGGCCCCAAGCGCGGTGGCAAAGGCGATCTGCACGATCGCCCCGGGGAGCGCGATTCGGCGCACCGACAGCAGGTCCTCGAGCGAGAAGTGCAGGCCGACGCCGAACATCAGCAGCATCACGCCGATCTCTGCCAATTGCCCGGCCAGCGCCATGTCGGCGACAAAGCCCGGCGTGGCTGGCCCGATCACGATGCCGGCCAGCAGATAGCCGACCAGCGCCGGCGCGCCGAGGCGGGCACAGATGAAGCCGAAGACGAGCGCCAGACCGAGGCCGGCGGCGATGGTGGTGATCAGGCTGACTTCATGGGGCACGGGCGGCTCGCAGCGAAGTGATCAAGGGTTCGGGAGGATCGGTGGCGCAACGGTCTGCAGTTCATGATAGCAAGCGGGTGTGGCTGGCCGATGTTGCTGCCTTCACCCGCCTGCGGCAGGCAGATGTGTTCTCCCTCTCCCCACCGGGGAGAGGGTCGGGGAGAGGGGAGAAAACTGGCGCGAGTGGGATCGCGTATCAAGATGCATCTCTGCAAGCAGAAACACTGCCTCGTTTACACTGTGGCCTTTCGTTTCCGCCATGCCGCCAGCCGTTCGCGCCGGCCGCCCGTGATCGCCGTTTCATGCCCCCACCATCCCCCGCCCCCCATCAGATCGATCTGGTCGTCTATCCCGGCTTCAAGGCGATGGAGGCGGTCGGGCCGATGACGGTGTTCGACTACGCGAACCTGCAGCTGGCCCGGCGCGGCCAGCCGCCGGCCTATCGCACCCGCATCGTGTCGACGCGCGTCGGGCCGGTGCGTTCCGACACGCTGATGACGCTGGAGGCGACCGCGCGCCTGGACACGGTGCTGCTGCCCGATACCGCGGTAATCGTCGGCGCGCGCGATATCGAAGGGGCGTTGCGCGACGCCGAGGAGATCGTGCCGTGGGCGCGCGCGGTGGCGCCGCGCATCGGCCGGCTGGTGGCGCTGTGTTCGGGATCGTTCTTCCTGGCCGCCGCCGGCCTGCTCGACGGCAAGCGCGCGACCACGCACTGGAGCGTCGCGCCGCTGCTGCGGCAGCGTTATCCCGCGGTGGCAGTCGATCCCGATGCGATCTTCGTGCGCCAGGGCACGCTGTGGACCTCGGCCGGTGTCACGGCCGGCATCGACCTGGCACTGGCCATCGTCGAGGAGGATCTGGGACGGGAGATCGCGCTCGATCTGGCGCGCGAGCTGGTGGTCTTCCTGAAGCGCCCCGGCGGCCAGTCGCAATTCAGCGTGCATCTGGCCAGCCAGACCACCGGTCACGCCGGGGTGCGCGAGGTGCAGGACTGGATCCTGCGCGACCTGACGCGCGCGTTCACGATGAGCGAGATGGCGGCGCGGGCCGCGATGAGCGAGCGTAATTTCCGTCGCGTGTTCGCCCGCGAGACCGGCGCCAGTCCGACCGCCTTCATCGAATCGGCGCGGCTCGAAGCGGCGCGCCGCCTGCTGGAGCAGGGCGAGCTGCCGCTGAAGGCGGTGGCCGCGCGCAGCGGCTTCGGTTCGGACGAGGCGCTGCGGCGCGCCTTCCTGCGCCACCTGGGCATTACGCCGCGCGACTATCGCCAGCGTTTCGGTGCGGCGGCGTAGGCGGCCTGTCGGTACTTCCCGTCCCGGCCGTTCTCGCCGCTTGACGGGCGGTGCGTCCCTGCAGCCAATGCGCCGCTGCCAGCGAGGCGCACGACAGCACGATCAGCAGGCTCGCCACCGCCGTGATGGTGGGACTGATGGATTCCCGCATACCGCTCCACATCTGCCGCGGCAAGGTGCGCTGCTCCGGTCCGGCCAGGAAGAGAGCGATCACGACTTCATCGAGCGACGTCACGAACGCGAACACCATGCCCGCCGCAATGCCCGGCGCGATGGCGGGCAGCATGACGCGCCGGAACGCCGTGACCGGCCCTGCGCCCAGGCTGGCGGCAGCCCGCATCAGCCTGTTGTCGAAGCGGGACAGCGTCGCGGCGACGGTGATGACCACGAAAGGCGCGCCCAATGCGGTGTGGGCGACGATCAGACCGGCCAGGGAGTTCAGCAGGCCCAGTTGCGCGAAGACGGCGTAGAAGCCGACCGCCGTAATGACGACGGGAACGACCATTGGCGCGACCAGTACGGCCATCAGGCCGGCGCGCAGCGGGCATTGGCGCTGGCTCAGGCCAAGCGCGGCCAGCGTGCCGAGTACACCCGCGGCAAGCGTGCTGCCGACGGCCACGATCGCGCTGTTCTTCAGCGCCAGCTGCCAGGCCTCCGAGCCGAGAAATTCGCGGTACCACCGCAGCGACCAGCCTGCCATCGGATAGGTGAATGACGGCTCCGAATTGAACGACAGCGGGATGATCGACAGGATCGGCGCCAGCAGATAGATCAGGACGCCGGCGCAGAACAGCCGGAGGAGGAGAGAGCAGGCATGCATGGCAACGCGGGTCGGGTGGCGGTGGGGTGGGGCAGCGGGGTAGCAGCGAGGCGGGCGGCCGTCATCCGATCCGCAGTCGATCGACGCCCACGACACGGTGGAACACCGCGTAGAGCAGCACGATGGCGGCGAGAAGGATGGCGCTCAGTGCGGCCGCCATGCCCCAGTTGCTGACCTGGTTGGCGAAGTAGGCGATGTAGAAGCCCAGCATCTGGTCTTGTGTGCCGCCCACCAGCGAGGGGGTGATGTAGTACCCCAGCGCCAGGATGAACACCATCAAGGTCCCGGCGACGACTCCGGGCATGCTCAAGGGGAGGAAGACACGAAGAAAGGCCTGGCGAGGCGGCGCGCCGAGCGAAGCGGCGGCGCGCAGGTAATTGGCCGGTATGGCCTTCATGGCGCCATGCACCGGCAGGATCATGAACGGCAACAGGATATGGATCATCGCGATCAGCACGCCCGTCCGGTTGTAGATCAGCTCGGGCGGATTGCCTGGATCGATCAGGCCGGTCCAGGCCAGCAGCGTGTTGAGCACACCCTGGTTCTGCAGCACGACGGCCCATGCGGTGGTGCGCACCAGCAGCGAGGTCCAGAACGGCAGCAGCACGAGCAGCAGCAGGATGCGCGCCGTACGCGGTCCGGCCTGCGCCATCAGATAGGCCAGGGGATAGCCCAGCAGCAGACAGCCGACCGTCACGCTGAGGCTGACCGCCAACGTCCGTCCGAGCACGTCGCGATAGATGGCGGTGTCCGGCTCGGCGGCGACGATGGCGCCCGACGCCTCGCGGCGCAGGTCGAGCGCGGCCAGCAGATAGTGATCCGTGAAGGGCGGCACGGCCCGCCGCAGCGCTTGCCAGATTTTGGCCTCTCCCCAGGCCGGGTCGATCCGGACCAGCCGGCCGCGATGCGAGGGCTCGTCGATGCCGTCCTGTTGCGCGATCGTCCGGGCCGTTCGGATCAGCAGGGATCGCGTGCCGGGGTGATAGGTATTGAGCAGGCGCGCGACCGCTGCGACGTCCTCCCGCGAGCCGGTCCGCAGGTCGTCCGCCAGGGCGGCGAAGGCCGCTTCATCGGGAAGCCCGGCCCCGTCCCATGCGTGCAGTGCCTTGGCCGTGTGCGCCAGCACGCGGCCGATCTCGCGGTTGTCGACGCTTCGTATCAGCAGTGTCGCGACAGGCGCGACGAAGGTGGCGAGCAGAAACAGGAACAGGGGCGCCACCAGTGCCAGCGCCATCAGCCGGCGGCGCGGCGCGCTGGCTTGTCCGAATGGGCGGCCTGCTTCGCCGACGATGACGCCGGCAGGTTCCGGGTCGCGCAGTGCAATCGACATCTGTGTCCCGTCAGGCGATGGAAGGCATCCGTCCGGCTCGCCGCGTCAGCGCGCGAGCCACTGGTTGAAGCGCTCGGTCAGTTCCTGATCGTTGTCCGCCCAGAAGCGGGCCGACAGCACGAAGGCGTTCTTGCTGTTCTGCGGTGCGCTGGGCAGGTCCTTGACAATGTCCGGTGACACCAGCTGTACCGCCGCCCTGGTGGTCGGCGCATACCGCAGATGGGCGGGGTGCTTGCTCATGATGTCGGGCCGCGAGGCGAAGGCGATGAACTGCTGGGCCGCGGCGCGTTGCGGCGTGCCCTTGGGGATGGCCCACAGGTCAAAATCCATTGCCTGCCCGTCCCAGACGATCTTGAAGTTCTTGCCGTTGTTCTTCACCGCGTCGAAGACCCGGCCATTCCATGCGGTGGTCATCACGACCTGGCCGTCGGCCAGCAGTTGCACCGGCTGCGCGCCCGCGGTCCACCATACCTTGACGTAAGGCTTGATCTCGTCCAGCTTGCGAAATGCCCGCGCGACGCCTTCCTTGGTGCCCAGTACCCGGTAGACATCGCGCGCCGGCACGCCATCGGCGATCAAGGCGAACTCGAGCGTCGTGCGCGGCGTCTTCTGCATGGCCCTCGGTCCGGGAAATTTCCTGACGTTCCAGAAGTCGGCCATGGTCGTCGGTCCACCCCCCGGAAAGCGGTCGGCGTTGTACGCGTAGATGGTCGAGTACAGCACGGTGCCGACCGCGCATTCCATGGCCGCACCCTCGACGAATGCCTGCTTGCCGCCGAGCTTGCTGTAGTCGATCTTCTCCAGCCAACCCTCCTCGCAGCCCTGCAGCGCCTCGACCGGAAAGATGTCGACCACGCCCCAGGAGACATGCCGGCTGTCGACCATCGAACGGATCCGGGCGACCGAGCCGTCCCACTCGTCTTCGCGGACCGCGATGCCGGTGGTCTTGGTGAACGGCTCGAAGTAGACCTCGCGCTGGCTCTTGCTGTAGGCGCCGCCCCAGGATGCGACGGTCAGCGAAGGCTGGGCCGGCACCGCGGCGGCCCAGATCAGGAGCGGCGCGAAGGCACCGGCATGGAGCAGGGATCGGATACGCATGATCGAAAGGGAACGTGTAGGGATGGTGGATCGAGACCGGAAGGTCTCGGCGTTCAATGCAGGGGCAGGGCGAGGCAGTGGTCCCGCATCCAGCCGATGGTGATGCTGCCGCCGGGCACGAGGGGAACGCCGGCGCCCTGC
The DNA here is from genome assembly GCA_031181345.1 of Cupriavidus sp. Taxonomy (GTDB): domain Bacteria; phylum Pseudomonadota; class Gammaproteobacteria; order Burkholderiales; family Burkholderiaceae; genus Cupriavidus. The sequence continues at coordinate 39,533 of JAPSLC010000023.1, read as the reverse complement.
GTCGGCGCCTTGATCAGGACACCGCGCAGGCCGCAGCTGTCCACCCACACCCGCAGGTGGTCGCCGCAGTAGACGACGCCGGCGATCTGCGCCGATGCCATGTTCAAGCCCTCGGCCGCCGCGGGCGCGAGCACGATCTTCTCGGGACGCAGCGTCAGCGAGGCGGCCTGGCCCTGGCGCAAACCGGCGCCGGGTCGGGCCTGCACCAGCGAACCGTCGGGCAGCCGCAGCGTGCAGCGGCCGCTCTCGATCGCGGCCACCTGTGCGATCAGGGCATTGTTCTCGCCGACGAAGCGCGCGACGAAGGCGTTCGCGGGGTTTTCGTAAAGGTCGGCCGGCGTGGCGAGCTGCTGCAGCACGCCCTCGTTCATCACGCCGATCCGGTCGGACATCGTCAGGGCCTCGGCCTGGTCGTGCGTCACGTAGACCACGGTGATGCCCACGCGGGCATGCAGCTGCTTGATTTCCCACTGCATCTGCTCGCGCAGCTGCTTGTCCAGTGCGCTCAGCGGTTCGTCCATCAGGATCAGGCTGGGCTGGTACACCAGCGCTCGCGCCAGCGCGACCCGCTGCTGTTGCCCGCCGGACAGCTGTGCCGGCCGGCGTTGTGCATACGGCTGCAGGCGCACCATTTCCAGTGCCTCGCCGACGCGTTCGCGGATCTGGCGGTTCGCCAGACGGCGCATCTGCAGGGGGAAGGCGACGTTCTGCGCCACCGTCATATGGGGAAACAGCGCGTAGTTCTGGAACACCATGCCGATGTTGCGCCGGTGCGGCGGCACGCGGTCGATGCGTTCGCCGTCCAGATGGATCTCGCCGTGGGACGGGGCTTCGAAGCCCGCCAGCATCATCAGGGTGGTGGTCTTGCCGCAGCCTGACGGGCCAAGCAGCGTCAGGAATTCGCCCTCGCGCACGCAGAAGTCCAGGGCGCGGACGACGGCATGATTGCCGTCGTAAGTCTTGGAAACCGATGCGAACCTGATGAAATCCCCGCGTGCCATGTGCCGATCCCGTTGTCAGCAGGCATCACCGCGATGCCTGGTGCTGCCGAACGCGATCACGTCTCTGGCAGTTCTGATTCGCGGCGCATGTTGAGCGATCCCGCTTGGCGCGGCTATCGCATTCGGGGTCCGGGCTTTAGATAACGCGAAGTGGTGCGGTGGCACCGGCCGGGTGCCACCGCGCGGGTGGTTGATGGCTCAGTTGCCGGGCGTGCCGTTTCCGAGCTGGCTGGCGTGATGGCGCAGATGGTCCTCCATCCACGTTGCGATGAAGTAGTAGCCGTGGTCGTAGCCCTGGTGCCGCCGCAGCGTCAGCGGCTGGCCTACCGCGGCGCAGGCCGCTTCGAAGGCCTCGGGGTGGAGCTGGTCGGCCAGGAACTTGTCGGCCAGGCCCTGATCGACCAGGATGCCGCCGGGGAAGGGCGCGGTGCGCTGCGCCTGCATCAGCGCGCTGGCGTCGTACTGCAGCCATTGCGCACGGTCCTCGCCGAGATAGCGGGTGAACGCCTTCTCGCCCCAGGGGCATTGCGACGGCGCGGCGATCGGCGCGAACGCCGACACCGAGCGGAAGCGCTCGCGATGGCGCTGCGCCAGCACGAGCGCGCCATGGCCGCCCATCGAATGGCCGAAGATGCCGATGCGCTGCGGATCGGCGCCGAGTTCGCCGACCACCAGATCGTAGAGCTCGCCGGCGACATAGCTTTCCATGCGCCAGTGCGCGTTCCACGGTGCCTGCGTCGAGTCCAGATAGAAGCCGGCACCGGCACCGAAGTCCCATTCGTCCGCCTCGCCGGCAATGCCGGTGTCGCGCGGGCTGGTGTCCGGTGCGACCAGGATCAGGCCGAGCTGCGCCGCGAGCCGCTGCGCGCCGCCCTTGATCATGAAGGTCTCTTCGGTGCAGGTCAGGCCGGCCAGATAGAACAGCGCCGGCCGCGGCGTGCCGACACCGGCCAGCGCCGCCGGCGGCAGGAAGACCGAGAAGCGCATCGGCAGGCCGACCGCGGTCGACGCATGCCGGTAGAAGCGCTGCACGCCGCCGAAGCAGCCGTGCTCGGAGAGCAATTCGAGCATGAGCGTTGAGCCTCCGGCCTTCAGTACAGCACCACCGAACGGATCGACTCGCCGCGCTTCATCAGGTCGAAGCCCTCGTTGATGCGCTCCAGCGGCAGCGTATGGGTGATCAGGTCGTCGATGTTCAGCTTGCCGTCCATATACCAGTCGACGATCTTCGGCACGTCGGTGCGTCCGCGCGCGCCGCCGAAGGCCGAGCCCTTCCACTCGCGGCCGGTCACCAGCTGGAACGGACGGGTCGAGATCTCGGCGCCGGCCTCGGCCACGCCGATGATGATCGACTTGCCCCAGCCCTTGTGGCAGCACTCCAGCGCCTGGCGCATGACCTTGGTGTTGCCGATGCATTCGAACGAGTAATCCGCGCCGCCGTCGGTCAGCTGCACGATATGGTCGACCACGTTCTCGACGTCGTTCGGATTGACGAAATGCGTCATGCCGAATTGCCGCGCCAGTGCCTCGCGGCTCGGGTTGATGTCGACGCCGATGATCTTGTCGGCGCCGACCATCTTGGCGCCCTGGATTACGTTCAGGCCGATGCCGCCCAAGCCGAACACCACCACATTGGCGCCGGCCTCGACCTTCGCCGTGAACAGCACCGCGCCCACGCCGGTGGTCACGCCGCAGCCGATATAGCAGACCTTGTCGAACGGCGCGTCGTCGCGGATCTTCGCCAGCGCGATCTCCGGTACCACGATGTGGTTGGCGAAGGTCGACGTGCCCATGTAGTGGAAGATCGGCTTGCCGTCGAGCGAGAAGCGCGAGGTGCCGTCCGGCATCAGGCCCTTGCCCTGAGTCGCGCGGATCGCCTGGCACAGATTGGTCTTGCGCGACAGGCAGAACTTGCACTGGCGGCATTCGGGCGTGTAAAGCGGAATCACATGGTCGCCGGGCTTGAGCGAGGTCACGCCGGGGCCGACCTCCGTGACCACGCCGGCGCCCTCATGGCCGAGGATGGCGGGGAAAATGCCCTCGGGGTCGGCGCCGGACAGCGTGTAGTAGTCGGTATGGCAGATGCCGGTGGCCTTGATCTCGACCAGCACCTCGCCGGCGCGCGGGCCGGCCAGGTCGACTTCCTCGACGGTCAACGGGGCGCCTGCTTTCCAGGCGACGGCGGCTTTGGTTTTCATGGCGGCTTCCTTGGGTGGCGACGCGCGGGGCGCGGGGCCGGGTTCGATCGACGGGGGCGCAGTGCGGGCATGCCGGCACGGCGCGTTCGGCTGACACTGTAATGCCTGCGGCATCGGGGCCGCAGGGCAATCCTGGCCACTTGGCCCCGCATGCCGCCATTTTGGCCGAATGCGAGGGCTACCGGCCGGGGAGGCGGGCCCCGGCCTCTGCCGTGGAGGTGGCGGTCCGCCTCGGCATGTCGGCGGCGCCTTGATGGCGCCGGCCCAGCCACCAGCCAAGCAAGCCCCAGACCAGGGCCAGCACGGCGCCGGTGACGGCCACCACCGCCGGATGGCCGGCCAGCGCGTCGATGCCGGTCTTGACCCAGGCGCTGACCGCATCGCCGGCGCGATAGACCATCGTGTCGATGACGTTCTTGGCCTTGTACTTGGTTTCGGCGTCGACCACGGTGAACAGCATCTCGCGGCCGGGCCGCACCAGCGCATATTCGCCGACGCGGCGCAGCACCATCACGCCGGCCAGCACGCCGAACACCGGCCAGATCGCCAGCAGCACGAAGCCGCCGGCCACTGCCAGCGGCACCACGGTCAGCAGCGCGGTCACGCCGTAGCGCCGCGCCACCTGGCCGGAGAAGAACAGCTGGATCGCAATGGTGGCGGCCTGCACGATCGCGTCGATGGCGCTGAACACGCGGGTCTGCTCGGTGCGATCGGGAAAGGTCTCGGCAACCAGCCGGGCCTGTTCGAAGTACAGGAAGGTGCTGGCGGTCGACAGCAGGATCACGAACAGCGCGATGCCCAGCAGATAGCGCGAGCGCGCGATCAGCGTCAGCCCGGCCAGCAGGCTGCCGCCGATGGGGTCGCGGGGGTCGTCGCGCGTCGCGCGGGCAGGATGGGCGGTGGCGGTAATCGTCGCCCCATCGCCCTGCGCCATTTCCCCGGTGCCCAAGCCGGCCCCGGCGCCAGCACGCGCCCTCCAGCGGAACAGCCACGCACAGCCGGGCAGCGTCGCGGCCAGCAGCACCGCCGACAGCAGCATCAGTCCGGTCAGTCCGATCGGCTCGACCAGCCATCCCGACAGCAGCGGCCCCGCCAGCCCGCCGACGCTGGCACCGGCGGCGATCACCGGAAACAGCCGCCGCGCCTGTTCGGGGCGGAACACGTCCGCCATCAGGCTCCATGCCACCGACACCACGAACAGATTGAATACCGACAGCCACACGTAGAACACGCGCGCCAGCCAGACATCGTCGGGCCGCGCCCGCGTGGCGAGCGCGAAGGCCAGCAGGTTGGCGATGAAGAACGCATAGACCCATGGCACGAAGCGCCGCCGCGGCAGACGCGAGCTGCACAGGCCATACAGCGGAATCGCGGCCAGCATCACGACGAAGGTCGCGGTAAACAGCCATTGCAGGTTCTGCACGCCGCCGGCGATGCCCATCGTTTCGCGCACCGGCCGCAGCATGAAGTAGCTGGCGAACAGGCAGAAGAAGAAGGCGAATGCCGCGACCACGGCCGCGTGTTCGCCTGGGCGGATGCCCAGCGCGCCGAGGCGGCCATGGCCGGGATCGGAGTGCGGGGGCGGAGCGGCGGGCATGCGATATCGGCGCGGCGGCGCTGGGCGCTATGCCAGCAGCGCGGCAATCTGCTCGCGCTGCTTCGCGTCCGGCATCCTGCCGAGCGCCGCGCCGAGGTTGTCGCGCATATGGCGCGGATTGGAGGTCGCCGGAATCGCCGCGGTCACCGCCGGATGGCTGACGATGAATTTGAGGAACAGCTGGCCCCAGCTGCTGCAATCGAGCTCGGCGGCCCACGGCGGCAACTGGCGCCCTTGCACCGCGCGGAACAGCCGTCCGTCCTGGAACGGCCGATTGATCAGCACGCCGATGCCGCGCTGCCGGCACAGCGGCAGCAGCCGCCGTTCGGCCTCGCGCTCGCCCAGCGAATAATTGACCTGCACGAAGTCGATCTTCTCGCTGCGCACGATCTGCTCGAGCCGGTCGTGCGCATCGGCGCGATAGTGCGTAACGCCGATATAGCGGGTCTTGCCCTGCTCCTGCAGGCGGCGCAGGAAACGCAGGTTCTCTTCCCAATCGATCAGGTTGTGGACCTGCAGCAGATCGACGGTATCGCTGCCCAGCTGCTGCTGGGAGCGTGCCCATTGGGCCGGCGCGCCGCTGGCCGAGGCGGAGATCTTGGTGGCGAGGAAGACCTGCTTGCGGCCATTGTGCAGGCGCAACAATTCGCCGGTCACGGCCTCGGCGGCACCATAGCTGGGCGCGGTATCGAGCACGGCGCCGGGGGTCCGCAGCAGCAGCGACATCACCTCGGACAGCGGGCTCTGCTGCAGGCCCTGAGTACCGGCGTCAAAGGTGTCGGCGGTGCCCAGGCCGATCACCGGCAGCGTTTCGCGCGTGCCCGGGATGGCGCGCCGCAGGGGGCCTGCGCCTGCCGCGGCCGGCGCGGAAGCGGGACCGGATTGGGCCCGCACCGCGGGCGTCAGCGTGCCCGCCAGCGCGGCGGAACAGGCAAGGAAGCGGCGACGATCGATGGGCATGGCGTCTCCTGGCGAGCCGGCAAACTTCCCGGCCATTGTAGGTAAGACGCGCTGAGTTGGCATTGGGGCCGGCATATGCGGCGTTTGTCGGGGTGACAGGCGCGGTTTGCCCTCTCCCCCAGCCCCTCTCCCGCACGCGGGAGAGGGGAGCCGCGTTGGCAGCGCGCTCATACGTCGGCGCGCAGTAGAGCCCTGGGTTTTCTCCCCTCTCCCGCTTGCGGGAGAGGGGCGGGGGAGAGGGCAACGGCGCTCGCATTCGCGACGCCGCCCGACATCAACCGCCCGCTCAGATCACACTCGCCAGCCCCAGCGTCAGCAGCAGCGCCACCACGGAGATGATCGTCTCGCAGACCGTCCAGGTCTTGAACGTCTGCGCCACGGTCATGTTGAAGTACTCCTTGACCAGCCAGAAGCCCGCATCGTTGACGTGCGACAGGATCAGCGAGCCCGCGCCGGTGGCCAGCACCAGCAGCTCGGGGCGCGTGCCCGGCACGCTGGCCGCGATCGGCGCGACGATGCCGGCCGCGGTGGTCATCGCCACCGTGGCCGAGCCGGTCGCGATGCGGATCATCACGGCGACCAGCCAGCCCAGCACCAGCACCGAGACGTTGGCGCCGGTCGCGACTTCGACGATCGAGTTCGAGATGCCCGAGTCGCGCAGGATGCGGCCGAAGCCGCCGCCGGCGCCGACCACCAGCGTGATGATCGCGGTGGGCGCCACCGATTCGTTGGTGAAGCGCAGGATCGCCTCGCGATTGAAACCGCGCGCCTTGCCGAAGGTGTAGAAGCTGACCAGCGCGGCGATCAGCAGCGCAATCACCGAATTGCCGATCAGCTTGAGGAAGTCGTTGGCCCAGGTCTTGGGCGTCGTCACCAGGTCTGCGCTGCTGCCGATCAGCATCAGGATCACCGGCAGCAGGATCGTGAACACCGTGATGCCGAAACCGGGCAGCGCCTGGGTCGGCGCGGTATCGTCCGCTTCCTCGATGAACTGCGCGGCCAGCGGGTTGTCGGCCGGCAGCTTGATATGGCGGTCCATCAGCGTCGCGAAGATCGGACCGGCGATCGCCGCGGTCGGGATGCCGACGATCAGCGCGTACAGGATGGTGCGGCCGATGTCGGCGCCATAGGCGGTCACCGCCAGCAGCGCCGCCGGATGCGGCGGGATCAGGCCGTGCACCACCGACAGGCCGGCCACCATCGGGATGCCGACCTTGACCATCGAGGTGCCGGTGCGCTGCGCGATATTGAAGGCGATCGGGATCAGCAGCACGAAGCCGACCTCGAAGAACACCGGCAGGCCGACGATGAAGGCGATGGTCGCCATCGCCCAGTGCACGTGCTTCTCGCCGAAGAATGCGATCAGCGTGCGCGCGATGCGCTCGGCGCCGCCGGACTCGGCCATCATCTTGCCGAGCATGGTGCCCAGGCCCACCACCAGCGCGATATGGCCGAGCGTGCCGCCGACGCCGGCCTCGAACGACTTGACGATCTCGTTCATCGGCATGCCGACCGAGAAGCCGAGCAGTACCGAGACCACCACCAGCGTGATGAAGGGGTTCAGCTTGAATCGCGCGATCAGCACGACCAGCGCGATCACGGCGATCAGCGCATACAGCAACAGCGTGGTTCCGGTGACTGGGACCATGTTGTCTCCTTGGGGGCGCGGGGCCGGTCGGCGCCGCGGCGGTATGAAAGAGGCCGCTGGCGCGGCCCGGTTGGGGTAGCAATGCTGTCGTCCCCGCGGAGGCGAGGACCCAGTGGCTTTCAAAGACGCTGGATTCCCGCATTCGCGGGAACGACAGTGGGTTGTCGCGGCCCTGTCGGCAGGGGCAGCATTGAAACGACTTGGCCGCGCAATCAGCCGCCCGGACGCCTGTAGGCGATGCAGTCGATCTCGACCTTGCAGTCGACCACCATGCTGGACTGCACGCAGGCGCGCGCCGGGGGATTGGCGCCGAAATACTGCTTGAAGATCTTGTTGAACGAGGCGAAGTCGCGCGCGTCGTCGAGCCACACGCCGCAGCGCACCACATGCTCGGGGCCGTAGCCGGCCTCGGCCAGGATCGCCAGCACGTTCTTGATGGCCTGGTGGGTCTGCGCGACGATGCCGCCGTCGACGACCTCGCCGTCGACCATCGGCACCTGGCCGGACACATAGAGCCAGCCGTCGGCAGCGACCGCGCGCGCGAACGGCATGTGCTGGCCGCCGGTGCCGGTGCCGCCTTCGACGCCAAAGCGTTGGATATCCATGAAGACTCCTTCGAACTGAATACGGGAAACGGTGAGCTTGAAAAACGGAAAGAAAGGGGGGAACGAAGCGTGCTGACTCAGGTGTCCACGACGGCCGGGGCCGCTTCGCCGCGCGGCAGGAAGCGCCCGGCGCGCGCGCCGCTGGCGCGCCGCTGCGACCACGACAGCGTGCCGTTGACCCACACCGCGGCGATGCCCTCGGCCGGCTGCATCGGCTCGGTGAACGTGGCCGCGTCGCGAATCGTCGCGGCATCGAACAGCACCAGGTCGGCCCAATGGCCTTCGCGCACGAAACCGCGTCCCGCCAGGCCGAAGCGCTCGGCCGACAGGCCGGTCATCTTGGCGATCGCCATCGTCAGCGGAAACAGTTCGCGGTCGCGCGCATAGTGGCCCAGCACGCGCGGAAACGCGCCCCACAGGCGCGGGTGCGGCAGCGGGTCGTTGGGCAGGCCGTCCGAACCGATCACCGTGGCCGGATGGGCCAGGATGCGATCGACATCGGCGTCTTCCATGCAGTGATAGACCGCGCCCGCCGGCTGCAGGCGGCGCGCCGCCTCGTGCAGATCGACCTGCCATTCGGCCGCGATATCGGCGAGCAGGCGTCCGCCCATCTCGGGATGCGGCGTGGACCAGGTCACCATGATGTCGAAGTCGCCGGTGACCTGCTTCAGGTCCAGCGTCGACGAACTGGCGGTATAGGGATAGCAGTCGCAGCCGACCGGCTGCCAGCGCTGGGCGGCATCGAGCGCGGCCAGCACCGCGCCGCTGCGGCCCCAGTTGTCCACGCCCGCGCATTTGAGGTGCGAGATCACGACCGGCACGCGCGCATGGCGGCCGATGCGGAAGGCCTCGTCCATCGCGTCCAGGATCTCGGCGAATTCGCTGCGCAGATGCGTGGCGTACAGCGCGCCGGCGCGCGCCAGCGGCTCGGCCAGCGCCAGCACCTCCTCGGTCGGCGCGGCGAAGGCGTTGGCATAGGCCAGGCCGGTCGACAGGCCGAGTGCGCCATGGTCCAGTGCCTCCTGCAACTGCGCGCGCATCGCGGCGATCTCGTCGGCGCTCGCGGCGCGGTCGAGCCGGTCCAGATGATTGCTGCGCAGGGCGGTGTGACCCACCAGCGCGGCCACGTTGACCGCGGGTCGTGCGGACGCGATGGCCTCGACATAGGCCGGGAAGCTGGGATAGCGGAACGCGCTGGCGCCGCCGAGCAGGTTCATCGGATCGGGCGGCTCGCCGCGCAGGGCCACCGGCGCGGCGCTGATGCCGCAGTTGCCGACCACCACGGTGGTCACGCCCTGCGACAGCTTCGGGGTCATCTCGGGCTGGCGCACCACGTTGGTGTCGTCGTGCGTGTGCACGTCGATGAAGCCCGGCGCCAGCACGAGGCCATCTGCCTCGATGACTTCGGCGGCGGCGTCGACGGCGATGCGTTCGCCGCCATCGTTGCCGGGATCGTCGTCGGGGCCGATATCGACGATGCGGGCGATGCGGCCGTCGCGCAGCCCCACGTCGGCGACGCGCGCGGCGGCGCCCGAACCGTCGATCACGGTGGCGCCGCGGATCAGCGTGTCATAGGCGAAGGCGTGGTCCGAGCTCGCTGCCATGGTCAGTCTCCGAGCGGCTGACGGCTGTCGCGCAGCGCCGCGTTGCCGCGCTCCCCGCTGCCCCGATGCGCGTCGAGCACGTACTTGAGCCGCCGCAGCCGTTCCTGGCTGTCGTCCTGCTGCAGCAGCGCCAGCCGCGTGGCCAGCACGTCCAGCACCAGCAACATCGCATAGCGCGAGGCCGACGGCTTGAAGATGAAATCGGTCTCCAGCGCGCGCACGGGCAGCAGCACGTCGGCGCGCGCAGCCAGCGGGGAGCCCAGCGCGGTCACGGCGATCACGTGCGCGCCGTATTCGCGCGCGACATCGCAGCTGGCCAGCATCTCGGGCACGCTGCCGCTGACCGAGAAGGCGAGCACCACATCGCCCTTGACCAGCGTGGCCGCGACCATCTGCTGCAGCACCGCGTCCTGATAGCTCGCAACCGGTCGGCCCAGCCGCGCCAATCGGTAGCGCGCCTCGTCGGCCAGCCAGGTCGAGCCGCCACCCATGCCGAAAGCGTAGACCATGCGTGCGTCCTGCAACAGGCGCGAGGCGCGCTCGATCTGGGCCTCGTCGATCAGCTGGCGGTTGGCCTCGAGCACGGCGACCACGTCGCCATGCAGGCGGTCTGTCAGCGAGGGCGGGGCCGCTTCGGCGCCCGCGGCGTCGGACTCATGCTGCAGGAAGCGCTGGCCGACCGCGGTTGCGCGCGCCAGCCGCAGCTTCAGGTCGCGCACGTCGCGGCAGCCGAGCGCCTTGGCAAAGCGCGTCACGCTGGCCTCGCTGACGCCGGCCTTGCGCGCCAGCGCATTGATGCTGGCCGAGGCCGCGCCGGCGACGTCCTCCAGGACGACCTGGGCCACCTTCTGCTCGGCCAGCCGCAGCGTCGGGCCGCGCTCGGCGATGCGGGTCAGGATGTCGAAGGCAGCGGGCATGGGCTTGGCGAAAGGGCGAGAAGGCGAAAAAGCGAAAAAGCAAAAAAGCAAAAGGGGGCCGGATGTCGGGTCTGGCCCTGCGGGAGGGCGCTGCATCGCGGCGTGTTACTTTATAACAAGGATGAAATATCGTAATTTCGCCGCTATCATTACGTCAATCAGAAATTTCGACAGGACGCGGTAGAGCGCGGTATGGCGCAGCAAAGCGCGGGAAGGCGGACAACGGCATGCTTGATATAAAGTACCAAAGCGGCATCATCGATCCGCTGAACAAGGCGCTCGGCAAGCTGCAGGCGCCGCTGGCGCCGGCCGAGGCGGCCACCGGCTGGCGCCTTCTCGACGAGGAACTGAGCCTGCCGGCCGCGGTGCTGTACGAGAGCCGGCTCGCCCACAACCTGGCCTGGATGCGCCGGTTCATGGACGAATACGGCGTGAAGCTCGCGCCGCACGGCAAGACCACGATGGCGCCCAAGCTGTTCGCCCGGCAGCTCGAGGCCGGCGCCTGGGGTATCACGCTGGCCACCGCGCAGCAGAGCGCCGCGGCGCACGCGCACGGCGTCAAGCGCGTGCTGATGGCCAACCAGCTGGTGGGCCGGCGCAATATGGAGATCGTCGCCGACCTGCTGCGCGATCCCGATTTCGAATTCTTCTGCCTGGTCGATTCGGCCGAGCTGGTCGATCAGCTTGGCGGCTTCTTCCGCGGCCGCGGCCAGCGCCTGCAGGTGCTGCTCGAACTGGGCGTGGAGGGCGGACGCACCGGCGTGCGCGACGCCGCGCAACAGCAGCAGGTACTGGATGCGCTGGGCCGCTGGCCCGATGCACTGACGCTGGCGGGCGTGGAGATCTACGAAGGCGTGCTGCAGCAGGAGGCCGATATCCGCGACTTCCTGCGCCGCACGGTCGCGGTCACGCGCGAGCTGGCCCGCCAGGGGCGCTTTGGCGCGGGTGCCGAACCTCGCCCGGTGGTGCTGTCCGGCGCGGGCTCGGCCTGGTACGACGTGGTGGCCGAGGAATTCGCCGGTGCCGACATCGGCGCGCCCATCGACATCGTGCTGCGGCCGGGCTGCTATCTGACCCACGACGTCGGCATCTACCGGCAGGCGCAGCAGCGGATCCTCGCCAGCAACCCGGTGGCACGGAAGATGCGGGAGGGACTGGTGCCTGCCTTGCAGCTATGGGCCTATGTGCAGTCGATCCCGGAGCCGGACCGCGCCATCATCGGCATGGGCAAGCGCGACGCGGCCTTCGATGCCGGCATGCCGGTTCCCTCGCAGCATTTCCGTCCGGGTTCGGTGAACGCGCAGGGAACCGCAGCCGCGCCTTCGACGTCCATACCTTCTCACTGGGAGATCACCGGCATGATGGACCAGCACGCCTATCTGCGGATCGCGCCGGGCGACGATGTGCGGGTCGGCGACATGATCGCCTTCGACATCTCGCATCCCTGCCTGACCTTCGACAAGTGGCGGCATATCCCGGTGCTGGATGACGAGCTGCGCGTGGTCGATATCGTGCAGACTTTCTTCTGACGGCTTTTCACCATGAGCATCGATATCCTGGCCTTCGGCGAAGCGCTGGTCGAGTTCAACCAGCAGCCCGACGCGCCCGAGCGCTATCTGCAGGGCTTCGGCGGCGATACCTCCAACTTCTGCATTGCCGCCGCGCGGCAGGGCGCGCAGACCGGCTTCATCAGCGCGGTCGGCGCGGACAGCTTCGGCGAGCGGCTGCTGGCGCTGTGGACGCAGGAGCGCGTCGATACCCGCCATGTGCGCACCGACCCGAGGGCGCCGACCGGCGTCTACTTCGTCAGCCACGACAATCACGGTCATCGCTTCGACTATCTGCGCGCGGGCTCGGCGGCGAGCTGCTACAGCCATGACGATCTGCCGCAGCAGGCGATCGCCGAAGCGCGCTATCTGCATCTGTCGGGCATCAGCCTGGCGATCAGCAACAGCGCCTGCGATGCTGGCCTGGCCGCGATGGAGCTCGCGCGCAAGGCCGGCGTCAAGGTCTCGCTCGATACCAATCTGCGGCTGCGGCTGTGGTCGCTGGCCCGGGCGCGCGGCATCATGCGCGAGGCGCTGGCGATGACCGATATCTGCCTGCCGAGCTGGGACGATGTCACGGTGCTGACCGGGCTCGACGACCGCGACGCGATCGTCGACCATCTGCTCGGCTGCGGCGTGAAGCTGGTCGCGCTCAAGCTTGGCGAAGAGGGCGCCTACGTGGCGACCACCGATGCGCGCGCCCTCGTGCCGGCGTATCCGGTGCAGCCGCTCGATGCGACCGGCGCCGGCGATTGCTTCGGCGGCAGCTTCATCGCGCGGCTGGCGGCCGGCGACGATCCCTTCGACGCGGCCCGCTATGCCAACGTCGCCGCCGCGCTGTCGACCACCGGCTATGGCGCGGTCGCGCCGATTCCGTCGGCGGAGACCGTGTTGGGCCGGCTGGCCGAGTCCGTCTCGGTGATTCGATGATGGCGCCGGATTGTGCGCCGGATTGCGCGCCGCCTCGTGCCGCCTGACGTTTTGTTCAACCCGTACCGACTTCCCTCCCCGATAACGCCATGCCAAGCCACTCTCCCTCGCTGATCGACCGCCTGGCCGGCGTGCCGGTCATCCCCGTCCTCGAGTTCCACTCCGTCGACGAGGCGCTGCGCGTCTCCGAAGCGTTGGTGGCCGGCGGCCTGCCGGTGCTCGAAATCACGCTGCGCACGCCGGTCGCCCTCGAGGCGATGCGCGCGGTCGCCGCCGCGCTGCCGCAGGCGGTTGTCGGCGCCGGCACCGTGCTCGACGTCGCGCAGCTGCATGCGGTGCGCGATGCCGGCGCGCAGTTCGCGGTGTCGCCGGGCCTGACGCCGCGGCTCGCCGAAGGCGCGCGCGATGCCGGCATTGCGCTGCTGCCGGGCGTTGCCACCGCCAGCGAGGCGATGGCCGCGCTCGAAGCCGGCTTTACCTTCCTGAAGTTCTTCCCGGCCGAGGCCGCGGGCGGCATGCCGATGCTCAAGGCGCTGAACGGCCCGCTTCCCCGGCTGCGCTTCTGCCCGACCGGCGGCATCGATGCGGCGCGCGCGCCCGGCTATCTGGCCTTGCCGAACGTGGTCTGCGTCGGCGGCTCGTGGGTCGTGCCCAAGGACGCGGTCGCCAGCGGCGACTGGGCGCGCATCCGCTCGCTGGCCGAACAGGCCGCGGCCCTGCGGCGCGCCTGAGCGCGCGGTCTTTCGCGCACCCTCGCGGGCCGCAGGGCAGCGCCTGGTGCGCTGTCGGACAAAGGCCGATTGTCCGGGCCGGGGGCGCCCCCTAAGCTGACAGCATCGGGACTGATGGAGTCGGCATGACGGCGTTTGCGGTGTCGTGGGGGATAGCGAGGCCGCGCACGGCACGCTGGCTGCGCTGGCTTGCCACGGTAACGCTGGCGCTCAGCGCTTCCGCCTGCGCCAGCCTGCCGCAGGACGTGCCGCGCCGGCCCTCGACTGCCTTTGCCGGCTGGGCCGATACCCCGCTGGGCCAGGTCGTCGCCCGCAGTACGCCGGACGCGGCGCAGTCCGGCTTTCACCTGGTGTCGTCGGGCGAGGAGGCCTACGGCACGCTGATCACGCTGGCCGACCGCGCCACCCGTTCCCTGGACCTGCAGTACTACATCGTCGCCGCCGACGAATCGTCGCGCGAGATCCTGCGCCGCGTGCGCGCGGCCGCCGAGCGTGGCGTGCATGTGCGGCTGCTGGTCGACGACCTGCACAGCGACGGCAAAGACCCGGCCTTTCTGCGCTTCGCCCGCCATCCCAATATCGAGGTGCGCTACTTCAATCCGTTTCCGGCGGGGCGTTTCTCCAAGCTGACGCGCTTCATCAGCGTGGCCGGCGACGCCCGCCGGGTCAACCGGCGCATGCACAACAAGGTGTTCATCGCGGACAACGCGATGGCGATGACCGGCGGCCGCAATATCGGCAACGCGTATTTCCTGCGCGCGCCGGATACCAACTTCGTCGATCTCGATGTGGTGGTGGCTGGTCCGGCGGTGCGCCGGCTGTCGGCCGGCTTCGACGAGTACTGGAACAGCCAGTACGCGTACCCGGTGGAGGCGCTGGCCAATCCCGACGAGGCGGCGCCGGGGCCGGCCGGCACGCCTCCGGGTTCGGGCGTGCAGGCCGCCTCCGGGGCGCGCGGAGCGGGCGGGTCGAAGGGATCGGGCGGATCGGCCGGTTCCACTTCGCCGCCGCCCGAGCAGGCGCTGGTCGACGAGGCCGCGCAGCGGGAGGCCGAGCAGAAGCGGCTGGAAGCGAGCGGCATGACCGCGCCGCAGAAGATCGATCCGGGCAAGAGCTTCCTGGCGCGCGAGCTCGCCCGCGGCGGCAAGCTCAATCTGGAATGGGCACGCGCCAGCGTGCTGGTCGACAACCCGGCCAAGGTCGAGCCCGACAAGCTGCCGGACAGCGACGATACGCTGGCCGACGAGGTCGCGCGGATGATGAAGGAGGCCCGCGAGGAGGTCATCATCATTTCGCCGTACCTGGTGCCCGGCAAGCGCGGCGTCGAATGGCTCAGAGCACTGACCGCGCGCGGGGTCAAGGTGCGCGTGCTGACCAACTCGCTGGCGGCGACCGATTCGCCGATCGTGCACGTCGGCTACAAGCGCTACCGGGAGGAGCTGCTGCGCGCCGGGGTCGAGCTGCACGAGCTGAAGTCGCGGCTGCAGCGGCAGCAGCGCTCGGTGGGCAATTTCGGATCCTCGCAGGCGAGCCTGCACGTCAAGGCCGCGGTGGTGGACCGTCAGACGCTGTTCGTCGGCTCGATGAACTTCGATCCGCGCTCGATCACGCAGAACACCGAGACCGGCATCATCGTGCGTAATGGACGGCTGGCGGGGCAGGTGGCGCAGATCTTCTCGGACGCCATCGGCGTCAACAGCTGGCGGCTGCAGCTGTCGCAGGACGACAAGCTGCAGTGGGTGGACGGGCAGGGCAAGCAGGCGGTGGTGCTCGACACCGAGCCGGATACCACCTGGTCGCAGCGCTTGTGGATCGACGTGCTGACGCCCTTTACGCCGGAAGAGCTGCTCTAGCCCGGAAGTGCC
Organism: Cupriavidus sp.; assembly: GCA_031181345.1. Classification (GTDB taxonomy): domain Bacteria; phylum Pseudomonadota; class Gammaproteobacteria; order Burkholderiales; family Burkholderiaceae; genus Cupriavidus. Next base: position 23,930 of record JAPSLC010000023.1, on the reverse strand, counting down.
AAGGCACTGCCCGACGTCATGTCGCGCTGCGGTCGAGCTTTCGGGCAGACAGTACGAGGCTGATCAGCACGGAAACCAGGATCACGATCCCGACGATGGCCAGCGACCACTGAACCGGCATGTGGAACCACGGCGCGGCCAGCATCTTGGCGCCGACGAAGACCAGCACGACCGCAAGGCCGTACTTGAGCAGGTGGAAACGCCCGGCCATGTCGGCCAGCAGAAAGTACAGGGCGCGCAGCCCCATGATGGCGAAGATGTTGGAAGTGAAGACGATGAACGGGTCGGTCGTCACAGCGAAGATTGCGGGGATGCTGTCGATGGCGAACACCAGATCGCTGGCTTCGATCATGATCAGCACCAGGAACATCGGGGTGGCCCAGCGCAAGCCATCGATGCGCACGAAGAACTTTTCATCCTCGAAGGCCGGCGTGATGCGCATGTGCCGGCGCAGCCAGCGCAACAGCGGGTTCTTCTCCAGCTCGGGTTGCCGGTCCGCGAAGACCAGCATCTTGATGCCTGTCACGACCAGGAAGGCACCGAATACATAGAGTATCCAGGCGAACTCCTGCACGAGCCACACTCCGGCCAGGATCATGCAGGCGCGCATGATGATGGCGCCAAGCACGCCGTACAGCAGCACCCGCCTCTGCAGCTCGGGCGGCACGGCAAAATAGCTGAAGATCATCACGAAGACGAACATGTTGTCGACCGACAGCGACTGTTCGATCAGATAGCCCGTGATGAACTCCAGCGTCTTGCTGTTGGCGACTTCCCGGCCGGCGTGGGCATCGAGATACCACCACAGCAGCGCCGCGAAGGTGAAGGCCATCGTCACCCACGCTGCAACCCAGCCGCCGGCCTCCTTGACGGAGACGCGATGCGCCTTGTTGCCGCCGAGGACAAACAGGTCCAGCGCGAGCATCGCGATGACAAACGCGATGAAGCCCACCCACATGGGCGCGGTAGCGAAGGAATCAACGATCATTTCAGGATGCGCTGGCCCAGACCAGTGCCACTCCGGCGCCTACGCCCGCGGGGATGCCGATCCGTTCGATGATGCCCGCCGGCGCGCCGGCGACTACCTCGACCGGCACCGTGCAGCAATCGAGCAACCGGTTCGTCAGAGAATGTTCGATCGCACGTACCAGTGCGCCCTTGCGGGTGGTGCCGATCAGCACGCGGTCGCAGCGCAGCCGGCGCGCGGATTCGGCAATGCACTGGGCCGTGTCCCCGATTGCGCGGTGCGTGAAACAGGGCACGCCTGCGGCTTCGAGCAACCGCCGTGCCTCGGCAAGCTCCTCGTCGGCACGTTCGCGCTGGAAGTCCGCGCGAACCTCGCGGCAGACATGGCGCGCGACGTAGGCAGAGAATGGCGGCTGCACATTCAACAGGTGTACCCGGCTTGCATCGCCGTGGCGGAACTCGTCGATGGCGTGGCGGACGGCGAGCAGGGCGCTGGGCGAGCCGTCGCAGGGCAGAAGGAGCGTGGCCATGTCGATGTCTCCGGAAGGCGGGGATGGAAAAAATCTAGGCCCGAAAAGAGTGCGCGAAAAGCAGATTGTTTGGATACCATCATCCGAAAAAGCCAGACAATCCTGCGACGGCGGCTAGCGGCAACGAGGGGACGGCTGATGAACTACAAGCATCTCCACTATTTTCTCCAGGTGGCCAAGCTGGGCGGCGTGCTGCGCGCCAGCGAGCGTCTGCACGTCGCCCCGCAGACGATCAGCGCCCAGATCCGATCGCTGGAAGAGGCCCTTGGCATGGCGCTCTTTGCCAAGAGTGGCCGCGGTCTGGCGCTGACCGAAGCCGGCCGCATGGTGCTCGGCTACGCCGAGGCGATCTTCTCCATGGGGGCGGAGCTCGAGGAGGCGATCCGGGATCACCCTCGTCGCGGCAAGCTGCTGGAGTTCCGCGTGGGCGTGGCCGATGCGGTGCCGAAAACGATTGCCTGCCGGCTGATCGAGCCGGCCACGCAACTGCCCGAGCCAGTGCGGATCGTGTGCCGCGAATGGAAGCTCGACATGCTGCTCGGCGAGCTTGCGCTGCACCGGCTCGACCTCGTGATTGCCGACGCCCCGATTCCGTCCGACGTCAGCGTGTCGGCCTTCAACCATCACCTGGGCAGTTGCGGCGTCAGCTTCTTCGCAGCGCCGGCGCTGCTTGAATCATGCGGCGGGCGTTTTCCCGCCAATCTGGACGGTGCGCCGCTGATCATGCCGGCGGAGGATTCAGCCGTTGGCAAGCGGCTGCGGAACTGGTTGAACGCGCATTCGCTGCGCCCGGGGGTGGCCGCCGAGTGCGACGACAGCGCGTTGGCCAAGGAGTTCGGGCGGCGCGGCATGGGCATCTTCGTCGGTCCCACTGTGCTCGAGCGGGATATCGAGAAGCAGTACGGCGTGCGCGTGCTGGGAGCGACGGACGACGTCGTGGAGGAGTTCTTTGCGATCTCGGTCGAACGCCGCATCACGCATCCATGCGTGACGGCGATCACCGAGGCGGCGCGCAACGAGCTGTTTGCCACGCCGTTGCGGCGGCGACAGCGAAGGGGCTGACGCGCGCAGCCGCCGCTGGCCGGCGGCCAGCGGCGTCGCTCGGGAGCCGGGCATGTCCCTCGAACAGGCAGGCCGCGTGTGCCGCGGCCCGGCTGCGGGCCTTACTTGTGACGATCCGCCGCGCCTTCGAGCTTCTGGCCGCCGCGCTGGATGTCCTGGCCGAGACCGGCCATCGTGTTGCAGCCGGCCAGCAGCACAGCCAGCATCAGACCAAAAATCCAACCTTTTTTCACACTGCGCTCCTTGTGAGGTATTGCGAACGGGGCGATTTTACAATTGGTGCGGCCCGCTGCGCACAAGGCAGTGTGGCTATTTGTAACGGGCGGCGAAGCGGGAGCCGGAAGGCGGGGCAGGGCCGGCGCCCTAGACATAGGCGATCAGCCGGCCGGCGGCGATCACCAGCGTCCAGGTCAGCAGCGACAGCACCGCCGCGGTGCGTGCCCAGCGCGGCGGCGGGGCGCCGACGTTCCAGTTGGCGGGGCCGGCGGCCCGCTGCAGGGTGCGGTATGGCCACAGATGAAAGGCCAGGGCATTGAGCAGGCCCAGCGCGATCAGAGCCAGCTTGGCATACAGGGCGGGATTGGTCGCCAGCTCGTCGGCATGCGCCAGCAGCAGCAGGAGGCCGCTGATCGCCACGGCGACGAAGGCCGCCATCGTCAGCGGCAGCACCTGGCGCAGCAGCGCCGTCACGGGCAGATTGCGCCAAAGCCCGGCCAGCCGCAGATCGACCACGGCGATGGTGCCGAATAGCAGTGCCATGCCGGCCAGATGGACGATCTCGACCACCGGATATGCCCAGGCGGAGCCGCGCAGCGCGCTCGACAGCGGCAGCGCCGCCAGCGCGGCGCCGAGCTCCGTCAGCGATGCCACGGCGGCCAACACCGAGGAAGCCGGGGGATAGTCAGCGCAGTTCGACGGTCTGGCCGTCGAGCACGATCCGCTCGGCGCGCAACTCGTCGCCGTGTTCCTTGCTGGGATAACCGACGATCGTGACCTCGCGGCCGACCGCGACCTTGTCGGCGGTCGCGCCGCGCGCCTGCATCCGCGAGATCGGCGCCAGCACGGCCAGCCAGCGTTTGCCGTTGGCGTCGATCCGCACCATCGCGTGCGGGTTCTCGTATTTGACCTCGGTCAGCTTGCCGGTCAGCGTCATCGGCTTGCTGTCGTCATAGCTCGACCAGCCGTGGTGAGCGGCGGCCGGGCCGGCCAGCAGGGCGGCGAGCGCGGCGGCGGTGGAAAGCGCGGCGAGCGGCGCGCGGGGCATCGAGCGGAACGAACGGATCAGGCGGGGCATGGCGGTTCTCCGGCTTTTGCGTGCGTCGAGTATAGCTGCCGCTCGACAAAGGGTCGTCGCGGCTTTCCCTCCCCCAACCCCTCTCCCGCAAGCGGGAGAGGGTTGGGGAGAGAGCGCTGCCGCATCCCAGCCCGACCGCCTAGCCGGTCGTATCCGGCTCCGGCCCTTCCTCCGGCGGCAGCGGGGTGGCCAGCACCTTGTCGATGCGCTTGCCGTCCATATCGACGATCTCGAACTTCCAGTCCAGCCAGCTGACCGAATCGGCGATCTGCGGCAGCCGTCCGAGCAGCAGCAACAGCATGCCGGACAGCGTGTGATAGCGCTCCTTGTCTTCCTCGGGCACGCTGCGCAGGCCGATGCGGTCCTTCAGCTCGGGGATCGGAATCAGGCCGTCCAGCAGCCAGGAGCCGTCCTCGCGCTGCACCGCCCACTCGTCGCCGGCGATGTCCGGCTTGAACTCGCCGGTGATCGCCTCGATCAGGTCCTGCAGCGTGACGATGCCGAGCACCTCGCCGTACTCGTCGATGACGAAGGCCATCTGCCCGCCCGACGAGCGGAAATGTTCGAGCAGCTCCATGCCGGTGACGCTCTCCGGCACGTAGACCGGGGCCTGCATCACCGCGGCCAGCTCGGTCGCCTCGCCGCGCAGCTTGCGCGCCAGCAGCTGGCGCGCGCTGACCACGCCGATCACGTCGTGCATGCCCCCGCGTACCACCGGAAAGCGCGAATGGTCCGATTCCTCGATGCGGCGCAGGTTCTCCTCCAGCGGCAGTTCGACGTCGAGGCAGATCACGTCGCCGCGCGGGACCATCAGCGAGGTCAGCTGGCGGTCGTCGAGCCGGAACACGTTGCGCACCATCGTGTGCTCGTGGCGCTCGATCACGCCGGCCTCCGAGCCCTCCACCAGCAGCGCGTGGATTTCTTCCTCGGTGACCGCGGGGCCGGCGCCGCTCTTGATGCCGATCAGCCGCAGCACCAGGCGAGTCGAACTCGACAGCAGCTTGACGAAGGGCGTCGAGGCGATGGCCAGCCAGGACAGAGGCCGCGCGACCGCGCGCGCCAGCGTCTCCGGCGCCAGCTGGCCTAGCCGCTTGGGCACCAGTTCGCCGAGCACGATGGAAAAGTAGGTCAGCCCCGCGACCACGATGGCGGTGGCCACATAGCCGGCGGTGGGCTGCGCCATGCCTCGTTCCTGCATCCAGATGCCCAGGGGCTGCGCCAGCGCGGACTCGCCGACCACGCCGTTGAGCACGCCGATCGACGTGATGCCGATCTGCACGGTGGACAGGAAGCGGGTCGGGTCCTCGCCCAGCTTGACCGCCTCGATCGCGCCGCGATCGCCCTCGTCGATCAGCTTCTGCAGGCGGGCCTTGCGGGCCGAAACCAGCGCGATCTCCGACATGGCGAACACGCCGTTGAGCAGGATCAGCGCCAGCAGGATGGCTATTTCCATCGGGTTGCGCGCCCTACGCGCGCGGGTGTTGTGGAGCCGCCAAGCATAACATCGGCATGTGGCCGGTCCGGCGTTCATTACCTGGCAGGTTATCGCCAGAGCGCGCCCCGCATGCTGTAATGCGGCCATGGACACGTTGACCCCCGCCTCCGAAACCGCCCTCGACTTTCCCGCCCTGCTGCGCTACTGGCGCGGGCGCCGCGGCTACAGCCAGCTGGCGCTGTCGCTCGCCGCGGGCGTGTCGCAGCGGCATATCAGCTTTCTCGAATCGGGCCGCGCACGGCCCAGCCGCGAGATGATCCTCGCGCTGTCGGACCGGCTCGGCGTGCCGCTGCGCCAGCGCAATCGGCTGCTGCTGGCGGCGGGCTTCGCCCCCGCGTACAGCGAGCACGCCCTGGCCGAGCCGCCGATGCAGATGGTGCGCCAGGCGATCGCGCTGATCCTGGCCAAGCAGGAGCCGTATCCCGCCGTGGTGCTGGACCGCTTCTGGAATATCAGCGATGCCAACCGCGCCTATCGCCGCATGGTCGACGTGCTGCTCGATGGCCGTGCCGCGGCGGTGCTGCCCGAGGGATTGGGCAGCGATGCCGGCGGCCCGCGTATCAACCTGATGCTGACCGTGTTCGACCCGCAGGGCCTGTGGCCGATGATCGAGAACGCCCATCAGGTAGGCCGCTATCTGCTGCGCCGGGTCTGGCAGGAGCTGCAGGCGCAGGCGCACGACCGCGTCGCGCGCGAGATCTTCGCCCGCATCGCGCAATGGCATCCGGAGATGATCGGGCCGGGCGGCGTGCCGCACACCGACGACGAAGGCAACGAGGGGCCGCTGCCGCCGGTGCTGCCAGTGGTGCTGCGCGCCGAGGGCTTCCAGGCCTCGCTGTTCTCGACGCTGACCACGCTGGGCAATCCGCATGACGTCACGCTGCAGGAACTGCGGATCGAATGCTTTTTCCCCGCCGATGAACCGTCGCGCCTGGCGCTCGAAGCGCTGGGGCGCGACGCAGAGCCCGCCGCCGTTCAGAACCGGTAGCGCAGATAGGCGGTGTGGAAGTCCGAGCCGGGATTGGGCTTCTTGATGCCGGCATTCGAGATGTGCTGGTAGCGGTAGCCGATGGCGAAGCGCTGATCCTTGCCGAAGGCAATGCCGACGCCCGCCATGTCGGAGAACTGGAACGCGGTCGACATCGTGTGGGTGTCCGAGGTCCGGGTCCCGCTCATCAGCCGCACGCCGATCGACGCCTCGAGGAAAGGCACCCACCGATGCCGCTGCCAGGCCAGCCGGAGCACCGGCTGCGCGCCGATCTCCCACAGGTTGCGCGGATTGGCGTCGCTGGTGCTGTCCCAGCGCGCGACATTGAGCTCCCACAACAGGCCGAGCCGCAGGCCGGTCGGGTCGCCCCAGCCATAGCCGGAGTCCCAGCCGAAGGCGATATCGACCTTGCGTACGTCGGTGCGGCTGTCGGTGCCGTAGGCGATCTGCACGGTCGGGTCGGCCCATGCCGCGCTGCCGGCGATCAGCAGGGGCAGGGCGGCAAGCCAGCGCAGGGCTCGCGTGGGATGACAGGAAGAGGAAGGGCGGCGGGACAGGCGTGCAAGTGGGTCGTCGTCGAATGGCATCGTGATCGCGGCAATGAAAACGGGAACGGGGAACGCGAAAAACGCGCGGAGAGAGCGCGGAAAGCCTGCGGGGCGACGGTGGACTTCGGTGCCCGCATGACGGGCGCGGCGCCCGCGCAAGTCGTTTAGTTGTAGTACAGATCGGGCGCTTACGCCGCATCGCGTGATAACATCGCAACGCCGGTGCGGGCCCGCGCCCCCGGGGATCCACCACGGATTCTTCGAAGGGCAAGCGCTTTTCGCCGGTTTCGTTACGTCTTCAGGGCGGGGTGAAAGTCCCCACCGGCGGTATGCCGAACGCGTTCTCCGACGCGGCCGGCGAGCCCGCGAGCGCCCGCGCTGTTCATGTGTTTCGCACATGTTCGCGCGGGGTCAGCAGACCTGGTGAGAAGCCAGGGCCGACGGTCATAGTCCGGATGAAAGAAGATGGGCGAGCAAGCATCGCTGCCGCTTCATTGCCGTTCGGCTGGGTCGGCGCGAGCCTGCGCGGTCGCGTGTCTTGTGCATGCGGCCGGCGGTTCGTCGCCTTGCCCTGCGCGAATGAAAAGCGTCGTGGCCGATCGCCGCGGTCGGCGCCTGGCGCCGGCCATCGTGCGCGTTCCCGCTTGCGTCGCCAATCCCCTGAAACGCCCGTTGATCTTTGCGCAAGGAGCGTTTCAATGCTGTCCACGCTGTCGCCTTCCCAAGCCAACCTTTCCCCCGACCACGGTGCCTGCGCGCCGGCCGCCGTCGACCATGCCGACGCCATCGTGCCGGCGCTTGCCCACGATCTGCCGACCCGCATCGAGCAGGCCCTGCATGCCATGCGCGAGGGCCGGCCCGTGGTGCTGATGGACGACCACGACCGCGAGAACGAGGCCGACCTGATCGTCGCCGCCGAGCGGCTGACGCCCGCCAATATGGCGATGCTGATCCGCGAATGCAGCGGTATCGTCTGCCTGTGCCTGACGCGCGAGAAGGTCGCGCAGCTGGGCTTGCGGCCGATGGTCGAAAACAATCGCAGCCAGTACGGCACCGCGTTCACGGTCTCGATCGAGGCGCGCACCGGCGTCACCACCGGCGTCAGCGCGGCCGACCGGATCACCACGATCCGCGCCGCGATCGCCGACGACGCGGGGCTCGATGCCGTGGTCAGCCCGGGCCATGTCTTTCCACTGGTGGCCGCCGACGGCGGCGTGCTGACGCGGCGCGGCCATACCGAGGGATCGGTTGAACTGGCGCGCCTGGCCGGCCTGGCACCGGCCGCGGTGCTGTGCGAGCTGATGAATCCCGATGGCACGATGGCCCGCTACGAGCAGGCGCTGGCCTTCGCCGCGCAGCACGATCTGCCGGTGCTGACCATCGCCGAACTGGTCGCCTGGCGCGAGCAGGGGCACTGAGCAGGGTCGCTGTGCGACAATGCCGGCTGTGGCGCGGCCCCGGGGATCATCGTGGCCGCGCTCGCCGCCGGTCCCCGGGCCGCCTCCGTTTCATCATCGCGCCCAGCATCATGTCGTCTCGTGCCGCCACGCCCGCACTGCGTCGCCGCGCCCTCCGCGCCGGCGTCGCGTCGTTCGCTCACTTCCGTTTCCCGCATTCCACGCCGCTGCTGCTGGCCGCCGCGCTGACGCTCTCACCGGCATTCAGCTCCGACGTCCGCGCCGATGTCCGCGTCGACAGCGCGCGCGGAAAGGTGGTGCCGGCCGCGGCCGCCGGGCTCTACCAATGCCAGGGCCCCAACGGCGGTACCGTATTTCGTTCGACGCCGCGCGAGGGTTGCGTGACGCTGGCCGCGCCGGATCCGTCCGCGCCGGACCCGCAGCGCTGGCTGCCGCTGATGGGCGGCAACGGCGTGATCTCGTATCTGGACCAGCGTTCGGTGCGCCGCCAGGGTGCGCGTATCGGCGTGGTCGTGATGCGCAACGCGCCGGTAGGCGGCGCCATCCATACCGCCAGCGGCGAGCCGATCCGGTCGTCGCTGCGACGCATGGTGCTGGACTGCGCCACGTCGATGTACGCGGTGGTCGAGCAGACGTTGTTCCCGCGCCGTTTCGCGCGCGGCGAACCGCTCTACACGATCCGTTCGCCGCAGCGGGCGACGCCGCAGCTGGCCCCATCGGGCTCGCTGGCCGGCGAGGTGATGGCACGCCTGTGCCGCTGAGCACGACGCTGGGTCCCTGTCGCCGAGCGAACCTGCGGCAGGCCGCGACGCGGCTGTTGTTGCCGCTTCGCCCGCCTTATCCCTTCTTTATTCTTCGTCGACCACGCGCGCCCGCCAGCGGCCGTCGGGCTGCTTGCAGAACCAGCCGGTCCAGCTTTCCTCGTTGCTCGAGCGCTGCAGCTCGCTGCGGATCTGGCGGCAGGGCTGACCGTGGTCGGTCTTGCTCTGCAGCGGCGTGATGCGGGCGTAGGTGGCCGGGCGCCTTGGCGTGGCCTGGGTCCGCCACGAGACCGCGGTGCCGTCCTCGGTCGCGGTCAGTGCGCGATTGACCGCGGCGGCGAAGGCGCGCGCCTCGCTCTGCGTCATCGTGCCGACGATCGTGCTGGTCAGATAGTGGTCGACATAAGCCCGTGCCGGCGCCGCTGCGCCCAGGGTCAGCGCACATAGCAGCGCAGACGCCAGTGCGGGCGCAAGACCCGGTGACAGCGGCAGGCGGGCAGGCGCTGCATGCGGCATCGGCATCCCCCGTTCTTGGCGTGACTGGCGTGACTGGCGCAACTGGCGCAACTGGCGCAACTGGCGCAACTGGCGTGATCGGCGCTGGCGCGGCCCGGTTTCACGCAGGCGCGCCAACGACGGATCGGTCGATTGTAGTGCGCGCCGACACCGGGCGCGGGCGCCGCGCGCCGCCCAGCGTGTCCCGCGCCACCAAGGCGGGGCTTTGTCGGACAGCGTCCGATTGACGTGGCAACGACAGGGGCCTAGTTTCAATCGTCGCGCCCGCCGCGGCCGGTTCGCTCCGGCGCTTCTCGCCTGGACTGCCGGCCGCAGCCGCACCCGACCCGCGTGCCGTCCGGCACGCATCCGATCCCGTCACCGATTCGCGGCTCCTGTCCGCAGGACGACAGGAGCGGACGAGCCTTGCGCGCGCGAGGTGGCGGCGGTCTTGTTGCGGTGCAACCTCGGCGTCATTTCAGACATGAGGAGGATGACCGACTTTGATCAATCAAGAGGCGGATGAGCAACAAACGTTTCAAATTGTTGCAACCGTTGCGTGATCGAAACGTGACTTTTGGTAGGCAAATTTGTTAAGGTTTTGTCCCGCATTGCAGCAAATCCAACACCTTCCAAGCGTCACCCAAGTCACAGCCCCCGGCAACGTCCGTCTTGGGGCGGCTCAGGCACCGGATCGCCGGCCTGGCCATCGACGAGTTTCCGCGCCATATTCCGCGGCTTCCCGAATAACCAATTGCACTACCGACTACCGCCTTTGATGACGGCATCCATGATCGACTCCGCCACTTCCTTGCCGCTTTCCGCCCGTTCCCGCCGGCCCATGTCGCCGACGCGCTTCGATGGCGTGCGGCTGGGGCGCTGGCTGTGTGCCGGTGCGCTGGCCTGCTGCGCGATGGCCGCGCATGCGTTCAGCTTCGATACCGTGGCCGCCCGCGCCCGCCAGCTGGCCAATTCCCCGTACAAGGCCCCCAAGGCCCATCTGCCGACCGAGTTGCGCGAACTGTCGTATCCGCGCTATCGGGAGATCCAGTACAAGCCGGAACGCTTCGTCTGGCGCAACACCAAGCTGCCGTTCGAGCTGTCGTTCTTCCACGAGGGCATGGTGTTCGACCAGCCCGTGAAGATCAACGAGGTCACCGGCAACCGCGTGCGCGAGATGCGCTTCAATCCGGCCGACTTCAACTACGGCTCGCACAAGTTCGACCCCGAGATGCTCAAGGGCCTGGGCTTTGCCGGTTTCCGCGTGCTGCATCCGGTCAACGGCAAGAACAAGGACGAGGTGGTGTCCTTTGTCGGCGCGAGCTATTTCCGCGGCGTCGGCAAGGACCAGTGGTACGGCCTGTCGGCGCGCGGCGTTGCGGTGGACACCGCGCTCGCATCCGGCGAGGAATTTCCGCGCTTCGTCGAGTACTGGATCGAGCGTCCCGCGCCGGGCGACAAGCAGCTCGTCATCTATGCGCTGATGGATTCGCGCCGCATGAGCGGCGCCTATCGCTTCGTGATCAAGCCGGGCGTGGACACCGAGACCGAGGTCAAGGCACGCCTCTATTTGCGCGAGAACGTCACCAAGCTGGGCCTGGCGCCGCTGACCAGCATGTACCTGTTCGGCGAGAACCAGCCGCCTGCGGCGCCGGAGTTCCGTCCCGAGGTGCACGATTCCGACGGCCTGTCGGTCCAGCTGGGCACGGGCGAATGGATCTGGCGTCCGCTGGTCAATCCGAAGCGCCTGCTGGTGACCTCGTTCTCGGCGACCAATCCGCAGGGTTTCGGCCTGATGCAGCGCGACCGCTCGTTCTCGAGCTACCAGGAAATCGGCGAATGGTATGAACGCCGGCCGAGCGGCTGGGTCGAACCGCGCGGTAACTGGGGTTCGGGCCGCGTCGAGCTGGTGATGATCCCGACGCCGGACGAGACCAACGACAACATCGTCGCCTACTGGGTCCCGGACAACCCGCCCAAGCCGAAGCAGCCGTTCGATCTCGAATACCGGCTGCTGTGGCAGAAGGACCGCGAGCGCATGCCGCCGCTGTCATGGGTCACGCAGACCCGCCGCGGGCAGGGGCTGACCCGCAACAAGGAGGACACCAGCTTTTCGCTGCTGGTGGACTTCGAGGGGCCCGCATTCAAGAAGCTGGATCCTGCCGCGCACATCGATGCGGTGGTATCGGCCGATGGCAACGCCGAACTGCTGCGCACTTCGACGCAGCGTAACGAGGCCACCGGTGGCTGGCGCATGACGATGTTCCTGCGCCGCAAGGACGAGAACAAGCCGGTAGAGTTGCGCGGCTATCTTCGCAACGGCAACACAACCCTGTCAGAGACATGGAGCTACATCTTACCCCCAGGCTAAAGCAGCGCTCGGCCGCGGCGGCGTGCGAGCGCTATGTCGACCGCCTGCCGGTATCGCCGGAACAGCGCCGCGACCTGCTCGCCGATACCGCGCTGCATGAAGGCATCGTCATCAAGGGCGACGCGACCGGCGACGATCCCGGCGTGCGCTCGCTGCAAAAGGCGCTGGCCAATGGCGACGGCGCGGCTTCCCCCGCCGGCGCGGCGTACGGCTCGATCGAGCGGCGTCTGCAACTGGCCTATGGCGAACCCAAGGTCGGCGGCGAACCGCTGATCGAGCGGCGCGCCGACGGCACGGTCCATGTGGCCACCGGACCCGAGCCCAATCGCGCGTCGATGGTGCCGCGGCCGTGGCCGCCGCACCTGGTCGCGGCGTTCGTGCGCAACGGTGTGCGCAAGCTGCTGGGCAAGCCGCCCGTCCCCGAGACCTGGGACACGCTGCACGACGGTCCCGATGCCGAAGGCAAGTGGCATCCGGCCGGCGCGCACCGCCGCTGGGTGCTGCTGTTCCTGGTGATCGTGCAGACCATGATGGCGACGTACTTCATGTCGACGGTGCTGCCGTACAAGGGCAACGACACCCTCGAGATGATCACGCTGGGCCTGTTCACGGTGCTGTTCGCCTGGGTCTCGGCCGGCTTCTGGACCGCGATGATGGGCTTCCTCGTGCTGGCCAAGGGGGGCGATCGCCATCTGATCTCGCGCTCGGCCAGCGGCAACGCGCCGATCGCGAGCGAGGCCCGCACCGCGGTGATCATGCCGATCTGCAACGAGGACGTGACCCGCGTCTTCGCCGGGCTGCGCGCGACCTACGAATCGCTGGAACGCACCGGCGAGCTCGCGCACTTCGATTTCTTCGTGCTGTCCGACAGCGGCAATCCCGACCTGCGCACCGCCGAAACCGATGCGTGGATGGAGACCTGCCGCGCCGTCAATGGCTTCGGCCGCATCTTCTATCGCTGGCGCCGCCATCGCGTCAAGCGCAAGACCGGCAACGTCGCCGACTTCTGCCGCCGCTGGGGCAGCAAGTATCGCTACATGGTCGTGCTCGACGCCGACAGCGTGATGAGCGGCGATTGCCTGGCCACGCTGGTGCGGCTGATGGAGGCCAACCCCGGCGCCGGCATCATCCAGACCGCGCCGCTGGCGACCGGCCGCGAGACGATGTACGCGCGGGTGCAGCAGTTCGCCACGCGCGTGTACGGTCCGCTGTTTACCGCCGGCCTGCATTACTGGCAGCTGGGCGAATCGCACTATTGGGGCCACAACGCGATCATCCGCATCAAGCCCTTCATGGAGCATTGCGCGCTGGCGCCGCTGCCCGGCAAGGGGCCGCTGGCCGGCGAGATCCTGTCGCACGATTTCGTCGAGGCCGCGCTGATGCGTCGGGCCGGCTGGGGCGTGTGGATCGCCTACGATCTGCCCGGCTCGTTCGAGGAACTGCCGCCCAATCTGCTCGACGAGGTCAAGCGCGACCGCCGCTGGTGCCAGGGCAATCTGATGAACTTCCGGCTGTGGATGAAGCAGGGCTTCCACGCCGTGCACCGCGCGGTGTTCCTGACCGGCGTGATGGCCTATCTGTCGGCGCCGCTGTGGTTCCTGTTCCTGCTGTTGTCGACCGCGATGCTGGCCAAGCATGCGCTGGTGCCGCCCGAGTACTTCTCGCAGCCGTATCAGTTCTATCCGAACTGGCCCGAGTGGCATCCGGAGAAGGCGCTGGCGCTGTTCTCGGCCACCGCGACGCTGCTGTTCCTGCCCAAGCTGTTCGGCGTGGTGCTGCTGATGAAGCAGGCGCGCCGCTACGGCGGGGCGCTGCGGCTGATGCTGTCGATGCTGATCGAGGTCGTGATCTCGGCCCTGCTGGCGCCGGTGCGCATGCTGTTCCATACGCAGTTCGTGCTGGCTGCCTATATCGGCTGGGGCATCTCGTGGAAGTCGCCGCCGCGCGAGGACGCCGAGACGACCTGGGGCGAGGCGGTGCGCCGCCACGGCTGGCACACCGTGCTGGGCCTGGGCTGGGGCGCGCTGGTGTACTGGCTCGATCCGGGCTTCGTCTGGTGGCTGCTGCCGATCGTCGGCGCGCTGGCGATGTCGATCCCGCTGTCGGTCTGGCTCTCGCGCGTCAGCCTGGGCCGTGCCACGCGCCGTGCCGGACTGTTCCTGATTCCCGAGGAAGCCGAGCCGCCGCGCGAGATCGTCGATACGCAGCGCCATGTGGCGGAGGCTGGGGATACGCCGGGCTTCGTCGACGCGGTGGTCGATCCGGTCACCAATGCGCTGATGTGCGCGACCGCGACCGCGCGCGTGGTGCAGCCCGCCGGCACGCAGCGCCAGCACGCGGTGTTGGTGCAGCAGGCGCTGACCAATGGCCCGGACAAGCTCACGCCGAAGCAGAAGCTGCTGCTGCTGAACGATCCGCTCGCGCTGTCGCGTCTGCACGAGTCGGTCTGGTCGTCGCCGCTGGCCGACGACGGCTGGAAGGCGACGCGCGCGCTGCTGCGCCGCGCGGCCAATGTCGTACCCCTGCGCCCGCGGGGGAGTGCGGCGGCTTGATGTAAACCACCCCCTCTCCCGCGTGCGGGAGAGGAGCAGGGGAGAGGGCAGGGGCGGTGGCTATGCCATCGCCAGCGAAACGAAAGCGCCGTTCAGCGCAGCGCCGCCGTGCAGATGGGACCGTTGATATAGACGTCGCCGACGCGGCGCTCGCCTCGGGCCTTGCGCGTCATGTAGCGGAACATCATGCTGACGCCCAGCTTGGTCAGGATCTCGACGTCGCGATTCGCGCAGATATTGCGCTGTAGCGGCGCGGCATAGCTGACCTCGAAGCTGGCGAGGTCCAGCATCGGCCCGCTGTAGTTGGTCAATTCCAGCTGGAACAGGATGTGTTTGCCGGGCACCGCCTGGCAGCGGCGCAGACGCGTTTCCTTGTCGATCTCGATCGGCAGCGCGTCGTTGAGCTGGCGGCAGGCGCGCGCCAGCACGGTATCGGGCCGGCGCGAGCTGCGCAGGAATTCCGGCACGCCGGCCGCGCCGGTGTTCTGGCCGGTGGCCGCGCCGCGCAGCATGCGCGTCAGCGAATCGGCTTCATCGACCACCACGGCCGCGCTCGCGGGAGGATGTACCGCGACGGTACGCGCCGTGACCGGCGCCGCGCAGGCGGACGAGGCCCAGAGCAACCAGGTTGCGGTAGCGATCCCGATGGAGGCCGACGTTCCTCGGGCGATCGATGCAGTCGTGTGGTTCGATATGGTTCGCATGCAGGGAAAGAACGCCTGGAACGGCACGGGGCTGGGGCTGCGCTGAAGTCCCGCGATCGAGACCGGCGATGAAGACGGACCGGCAGTGTGTCGACCGGGTGCATTGTACCTGCCGGCCCCGGCACGCGGAACCCGCAAGCACGCAATACATCACGGTGTGCAACAATTGCGCCTTTCGCTTGACGTCGTTCCCGTCGTCCCCCAGTGCGTTGCGTCGATGACCGCGCTCGCTTTCGCGTCCGCTTTGGTGTGCGCCATTGCGACCGCTGTTCGCAGGCCCTGACGCCTCTCTCGCATGCCGGCGCGGACGACATCCTCCCCATTGCAATGACCCAATCCTCCCGCCCGGCCACGCCGCCGCGCTTCCCGCTTTGGTTGCTGATCTGCGCGTCGCTGACCGCGCTGGCGCCGCTGTCGATCGACATGTATCTGCCGGCGTTCCCGACGCTGGCCGCCGACCTTGGCGTCGACATCGGCAGCGTGCAGCTGACGCTCGGCACCTTCCTGGTCGGCCTGGCAATCGGGCAGTCGTTCTACGGTCCGGTCAGCGATCGCTTCGGACGCAAGGCGCCGTTGTATCTGGGGCTCAGCCTCTATGTACTGGCGTCGGTGGCCTGCGCGCTGGCGGGCGATGCGCCCGCACTGATGGCATGGCGCTTCGTGCAGGCGGCCGGGGGCTGCGCCGGCATGGTGATGGCGCGCGCGATGGTGCGCGACCGGCTCGAGGCGCACGAGTCCGCGCGGGCATTCTCGTCGCTGATGCTGGTGATGGGACTCGCGCCGATCCTGGCGCCGATCGTCGGCGGCGCGATCCTGACCGCGCTGGGCTGGCGCGCGATCTTCTGGGTGATGGCCGCGGTCGGCACGCTGGTGCTGCTGCTGGTGCATTTCCGCCTGGAGGAGTCGCTGGACCCGCGCCGCGCGACGCCGCTGCGCCTGGGCAATGTCTTCAGCAACTATGGCGCGCTGCTGCGCGATCGCGAATTTCTCGGCTACTCGCTGTGCGCCGGCTTCGCGCAGTCGGGCATGTTCGCCTATATCGCCGGCTCGCCCTTCGTGCTGATCGAACTGCATGGCATCGATCCCTCGCACTATGGCTTCGTCTTCGGCGCCAATGCGTTCGGCCTGATTGCGATGTCGCAGGTCAATGCGGCGCTGGTGCGTGGGCGCTCGCTGGACCGCGTGCTGCAGTTGGCGCTGCTCGCGCCGTGCGGCGCCGGACTGCTGCTCGCGCTGGCCAATCTCGCCAACGTGGCGGCGCTGCCGGTGCTGCTGGTCGGCTTCTTCGTCTTCGTGGCGGGGTTGGGCTGCATCACGCCCAATGCGTCGGCGCTGGCGCTCGCACATCAGGGCCACCGCGCCGGCACCGCATCGGCGCTGATGGGCACGCTGCAATTCGGCATGGGCACGCTGGCCGGGACCGCGGTCAGCCTGTGGCACGACGGCACCGCCTTGCCGCTGGGGGTGGTGATGGCCATCGGCGGCATCGGTGCGGTACTGATGCGCATGCTCGGCCGTCGTTCCGCCGCGGTGGCGGCCGCCGAATAGGAGGCGGGGCCGCTCGCGCCCCTCGCCGCGGGTTGGGGATAACCCGCTGTCGGGGGTGCGTCAAAGCCAGGAATTGAGGGGGTAAATCTCCCCGAAAGCCGCTTGACGGAAGGATTTCCGGGTTTTTCGTTGCGTCGGTGCGACTGGGGATTGCCCAATGCGCAAGCGGCGGATTAGACTGCGCCGGTCGGTGAAACGGCTCAGGCTGGTCACCGGTGACGACGACCAACAAGGGATACAGCCATGAATAAAGGTGAACTGGTGTCTGCCATCGCCGCAGACGCGGAACTGAGCAACGCTGCAGCGGAGCGCGCACTGAACGCCGCGCTGGAAAACATCAAGAAGGCGGTTGCCAAGGGAGATTCGGTCACGCTGGTGGGCTTCGGCAGCTTCGGCGCCGGCAAGCGCGCCGCCCGTACCGGCCGCAACCCGCGCACCGGCGAAACGATCAAGATTCCGGCCGCCAAGACGGTCAAGTTCTCTGCCGGCCAGGGTTTCAAGGACGCTGTGAACAAGAAGAAGTAAGAGCGGGCATCCTCGGATGCCAACCGGAGAGAGCGGCCCACGTGGGCCGCTTTTTTCATTTGGCGCGCCGTCGCCGCGCCGCGCTACACTCGCATCCAGCAAGCCCGTCGTGCCAGCGCGTCGTGCAAGCGCGTCGTGCAAGCGCATCCAGCCACCGCATTTATCAACCCACCGCGCCGATCTTTCCGCGCCGCCCCGATGAACGACCTCTCGCACCAACTGTCGATGACCGTGCTGATGACGCCGGACATGGCCAATTTCTCCGGCAATGTCCATGGCGGCACCATCCTCAAATATCTGGACATGGTCGCCTATGCCTGCGCCAGCCGTTACGCGGGCCGCTATGTCGTCACGCTGTCGGTCGATCAGGTGGTGTTCCGCCAGCCGATCCACGTCGGCGAACTGGTGACCTTCCTGGCCGCTGTCAACTACACCGGCCGCAGCTCGATGGAGATCGGCATCAAGGTCATCACCGAGAACATCCGCAGCAAGCTGGTGCGCCATACCAACAGCTGCTATTTCACGATGGTCGCGGTCGACGACGACGGCAAGCCGGCCGAGGTGCCGCCGCTGGAGCCGCGCGACGAGGTCGAGCGCCAGCGCTTCGCCGCCGCGCAACTGCGCCGCCAGCTGCGCCAGGAGATGGAGCGCCGGCACGACCAGATCCAGGATGCGGTGAGCTGACCATGGCGCCCGCATTCCGTCGCCCGATGGCCGCATGCTCGGCGGCATCGCTCGCTGCCGCGCTGGCGTTTGCATGGATCGCGCCGGTGCACGGCGAAGAAATCGGCAGCGTCAACACGCATTTCCGCGTCACCGGCTCGGACCGCGTCGTGATCGAGGCCTATGACGATCCCGAAGTGGACGGCATCACCTGCTATGTCTCGCGCGCCCGCACCGGCGGCATCAAGGGCTCGCTGGGCATGGCCGAGGACCCGGCCGAAGCGTCGATCGCCTGCCGCCAGGTCGGCAAGATCGCCTTCAAGGGGCCGCTGCGCCAGCAGGACAATGTGTTTTCCGAACGCATGTCGATCTTGTTCAAGACCTTGCACGTGGTGCGCGTGGTCGATCGCAAGCGCAACACGCTGGTCTATCTGACCTATTCGGACCGCATCGTGTCGGGCAGCCCGAAGAACAGCGTGACCGCGGTGCCGGTGGAGGCCGGCACGCCGATCCCGCTGCGCTGAACGGGCGGCGTGCTGCAGCGACGCGGCAGGCGCGCGCGCCTAGGCGCCGGCGCCGTCGTCGAACAGCTTGCGCAGTTCCGACTTCAGGATCTTGCCATTGGCATTGCGCGGCAGCGTCTCGTTGCGCACGATCACGCGGACCGGTACCTTGAACGCCGCCAGCCGCTGCGCGACGAAGGCCTGCAGCTCGGCCTCGGTGACGCTGGCGCCCGGCTTGACGCCGACCACCGCGCCCGGTTCCTCGCCGAGCGTGCGGTGCGGGATGCCGACCAGGGCGGCGTCCATCACCGCGGGATGCTCGTACAGCGCGCTCTCGACCTCGATGCAATAGATGTTCTCGCCGCCGCGGATCAGCATGTCCTTGGCGCGATCGACGATATAGAGGAAGCCTTCCTCGTCCAGCCGCGCGATATCGCCGGTGCGCAGCCAGCCGTCGACGAAGGTGCTGGCGGTGGCCTCGGGCTTGTTCCAGTAGCCGCGCACGACATTGGCGCCGCGCACCATCAGCTCGCCGACCTCGCCGGGCGGCAGCGCGCGGCCGCGGCCGTCGACCACCTTCATCTCGCCGATCGGCAGCGCGGGGCCGCTGCTGTCGGGCCGATGCAGGTATTCCTCGGCGTTGTGGCTGGTGAAGGTGGCCGAGGTCTCGGTCATGCCCCAGCCGATGCCCGGCATCGATTTGGGGAACACCTCGACGATGCGGCGGACCAGCTCGGGCGAGGCCGGCGCGCCGCCGTAGTTGACGCTCTCGAGCGAGGACAGGTCGAAGCGCTCGCGCTCGGGATGCTCGACCAATTGCCAGGCGATGGTCGGCACGCCGCCGGCTACCGTGCAGCGCTCCCGCTCGATCAGCGCCAGCGCACGCAGCGCGTCCCAGCGGCGCATCAGCACGATCTTGCTGCCGGCGTGCAGCGCGCCGTTGAGCACCGACATGCAGCCGGTCACATGAAAAAAAGGCACCGACAGCAGTGTTGCCTTCTGCGGTGCAAGCGGATCGGGTTCGGGGATGGGTTCGCCCCGGCGCAGACAGTTGCGCGCCGGGCCGAAGCCGCCGCAGAAGGCCACCGTGGTCGCGTTGCGGTGCGTCCCGATGGCGCCCTTGGGCTTGCCGGTGGTGCCGGAGGTATAGAACAGCGTGGTGTCGTCATCGGGATCGATGGCGACGTCGGGCAGCGGCAGCTCGGGCAGCCGGTCCCAGGCCATCACGTCCCCGGTGGTGCGCTCCAGCGGCACCACACGCGGGTCGGCATCGGGCGTATCCGCTGCGCCACGGCACACATGGACGCGCACCAGCGCAGGGCAGTCGGCCAGATGCGGGCGCAGCCGCTCGAGCCGCTCGTCGTCGACGATCGCGACCTTGCAGCCGGAATCGGCGAGCCCGTATTGCAGCTCCGGGCCGGTCCACCAGGCGTTGAGCGGCGTCGCGATGGCGCCCGTCAGCAGCGCGCCGTAGAAGGCGGCCGGCCATTCGGGGAGGTTGCGCATCGCCACTGCGACGCGATCGCCGGGGCGCACGCCATCCTCGATCAGCGCATGCGCGATCGCGAGCGCGGCGCGCGCGAAGCCCGCATAGGAAACGCGCTGGTCCTCGTAGACGACGAAGGTGCGCTCACCGCGGGCGCGGGCCTGCAGGAACAGGTCGCGCAGCGTCGACGGCGCGTGCTTCCATACCGTGGTAGGGATGCCGCGGATCTCGCGCACCTCGGTTTCGAAAGGTGCGCCGGGCGCGGTCAGGCGGGCATGGGCCTCGGCCAGCGAGATCGCCGGCCAGGCGGGCGAGATTCCCTGCGAACTGCGGGTCGGCGGTGTCATCGGGCGGCTGGCGCGGCGCCGCTCAGATCGTCACGCCGCCATCGACCACCAGCGCCTGGCCCGTCATGAAGGAGCTTGCGCTCGAGGCCAGGTAGACCGCCGCGCCGGCAATCTCGACCGGTTCGCCGATGCGGCGCAGCGGCGCGTTCTCGGTCGATTGCTTGTAGCGCACCGGGTCTTCCCACAGCGCGCGGGCGAAGTCGGTCTTGATCAGGCCGGGGGCGATGCAATTGACGCGCACATTGTGCGGGCCGAACTCGACCGCCAGGTTGCGCGCGAGCTGGAAATCCGCCGCCTTCGAGATGTTGTAGACGCCGATGGTCGGCGAGCCGCGCAGGCCGCCGATCGACGACACGATGATGATCGAGCCGTCCTTGCGATCGATCATCTGCGGCGCGACCATCTGGATCAGCCAGTGGTTCGAGATCACGTTGTTGTCGAGCACCTTGCGGAACTGCTCGTCGGTGACCCCGCCCATCGGGCCGTAGTAGGGGTTCGACGCGGCGTTGCAGACCAGCACGTCGATCTTGCCGAACACGCGGTTGGTCTCGTCGACCAGATGCTGCAGCTCGCTCTTGGACGAGATGTTGGCGGGCACGGCAATCGCGGTGCCGTCGCCGTGCTTCGCGTTGATGGCATCGACCACTTCCTGGCAGGCCTCGGCCTTGCGCGACGAAATGACCACCTTGGCGCCCTGGACCGCCATCTGCTCGGCGATCGCGCGGCCGATGCCGCGCGAAGAGCCGGTGACGATGGCGACCTTGCCGCTCAGATCGAACAATGACATGGGGTGTCTCCTCTACCGATCCCGTTTTCCGGTGGACTCTGATGTTGGTGTGGCGCCGTGGCCCGCGATGCACGCGCGGCGGCGACCGGCACATTATGGTCGGTGGGTCTGACCGCGTCCACAGGGCGGCACGCGTTCTTCGGCCCTTATCAGCATTCTTTCTGCGGGGGATTCACGGCGTGCATGGTGCGCGGCGGATTGCCTCACGCTTGCCGCGCCAGCCACTCCCGCAAGCCGGCCGCCGTCTCGTCGTCGAGCCGCACGCCGATCCGTTCGCGCAGCGTGGCGACGATCTCCGCCGGCGTTTCCAGCCGCACGTGGCGGCTTGCGCCATCGGCATCGCGCTCGGTCAGCTCGCCGTTGGTCATCGTCAGGCGGACCTCGCCGTCGGTGCGCGCCGCCATCAGACGGTGCACGAAAATACTGTCCGGATGGGTGCAGACATACCAGTTGCGCGCCGCGTAATCGATCCAGAGCTGCGGCGACAGGTCGAAACGATAGAGCTTGATCCAGTCGTCCCCGCTCCTGAGTTCCAGATCGAGCAGATGGAAGGCGCCCGTCGATGCCGCACCGAGCGGCGCGCCGACCAGCCGGTACGGCAGCCCCTGCGGCGCCGGTTCCGACAGCGGCAGCGCGCAGGGCGGATTAGGGCCGCCGAAGCCGGCATCGGCGATGTAGTCGCGGTGCGCAACGCGCACGCGCAGCAGCAGATGCGACTGCGGCGTCGGCACGCCTTCGTCGACGCCGTAGCGCACGCGCGCGGCCAGCGGCAGCACCTCGAAGTCGAGCGCGGTCAGCGCCGCGGCCAGCAGCGTGTTGTGCTCGAAGCAGTAGCCGCCGCGCTGGCGCGTCACCAGCTTGTCGAACACCGCGTCGAGCGCGATATCGATCGGGCGGCCGAGCAGCACGTCAATGTTCTCGAACGGAATGCGCCGCAGATGCGCGGCGACGATCGCGTCGAGCGCCTCGCGGCTGGGCGATGGATGCTCGCGCAGGCCGATGCGGTTCAGATAGGCGTCGAGCCGATCGGCATCGAGGATCGGCTGGGCGGATGGGTTCACCGGTGTGGTCACGTCAAGGTCTCCAGGGTCGACAGATCGAGCAGTTCGATATCGGCATAGCGCAGCCGCAGCAGGCCGCGTGCCTCCAGTTCGCGCAGCGCGTGATTGACAGTCTGCCGGGACAGGCCGAGCATCTGCGCCAGCTGTTCCTGCGGCAGGTGGATCGAACGATGGGGCGGTCGCGCGGGGTCGTCCGCGGCGGCGGGCGTGTCGCCATAGGACCGCGCGATGGCCGCGAGCCGCCGCGCGGTGCGCGCCAGCGGCGGCAGCAATTGGGCCTCCTCGACATAGCGGAACGCCTCGCGCGTCTTGCCGGCCAGCAGCTTGCCAAACTCTCGCCACCACGCCGGCTGCCCTGCCAGCATCGCGTCGAGCCGGACACGCGGGACATGCCAGAGCGCCGCACGCGTCGCCGCGCGGGCGTCATGCGTGCGCAGCAGTCCGTCGAACAGGCAGATCTCGCCGAACCATGCGCCGGCCTCCAGCAGACCCAGCAGCGCCGCCTTGCCGCCGGCATCGTGCGCATGCACCAGGACCGCGCCGGAGATCACCGCGTACAGGCCATCGAAGGGATCGCCGCGCTGGAACAGCACCTCGCCCGGTTCGAGCCGGCGCATCGTGCCGCCCTCGAGCAGGGCCGCGCGCATGTCCTCGGGCAGGCCGCGAAACCAGCTTCCCATGCGCAGCGCAGCGAGAGGGTCGGCGGGGAGGGCGGTGCCGCGCGTGGGGCAGGCGAGGGGCGGGATACCCATGGTGGTCTCCATCGTCTTCGCGACGCAGGGGAGGGGCGGTGTGCGTCGGTGTGTGCGCCGGTGCGGCTGTCGCAAGGACCCGCGACAACGTCAGGAGACAAGCCCGGGGACAAGCCCGGGGACAAGCCCGGACTGTCAAAATTCGGACAGACCACGCCTGGCGCGCCCATTACTATAAATCGATCGAGCCGGGCACGAACGCGCCCGCAGCGCGCTGCAGCGCACCGGATCGGGCCAACGGGATGCCGTTGGCCATGCCCGCTGACAGGAGGAGATGCCATGAAAACGCTGGTCGACCATCTATCCCAATACGCCGCCTATCACCGCGACCGCCGCAACGTGGCGACCCACTTCGTCGGCATCCCGATGATCGTGCTGGCGGTCACGACGCTGCTGGCGCGTCCGCAGATCCCGCTCGGCGACGGCGCCGCGGTGATGACGCCGGCGATCGTGGTCTATCTGCTGTCCTGCCTGTTCTACCTGCGGCTGTCCGCGGGCTTCGGTATCGCAATGACGCTGATCCTGGCGCTGTTCGTCTATGTCGGCCATCGGATCGGCGAGATGTCGACCGCGGCCTGGCTGGCCATCGGCATCGGGCTGTTCGCGCTCGGATGGGCGATCCAGTTCGTCGGCCACTACTACGAAGGGCGCAAGCCGGCCTTCGTCGACGACCTCGTCGGGCTGCTGATCGGGCCGCTGTTCCTGGTCGCCGAGACGGCGTTTGCGCTGGGCCTGGCACGCGATACGCGCGAACGGATGGATGCGCACGCGCACTGAATCGCCGGCGCAAGCGCAACGAGCGGGGTATCACCATCAGGCCATGCGCAGCGCATCGATGCGCGTGGATAGCGCGACCGAAGCGTTCGTGCGCGTGCGTCGATGCATCGGCGCGACAGAAAGCACGGTTTTTCACCGGGTTTTTACGGGGTTTTAGGGGGGTAACGGGCCAAACCCCCTTGGAAATGCGTCACTTTCCGCTATGATTCGGTGGCCGCCGCAGCCGTACGCTGTTTTCGCGGGGTTTGCGGCGCCAACCGTTCAACTCTATCTGACCAATATGGCGACCAAAGCGAA